>DATFHC010000076.1:0-16269 GCA_035248765.1 Gaiellaceae bacterium
GCGGGCGGCCAGACGCTGATCAACGTCATGAAGGCCCGTGCCGCCTCGCCGGACATGCTCGTCGACCTGAACGGGCTCGAGGAGCTGCGCGGGATCGAGCTCGCCGGCGACGGGACGCTCACGATCGGCGCGATGACTACGTACTCCGAGCTGATGGCCTCGGCCGAGGCGAAGGCGCGGCCGATCCTCGGCGAGGTTTGCGCGACGATCGCCGACGTCCAGGTGCGCAACCGCGGCACGATCGGCGGCAACGTCTGCTCGAACGACCCGACGAACCACCTGCCGCCCCTCATGGTGGCGGTCGGCGCGCGGATGACGATCGCCGGTGCCGCCGGCGTAGGCTCGACGGAGCCGGCCAGGAGCGGAGGTGCCGGCTCGGCCGGCGCCGGAGCGGGAATAGTCGAGCGCGAGGTGCCGGCGGAGGAGTTCTTCCTCGGCGTGTACATGACCGCCTGCGGGTCGGGCGAGCTGCTGACGCGGATCGCGATCCCCGCCGGCAAGAAGGACGGCTTCGCCGCGGTCACGCTCGGCGCCGACGGGACGTGCATCTGCAACGCCGCCGCGAGCGTGAACGGCACGGTGCGCGTCGCGCTCGGCTGCGTCGACGCGGTGCCGGTGCTCGTCACGGCCGACGCGCCGGAGGGAGTCGCCGACGCGGTCCGCGGCGCCAACCTCATGCCGCCCTCCGACGTCCACGCCACGAGCGAGTACCGCACGCACCTCGCCGCGGTGCTCGCGACCCGCGCCGCGCAAGAGGCGGCGGCCCGCTGATGGACGTCGCGGTCACTGTCAACGGGACGACCTACGAGCGCGACGTCGAGCCGCGCAAGCTCCTGATCCACTTCCTGCGCGACGACCTCGACCTCACCGGCAGCCACATCGGCTGCGACACCGGCAACTGTGGCGCCTGCTCGGTGATCCTCGACGGCACCCTCGTGAAGAGCTGCATGCTCCTTGCCGTCCAGGCGAATGGCTCGAGCGTCGAGACCGTCGAGGGGCTCGCCGAGGGTGAGGAGCTGACGCCCCTGCAGCACGCCTTCAACGAGCACCATGCGCTGCAGTGCGGCTACTGCACGCCCGGGATGCTGATGAGCGCGACCGCGCTCCTGCGCGAGAATCCGAGCCCGTCCGACGACGAGATCAAGAAGGCGCTGCAAGGCAACATCTGCCGCTGCACCGGCTACTGGAACATCTTCGAAGCGGTCAAGTCGGTGGCCAAGTGACGCGCGCCAGCGAGACGACGCTCGCTCCGGCACCCGTCGAGGTGCAGAAGGGCTGGGGCGGCCAGAGCGTCAGGCGCAAGGAGGACAAGCGGCTCCTCCAGGGCGAGGGCGTGTTCGTCGACGACGTGAAGCGGCACGGGATGGGCTACCTTCACTTCGTGCGCAGCCCGTACGCGCACGCGCACATCACCCGCGTCGACGTCTCCGCAGCGGAGGCGATCGACGGCGTCTACGGGACCCTGACCGGCGAGGAAGTCGCCGCGCTCACCGATCCGTTCTTCCAGATCTCGAGCGCGCCGGGGGCGAACATCAAGGACTTCTCGCTTGCGGTGGGCAAGGTGCGCTACGTGGGCGAGCCGGTCGTGGCCGTCGTCGCCGAGACGCGCGAGCTCGCCCGCGACGCATCCGAGCTCGTCGAGGTCGACTACGAGCCGCTCCCGGCGCTCGTCGACGCGCGGCGCGCGCAGGATCCGGACGCGCCCGTCCTCCACGACGACAGCGACGGGAACCTCATGTGGACCGGCCTCTACTCGTGGGGCGACTTCGACGCCGCGCTGGCCGAAGCCGACCGCGTGGTGAAGATTCCCGAGCTCCACTTCCACCGTTTCAACTCGACGCCGCTCGAGTGCGACGGTGCGCTCGTCGAGTTCAACCGCGGCGTCGGGCAGTGGACGATCCACACGAACAACCAGTTCCCCGGCTTCGCGGCGATCATGATGGGGCCGGCGATGCGGGTCGGGCTCGACAAGCTCCGCTTCGTCACCCAGGACATCGGCGGCGGCTTCGGTAACAAGATCACGTCGCACCCGCAGCTCGTTGTGTGCTGCCTGCTCGCGCGGAAGCTCAACCGGCCGGTGCAGTGGACGGAGTGGCGCACCGACTTCCACCTCTCGATGTCGCACGGCAACGAGCGCTGGTTCCACGACACCGAGGTCGCTGTCAAGGACGACGGCACGCTGCTCGGCTTCAGGACGAAGGCGCTCGACGACGCAGGCGCCTGGCTGCGCTACGAGCCGCTCGGCGGCGTGATCTGGGCGCAGGTGACCCCCGGGATGTACCGCTGGCGCCATATCGAGCTCGACTTCACGCAGGTCGCGACGAACAAGGCGCCTGTCTCCCCGAACCGCGGCTACTCGCGCATGCAGCACCTCTGGTTCACCGAGCGCGTGATGGACATCGTCGCGCGCGAGCTCGGACTCGATCCGGTCGAGGTGCGCAAGCGGAACTACATTCGCGCCGAAGACATGCCGTACGAGACGCCGAACGGCTGCGTCTACGACTCCGGCGACTACGCAGCGATGCTCGACCTCGCGCTCGAGCTCATCGGCTACGACTCGATTCCCGGTAAGCGCGCCGACGCCGAGGCGCGAGGCAAGCGGCTCGGCGTCGGGATCGGCTCCACGCTCGACTCTGGCACGAACAACTTCGGGCAATCGCGCCTCATCAACCCCGAGCTCCAGTTCTCGGGCAACAACGAGGTCGCCACGGTCAAGCTCGACATCTTCGGCGAGATCGTCGTCACGCTCGGTACGACGCCGCAGGGCCAGGGGCACGAGACGACCGCGGCGCAGGTCGTCGCCGACATCCTCAGCTGCTCGCCCGACGACGTGCACGTGCGCGCCGGCCACGACAGCTACTGGAACTCGCACGCCGGCTTCTCCGGCACCTACGCGAGCCAGTTCGCGGTCACCGGTCTCAGCGCGGTCAAGGGCGCGACCGAGATGCTTGCGGCAGAGATCAAGAAGCTTGCGGGCGCCGTGTTCGGCGGCGTGCCGGCCGAGGCGCTCGAGCTTGCCGACGGTGGCGTCCGGATCAAGGAAAGCCCCGACGCGTTCCTCCCCTTCATGGCCTGCGGCGCGATCATCAACGCGAACAACGCCGGCCTGCCGGAGGACCTCGACGTCACCCTCAACTGCCGCTACGTCTACCGGCCGCCGTTCGAGGTGCCGGACGTCGAGCGGAAGTTCGGCAACCTCACGCTGACCTACGCGGTGCAGATCCACGTGGCCGTCGTCGAGGTCGATCCCGAGACAGGCGCGTACGAGATCGTCGACTACGCCGCCGTCGACGACTGCGGCAAGCGGATCAACCCGCAGATCGTCGAGGGGCAGGTGATGGGCGCGACCGCGCAGGCACTCGGCGCGGCCGTCCACGAGACCTACGAATACGACGAGGACGGCAATCTCTTGACGCCCAACTTCTACGACTACCACGTCCCGCACGCGCTCGACATGCCGCCGCTCGCGACCGGCGCGATCGAGAGCCCGTCGCCGTTCACGCCGCTCGGCACGAAGGGCATGGGAGAGGGCGGTGGGGCCGGGATTCACGCGATCTGTGCGGCGATCCAGGACGCGACCGGGCAGATCGTGACCGACAGCCACAACCCCTATCAGCGCGTCTGGGAGCTGATGCAGCAGTGAACGTCTCGGGCGAACGCCGCTTCGCCGCGCCGCGGGCGACTGTCTGGCATGTCCTCAACGACCCGGCGTCGATGGCGAAGACGATGCCCGGCGTCGAGAGCTTCGACATCCACGACGACAAGCGTTGGACCGCGAACGTGAAGATCCCGCTCGGCCTCGGCGGCCTGAAGATGAAGGTCGACATGGAGAAGATCGAGGAGCGTGAGCCGGACTTCGCGAAGCTCGCGGTGAAAGGTCACGGTGTCGGCGCGATGATGAACATGGAGACGTCGTTCACCCTCTCCGACGCGGCCGAGGGCGGGACCGCGATGGCCTGGGCGGCCGAGGTGAAGATCCTCGGTCCGGTCGGCTCGATGGGGCAGCGCGTCCTCCAGCCCATCGTGAACCAGCAGGTCCAACACGTCCTCACGGCGCTGGACGGCCAGGTTCAGGAGGCGATCGCAGCCGGAGGCGACCCGGCTATACACGGCGCCGAGGAGGGCATCAGCCCCGCCTCGCCCGAGGCGTATGAGGCCGATCCCGAGGGGCCGACGACCTCGACCGAAGACTGACCTTGGCGCCTCCTCTCAAGTTCGGCGTCATGCAGCTCACGATGGAGCCGCTCGACGAGATGCTCGCGTCGGCGCGGGCCATGGACGAGGCGGGGATGGACACCGTCTGGCTCGCCGAGGCATACCCGTGGTGGCGCAAGCACGGCATGGAGGCGCGTTCCTCGACCGGCGTCGGTGCGCTCATGGCCCGCGAGACGAAGCGGCTGACGATCGGCTGGGGGATCATCGCGGCGTCGACCCGTCATCCCGTCCAGGCCGCGATGGACGCACGCGTCGTACAGGAGGCCGCCGGGCCGGGTCGGTTCATCCTCGGCTTCGGGACCTCCAAGATCTTTCTCAACAACACGAAGACGCAGACGAAGAAGACACTCGGGCCGATGCGCGACGCCGTCACGATCGCGCGTGGAGTCCTCTCCGGCGAGCGGTTCGACTACGACGGCGACACGTGGAGCGCAGACGTGCCGGCGCTCGCCGCGGACGCGCACTCTCCGCGCGAGGTGCCGCCGCTCTACGTCGCGGCGACCGCGCCGAAGATGCAGCAGCTGGCGGGTGAGATCGCAGACGGCTGCCTCACGCCGTCGATCACGACGCCCGGATTCGTCCGCTACACCCGGGAAAACGTCGGCGGCGAGATCGACGTCGGGTGCACGGTCGTCGCCTCGATCCACGAGTCGGACCGCGACGCGGGCCGCGACGGCGCGCGCGAGATCGCCGGCATGTACCTCGCGAACAAGGTGCAGAACATCCAGGGCGCCGCCGACACGCTGCTCGAGCTGGCCGGGATCGAGCAGGACGAGATCCGCCCCGTCGCCGAGGCGATGGAGCAGGGCGGGCGCCTCGCCGCGAAGGCGCAGGTTTCCGACGCGCTGCTCGACAAGTGCCGGCCGATCGCGGGCACGCCGTCCGACTGCATCGCGGCGATCGAGGAGTACCGCGACGCCGGCTGTAGCCACGTCATGCTCGAGCTCTGGGGCGCAGACCGCCACGAGCAGATCCGGCTCTTCGGCGAGAAGGTGTTGCCGCAATTTCGCGGATAGACGACATGCTCGCCGAGGCCCGCTCGCGGATCGTCCGCTACACGCCCGACGAGGTACGCGCCGATCCTGATCTGCTCGTCGTCGACATCCGCTCGCACGACGAACGCGAGCGCGAAGGCGCCATTCCCGGCTCGAAGCCGGTGCCGTTGTCGGTCCTGCCGTGGCGCGCCGACCAGACCTCGGAGTCGCGCGACGAGGAGCTTGCGGGCCGCCGCCTCTGTCTCGTCTGCGCTCACGGGGAATCATCCTCACTCGCAGCCGCTGTGCTGGTCGACCTCGGCGTCGACGCGGGCGACCTGATCGGAGGCTACGAAGCATGGTGAGCATCGACCGCGACCGTCTCGTCGAGACCGCGACGCGGCTCGTCAACGTGCCGAGCTTCACCGGCGACGAGGAGGCGGCTGCTCGACTGATGGTCGAGCTCTACGAATCGCTCGGCCTGCAGGTGCAGTGGCAGCAGGTCGAGGAGGGGCGGGCGAATGCGCTCGGCATCTGGACGGGCTCCGGCGGCGGGAAGTCACTCATGTTCAACGGCCATCTCGACACGTCGTACTCGGGGCGCGAGCCGTGGCTGCGCAGCGTCCCCGGCTTCCAGCCGCAGGCGTTCGAGCGGGACGGGCGGCTCTACGGGCTCGGCATCTCGAACATGAAAGGCGCGGTCGCCTGCTACGTCGAGGCGGTGCGCGCGCTGCAGGACGCGGGCGTGCGGTTGCGAGGCGACGTACTGATTGCCGCCGTCTGCGGCGAGATCGAGAAGACGCAGCAGGGAGAGGCGCAGGGCGCGCAGTACCGCGGCTACGCGGCGGGCACGCGCTACCTCGTCTCGCACGGCGGCGTCGCGGACATGTGCCTGCTCGGCGAGCCGACCGAGGGGAAGGTCGTGCTCGGCCACTTCGGCGCGCTCTGGCTGCGGATCCGCGTGCATGGCGACTTCATCCACACGGCCTTCAGCGAGGGACGGCGCGAACGAAACTCGATCCTGCGCGCGCGCGAGGTGCTCGACGCGGTGCTCGAGTGGATCCCGACCTGGGAGGACGACCCGGCGAGCGCGTACCGCGGCGCGAAGGCGATCGTCAACGTCGGAGCGGTCGAGGGTGGCTTCGGCTGGCGCGCTTCCCGCACTCCGCACCACACCGATCTCTTCCTCGACGTCCGCGTGCCGCCGACCAAGCCGATGGCGGTCGCGCGGCGCGAGGTGCTCGACATGGTCCGCGGCCTCGGCGAGCGCTTTCCCGAGTACGGGGTCGAGGGAGAGATCTTCGTCACCGCGCCCGGCGCCGAGATCGAGGAGGGGCACGAGCTCGTCGCAGCAATCGACTCGGCGCATGCCGAAATCTGGGGCGAGCCGCCGGGCCGGGACGTCACGCGCTGGTTCAGCGACGCGTCGGCGCTCACGCGTTACGGCGTACCGACCGTCAATTACGGGACCTCGACGGGGCTGATGGACGTCGAGCTCGGCGAGAACCTCGAGATCGACGGCCTTGTAAAGACGGCAGACGTCTATGCGCGCGTCGCCATGGAGGTCTGCGGTGTCGCATGACATCTACCCGTTGCCGGCGAATCTTCCGGTTCCGGTCGACGACGGCGCCGCAGAACACCTTGTCGGTCTGGATCTGCCGTCCCTCCTGCTCGACTCGTCACAGGGCCCGGTGAACGTCCGTGACTTCGTCGTGATCTACATCTATCCGCGCAGCGGCCGGCCCGGCGTTCCGCTCTTGCCCGGTTGGGACGAGACACCCGGGGCCCGCGGCTGCACGCCGCAGTCGTGCGCCTTTCGCGACCTCTACCCAGAGCTCGGCGTCCCGGTCGCGGGCCTGTCCGCGCAGACGCTCGACGACCAGCTCGAGTTCGCCGAGCGGAACCGCATGCCGTTTCCGGTCGTCGCCGATCCCGAGCGCGAGCTCGGCGCCGCACTCTCGCTGCCGACATTCGAGATCGAGGGCCACACGTTGTACAAGCGGCTGACTCTCGTGGCCGCCGAGGGCCGGATCGAGAAGGTCTTCTATCCCGTCTTCCCGCCCGACGCGAACGCGGGGCAAGTGCTCGTTTACCTCCGCTCGCGATGAAGCTCGTCACCTACGAGGACGGGAAGGTCGGACACGTCGACGGCGAGGAGATCGTCCGGCTCGATGTCCCGACGATGCGCGAGTGGTTCGAGCGCGGCGGTGCCGACGAGACGGGCGAGCGCACGCCGCTCGCGGAGGCGAAGCTTCGCGCACCGATCCTCCCGAAGAAGTTCTTCCACACCGCCGGCAACTTCCGCGAGCACGAGGAGGAGTCGAAGAACGTCAACTGGACGCACCGGATCGCGCCCTGGATCAACTTCTTCCAGAACATCGACGCGATCGTCGGCCCGGACGAGCCGATCGTCTATCCCGAGCACCTCACCGAGGAGCTCGACTACGAGCTCGAGCTTGCCGTCGTCCTGAAGAAGGCCGGCAAGTGGTTCTCGCCGGAGGAGGCCGAGGACTACATCGGCGGCTACGTGATATTCAACGACATCACGGCTCGCGACATCCAGCGCGGCGAGATGCGCTCGGGCGTGTTCAGCTTCTGCAAGGCGATCGACACGTTCTGCCCGCTCGGGCCGTGGATCGTAACGCCCGACGAGATCTCCGACCCGCACGACCTTGCGATGGAGCTGCGGGTCAACGGCGAGCCGCGCCAGGAGTCGCACTCGAGCCGGATGAGCGTCACGATCCCGCAGATCCTGAGCAACTTCTCCGCGCTCGGCTACAGCGCGGGCGACGTCCTCTCGACCGGCACCGTCGCGGGCGTCGCCGGCTTCAAGTCGGAGGAAGAGCGAAGGCGGCTCTACCTCAAGCCGGGCGACGTGATCGAGGCGGAGATCGAGCGGATCGGCGTGCTCCGCAATCCCGTCATCTCGTGGCAGGAAGGCCACGGTGAGCCGCCGCCGCCACGTATCCGGCCCTGGGGCGAGGACGCCTAGCCGAAGAGCCCCTCCGGTGGGAGGATTAGCGCACTACCGACGCTCAGGGGAGGCGACCATGGCAAGCACGATTCTTGACGAGTCCACAGTTTCGGTCATCCGCGGCCGGTTCGAAGGCGAGCTCCTCGAGCCGGGAGACGACGGCTACGACGAGGCGCGCAAGGTCTTCAACGCGATGATCGACCGCCGTCCCCGGCTGATCGTCCGCTGCACGGGTGCCGCCGACGTCGTCGCCGGCGTCCTGCTCGCCCGCGAGACGGGCCTGCCGCTCTCGATCAAGGGAGGCGGGCACGGCGTCAACGGTCACGCCGTCTGCGACGACGGGATCATGCTCGACCTCTCGCTCCTGAAGCGGATCGACGTCGATCCGGAGAGCCGCGTCGCGCGGGCGCAGGCCGGCGTCACCTGGGGCGAGTTCGACGCGGCTACGCAGGCCCACGGGCTTGCGACCACGGGTGGCCGCATCACGACAACGGGAATCGCGGGCCTCACGCTCGGCGCCGGCAGCGGCTGGCTCGAGCGGATGTTCGGCTTCACGGCGCACAACCTGCTCGCCGCTGACCTCGTCACCGCCGACGGCCGCGTGGTCCGGGCGAGCGAGGACGAGAACGAGGAACTCCTGTGGGGGCTTCGCGGTGGAGGCGGGAACTTCGGGGTCGTCACCCAGTTCGAGTACCGCCTGCACGAAGTCGGCCCGATGGTCACCGGCGGGATGGTGCTCTGGCCGCTGGAGCAGGGCGGCGAGGTCGTCCGCTTCTACCGCGACTGGATCGAGTCGGCGCCCGATGAGGTCGGCGGCGGCGGGGCAGTCGTCGTAGCTCCGCCCGAGGCATTCGTCCCGCGGGAGCTCCAGGGGAAGCCCGTGATGGCCTTGATCCCGATCTCCTTCGGCGATCCCGAGCTGCTTCGCCCCATCCGCGAGTTCGGAACGCCGTTCGCGGACCTCGTCGGGCCGATGCCGTACGTCGCGGTGCAGACGCTTATCGACGCACCCAACCAGCCGGGGAACCTCAACTACTGGAAGGCGGAAGCGGTCGAGGAGCTCAGCGACGAGCTCATCGATCTCGTCGTCGCGCATGCGGGGACGATCGGCTCGCCCTTCACCGCCGCCTTCTTCCAGCCGCTCGGCGGAGCGCTCGAACGGCTCGACCCGGACCTGACGGCGATCAGTCCTCGTCCCGGGAAGTGGATCCTGCATGCGATCGGCGTCTGGATGACCGAAGCGGAGTCCGACTCGGAGATGGCGTGGGTGCGGAAGTGGGGCGAGCTCACGGCGCCGTACACGGGCGCCGGCGCGCCGCTGACCTTCAGTGCCGACACGGGCGACGAGCGGGTGCGCGCAACGTTCGGCGACGACAAGTATGCCCGGCTCGTCACGCTGAAAGACAAGTACGACCCCGAGAACCTCTTCCGCCTCAACCAGAACATCAAGCCGAGCTAGACGACAGGTGACCTGGGAGCGCGACGACCCGAAGCTCGAGCGCGTTCGCGCGCTCATGGCGGAGGAGGGGCTCGACGCGCTCGTCGTCAGGGCCCCCGACAACGTCCTCTACCTGACGAACTTCTGGGGGATGAAGGGGTACGACGCCTGCATCTTCCCGTGCGAGGGCGAGCCCGTGTTGATCACGATCGAGGCCTCCGAGGAGGATGCGGGCCGCACTTCGTGGACGACGGACGTTCGGCTGATCCGGGGCTACGACCCGGAGGATCCGCGGCCGCCGATCGCTCGCACGCTTGACGCGGCTGTCCCCGCGGCCAAGGACTACGAGCGGGTAGGGCTCGAGCTGTCGCTCGGCACGCAGGCCTCCGACCGGATGGTCGGCGAGCCGACGACGTTCACCGCGGCCTGGTTCGACTCGTTCCCCGGGGCGGCCGACGCGACGGCGCTCCTCGTCCGCGCCCGCTCGCTGAAGACGGAGCAGGAGATCGAGCGGCTCCGGCTCGCGAACGAGATCGCGGCGGCGGCGATGGAGCATGTCCGCGACCGGCTCCGCCCCGGGATGAAGGAGGCCGAGGCCGCGGCGCTGTGGCAAGGCTTCGTCCACGGCGAGGGCACGGGCTGGCACGGCAAGGTCGATCTCGCGCTGCCGTTCTCGCTCGTCTGGGCCGGCCGAGAGATCAAGACGTTCACGGCGACCGGGGACAAACCCGTCGTCGAGGGTGAGCCCGTCCTCTTCGAGATCTGGGTCTGCGTCGACGGCTACTGGGCCGACCACACGAAGAACCTGGTCGTGGGCGAGTTGCGGCAGGACTACGCAGAGCTCGAGGCGGCGCTGATGGGCGTCTACGAGGGCGCGCTCGAGTCCATTCGGCCGGGTGCTTCGATGGCCGAGCTCGATCGCAGCGTTCGAGTGCAGGTCGACGCTATGGGCTATCCGGGCCAGCCGACTCACCCGATTTGTCACGGCGTCGGGGCGCGGGCGCACGAGCCGCCCTATCCGCACCAGGCCGGAGACGGAACATTCGAGGAGCAGATGGTGCTCGCGGTCGAGCCCGGCGCCTACTGGCCGGGCGGCGGCGGGTTGCGCGTCGAGGACAACTTCCTCGTCACGAGCAGCGGCGTGGAGAAGCTCTCCTCGTTCCCGGATGGAGTGGTCCAGTGTCCGACCTGATCTGGACGGGGTCGCTCAACTACCGCTACGCGATCCGCGGCAGCGTCGGCCTCTACGACACGACGCTTCGTGACGGCGAGCAGACGGTCGGCGTCGTCCTCTCGCCCGAGGAGAAGCTCGAGATCGCCCGGCTGCTCGACGGGCTCGGAATCCAGCGGATCGAGGCCGGTTTCCCGCGCGTGTCAGACGACGACCAGCGCGCCGTGGAGCTGATCGCCGGCGCAGGCCTCGACGCGGAGGTCTGGGGCTTCTCGCGCGCGGTCCCCGCCGACCTCGAGCTCCTCGTCGAGGTCGGCGTCAGGCATTCCGTCATCGAGTCTCCGATCTCGGACCTGAAGCTCGAGGCGATCGGTGTTTCTCGCGAGAAGATGCTCGAGCGCATCGCAGCGGCGATGCGCTTCGCCGACGAGCACGGCATCCACGCGGCGTTCTTCGGGGTCGACTCGACGCGCGCCGAGCCGGACTTCTACCGGCAGGTGTACGAGACCGCCGTCGAAGCGGGCGCGAAGGAGGTCGCCGTCGTCGACACGCTCGGGATCGCGTCACCCGAAGCCGTCACCGACCTCGTGGGCGCGACGGGGCAATACGTCGACGGCCTACCCGTGCATTTCCACGGCCACAACGACTTCGGGATGGCGACCGCGTGCGCGGCGGCAGCCGTCCGCGCGGGCGCGACGTGGATCCACGGAACGATCAATGGGATGGGCGAGCGCGCGGGGAACGCCGACCTCGGCGAGATCGCGCTCGCGCTCCGCGCGCTCTACGGCGTAGATACCGGCTTGCGCCTCGACCGTGTGCGCGAGGCCGCGGCGCGCGTGCAGGAGCTCTCCGGCTACGGGCTCGCGCCGTGGAAGCCGCTCACCGGCGAGACGCTCTTCCGCCGCGAATCGGGCGCGGTCGCGTCGCAGTTCCACGACCCGCCGTCGATCGAGCCGTACTCGTCCGAGCTCGTCGGGGCTGAGCGAGCCATCGTCCTCGGCAAGAAGAGCGGGCTCGACTCGATCCGGATCAAGGTCGAGGAGCTCGGGCTCGACGTACCAGAGGAGCGGTGGCCGGAGCTGCTCGCACGGGTCAAGGAGCTCGGGACGCGGAAGGGCGGTCTGGTCACGGACGACGAGCTCCGGAATCTCGCGAATGCCTGAGTACGACGCGGTCATCGTCGGGAGCGGCATCAACTCCCTCGCCTGCGGGGCGCTGCTCGCGCGGGGCGGTTGGCGGGTGTGCGTGCTCGAACGGAACGACTGGTTCGGCGGCGCGATCAAGACCGAGGAGCTGACCGAGCCGGGATTCCTCCACGACACCTTCAGCGCCTGGCACCCGCTCTGGGTCGGCGGCGCGGCGCACGCCGAGCTTGGCGACGAGCTCGCGGCTCGCGGGCTCGAGTACCTCAACACAGAGCTGCCGACGGCGACGGCGTTCCCCGACGGCGGCTCGGCGTTCCTGCTCCGGACGGCGGAGGGAAACCAGCAGGAGCTCGGCCCGGAATGGCCGGGCGTCCTCGAGCGCTTCTCCCCCAACGCCGACCTCGCCTTCGGCGCCCTCGGCACCGAGCTCTGGTCGCCGGCGGGACTCGCGTTCGGCACGAAGGTCGTGCGGCGCCTCGGACGCGCCGGCGCCGCGGCGTTCCTCGGTGAGGTGCTCCAGGCGAGCCGCGACTGGCTCGAGACGACGTTCGCCTCGGAGCGCGCGCATGGCGTGCTCGCGCCGTGGGTGCTCCACACCGGGCTCGGTCCCGACCAGGCGACGTCGGGCTTCATGACGCAGGTGATCGCCGTCGCCGTCCAGGAGGGCGGGATGCCGATCCCGCGCGGCGGCGGCGCGAACCTCGCCGGTGCGCTCGTGCAGCTGATCCGAGACCACGGCGGAGTCTGTGAGACCGACCGGGACGTCGAGCGCGTGCTCGTCCGTTCCGGCCGGGCCGTAGGCGTGCGCCTCACCGACGGCGAAACGATCGAAGCCGAGCGGGCGGTCGTTGCGAGCGTGACGCCGACGCAGCTCCACGAGCGGCTGCTCGCCGACGCCGAAGTGCCCGCGCCGGTCGCGGAGGGTGCCCGCCGCTTCCGCTACGGCCGCTCGGAGATGCAGATCCACTACGCACTCTCCGAGCCGCCTCGCTGGAGTGGAGACGAGCGGCTCGGACAGACCGCGATCGTGCATGTCACACCGGGGCTCGACGGCGTCTCACGCGCGGTGAACGAGGCCGAGCGCGGGCTGCTCCCTGCGGAAGCCACGATCGTCGTCGGTCAGCCGCTCACGATCGACCCCTCGCGCGCGCCGGCGGGTCGCGGCCTCCTCTGGATCCAGTTGCAGGAGCTCCCGTGGCACATCAAGGGCGATGCGAGCGGCGCGCAGTACTACGGGAACGGCGACTGGACAGACGCGCAGCGGGAGCACTACGCCGACCGGATCCAGTCGAGGCTCGCGCGGCACATCACGAACCTCGAGTCGTCGATCCTGAAGCGAGTCGCGCTCGGCCCGCACGACCTGCAGCGGGCGAACGTCAACCTCCGGCACGGCGATCCCTACGGCGGCTCGCTCGCGCTCGACCAGAACTTCTTCTGGCGCCCCTTCGGGAGCAGCCCAGGGCACGCGACGCCGATCGAGCGGTTGTGGCAGATCGGCGCGAGCACGTGGCCCGGCCCGGGCCTCGGCGCGGGCTCCGGGACGATCGTCGCGCGCAAGCTCCTCGAGCCACCGCTGAGCCAGCGCGCAGTCGCGCGCATCCGCAGGCTCGCGTCGAGATAGGCAGCGCGCGGCCGAGCGTGAGGACGCTCGCGCAGGCGAGTTTGCTGAGGCACGACGCACGACGTTCTCCGCCGAAGGGCTTAGGCTTTCCGCGTGAAGCGTGTGACCTGCGCGACATTGCTTCTCGTTGCAGTGCTAGCGAGCTCTGCCTGCGGAAGCGGCACGAATGGCGCAGCGAGGAGCGTTCGCGTTGCGGTGATATCGGAGTACTCCATCCATGTCGGGCAGACCCGCACCTTCAACCGTGCGCGGGCTGGCGACACCATCGGCTGCCTCGGGCATGCAGACAGCATCAGCCTGAACGTGCCTAGCCAGTCAGCCGGTGCAAATGCTTACCGCACCGCGTGGGACAAGAAGCTCTCGTTGAACATTGGCCCTCGCCACCCGCGCAGCCCTCATCATCCCGGCGGCGTCGTCGCTCGCTGCACTTCGCGCTAGCTCGGGGGTCATTCCGGAACACTGGCACAGGTGAGGGCGATCGGCCTTGAGGGCCGCGCTGGGGTCAAACCATCCTCTGATACTTGAGGTCGCCCTCCCAGACCTTCCCGTCCTTCGATAGCTGATCCTGGCCCGTGATCGTGTTGCCGTCGTCGCTGAAAGTGCCGGTGAAGCGCTGCGAGAGGTCGCGTGCAGGCGCGTCACGCCAAAACCGCCATGTGGCTTGATCGAGGCTGGTGGCGTACACACTGTCCACGCCGCGGCTGTCGAAGTAATGCATTGACAGTTGCCCATTGGTGACGCCGATGATTGTGAGGGCGTCCGGAATGTTGGGGTGGTCGTAGTGCGGGCGCCAGATCACGAACTCCCGGCCATCGAGCCACGCGAACGTGCTCGTTCCACGGATAGCTTCGCCGGGAAGCATCGGATGGGCTCCCTCGGTCGCCCACCTACCGACAAACGGTCCCATCCCTGTAGTTCTGATTCCCCGCTCACGGGCAAGTCGCGCTCGAGCGGCTCTCAGGATTCCTGGCTTGCTCGCCGGCCAACTAGAGACACCTCCCGCTCCGAACTTCAGGGCTCATTCCCGCTAGAGCTGATCCGGCTGGTCGCGCACCAGCTCCAGCGTCGCGCAGTGCAGCCCCGCGATCGCGAACTTGTGGCTCTCCGAGAAGTCGACCTGAATCACCTCCACGCCGTGCTTCTCGAGCGCGCGCAGGACAGTCGGCGAGCCCGCGTTCATCACGAGGCGGCCGGGCGAGAGGGTCACGCCGTTCAACGCGAGATCCCAGTACTCCTCGACCGGCACCTCGATGATCTCGTAGCCGCGGCTCTTCAGCTCCCGCACGAAGCCGTAGTTGACGAGATGCGGGGCGAGCAGCACCTTCCCGTGGTCCACGGTCAGCATGACCATGTCCATGTGGGACGTGCCGATGTTGCCGTGGCCCGTCGTGTCGTACCAACCCGGGCTGTGGCAGACGATCAGCTCGATGCCGAGGTTCGAGAGGACGAACTCGAGCTGACGCAGCCCTTCCTCGTTCGCCACGACAGATTCGTTGAAGACGAACGTCTTCTCGTCCAGCCAGCGCCCGGCGCCCGGCTCGCCGACGCCGGTGCCGTGGATCGTCAGATAGACGGGAACCTGTAGCGCGGCCAGCACCTGCTGCCAGATCACCTCGCGGCCCTTCTGCCAGGAACCGAGCCCGTAGCGGTGGACGATCGCGCCGCCGTGCACGACGAGGCCGCCTCCCGCGAGCGTGACGAGGTTCTTGATCCAGCCGTAGGCGCCGATCGCGGGCACCGGCGGCTCGATGTAGTTGACGCGGACGCCGTTGTCTCCGAGCACCTCGTAGTACTCGTCGAACTGCGCCTGGAGCCGGCCGAGGTCGGCGTTGCCCGCGGCCGACGAGTAGTAGTACTGCCACTCCTCCGCGTACTCCGGCCGAATCTCGTTCTCGGAGGGACGGGACACGAGCACCTCGCGCAACGTCCCGATCCCCTCGGCGCCCCAGCGGCGGCCCCAGACCTGCTCGACCTCGTCGTAGAAGTCGCTTTCGTGGAGCATGTAGTTGCGGAGCGGCTTGCCCGGCTCGAACCACGGGAGGGTCTCGAGGACGGCGTGCTCGTCGTGAGCCTCCGCCGGCCGCGGCGAGGAGTATTCGAGCTCGACCTCCCGGCCGTCCGCGGTGCGGACGCGGAACGGAACGAGCTCCCGGGTCGAGCTCTCGGCGGACGCCTTGGACGTCGTTGCCATGGTTCTCCTTTCTAGAACGCGAAGATGCTTCGGCCGGCGAGCTCGACTCGATAGATGTCGGTCGCCAGCTCGAGGTGTGCGTGCAGCGCGGCTGCGGCCCGGTCGGGATCGCGCGCCGTGCAGGCGTCGAGCAGCTCCTGATCGAGCTCGGCGTGCCGGTCCTGGGGTGACCCTCCGGCGCCGAGCAGCACCGGCCGGTACCGCTCGCAGCTGTCCCAGGCCGGGCGGATCAGGCGCAGCAGCCAGCCGGAGCGCGCGGCTTCGTAGAGCGTGAAGTGGAAGGCGGTGTGTGCGCGAACCGCGGTGCGCGCGTCGCCGGCGCGACGGGCGCCGTCGAGCTCGGCCAGGTGTGAACGGGCCGCCTGCTCGTCCTCCGCGGCGAAGAGATCGGCGGCACGTCGCACGGCCATCGTCTCGAGGGCGAGCCGGATCGAGAAGAGCTCGCGCAGCTCCTCGATGTCGAGAGCCACGACCTTCGCGCCGTGGTGCGGCACGTGCTCGGCGAGGCCCAGCGCCTCGAGGCGGCGAACCGCCTCGCGG
>DATFHC010000077.1:0-11498 GCA_035248765.1 Gaiellaceae bacterium
CGACCTGCGGGGCGGACGTGCTGACGGCGTGCCCGCACTGCAGCAAGATGATCCGGGGCGGCTACATCGTCCCCGGCGTCATCGGCTTCGCCGACGAGTTCGAGCGGCCTGACTTCTGCGCCGACTGCGGCAGCCCATTTCCGTGGGCGAGCCGCCAAGCCCGGATCTGGGAACTCATGAACCTGCTCGGTGCTGAGCACCTTGACCCTGCCGCCGAACTGGCCGTGCGTGAGCAGCTGGAAGCCCTGATCAGCATCGACGTGGACGACCCGGAGCAGGAAGGCCGCTGGGAGCGTGTCAGGAAGCTCGCGCCGACCCTATGGGAGAAGTCCGGCGTGCAACAGATCGTCACGACCCTCGTGTTGGCCGAGGCGAGGGCTCACCTGGGGCTACCGCCCGTCTGATCCGTCGCAACAGTCGCAACAGTTTCCCGTCCTCTTCTGTCCAGCCGTGTCCCGCCGATCCGGGGACATGGCTTGTTCAAGCGGGGCGAGAGGACGCGGGAGGACGCGGCTGGACGCTGCCCACTCCTGATAAGGCGGAGGTCCCTGGTTCGAATCCAGGATCGCCCATGTTCCACGTCTGCGGCCGCGGGGTTTTCGGCTGGAAGTCCTGAGCTATATTCGAGACGAGGTCGGGCCGATGCAGGAGATGCTCATCTACGGAGTCAGCTTCGATCTGGTCGGCAAACAGCCGATCGTCCTGCTGAAGACGGCCGACGGAAACAAGTTCCTCCCGATCTGGATCGGCCATCCCGAGGCGGCGGCGATCCTCATGAAGCTGCAGAGCCAGACCTCGGTACGGCCGATGACGCACGACCTCTTCAGCGACATGCTCGAGCAGCTCGGCGCGTCGATCAGCCGGATCACGGTCACGGAGCTCCGCGAGAACACGTTCTTCGCGCAGATCACGGTCGTCCAGGACGGCCAGGAGATCGACGTCGACTCCCGTCCCTCCGATGCGATCGCGCTCGCGATCCGTGCCGAGGCGCCGATCTTCGCCGCCGACGACGTGATCGCGGAGTCCGCGATCGAGTTCGAGGGCGAGGAGGTCGACGAGGAGCAGCTCGAAGCCGAGGTGTTGAAGTTCCGGAGCTTCCTCGAGGACGTGACGCCGGACCAGTTCGTCGTCGAGAACGGCGACGAAGAGGACTGAGCGAACGGCCTAGCTCACGATGATGAAGGCGAGTGCCGCCCCATTGAAGAGGGCGTGCACGAGCATCCCAGGCACGACGCTGTTCGTCCGGTCGCGCAGCCAGGCCAGACCGATGCCGAACGGGACCAGCACGATGAGCGCCTCGACGAGCCCGTGCGCGAGCCCGAACACGATCCCGACAATGAGGATCGACGGCACGCGGCCGAGGAAGCGAAGCAGCGACTGGCCCACGCCGCGAAAGGTGAGCTCCTCGACGAACGGCGCGAGCACGGCGAACAGGACGAAGTTGGCGGCGAAGGCGCCCGCGTGCGCGGGCTCCCAGCGCACGTTCGTGATGCCTTGCTCCTTGCCGGGTGATTCGGGCAGTGGCAGGAGTGACGCGAGCGTCTCCCAGACGAGGATCCCGACGATGACCGCTGCACCGAGCTTGAGCGCTCTCCCCCAGCTCCGCGGCGGCCGCAGCGCGAGTAGGTCGAACCGGTCGAGGGCAATCAGGAGGACGATCCCCAGCCAGACGGCATAGACGACCGTCCCGCCGGCGAAGGTGGAATACGAGTAGATCTCCTGACGTGACGTGCCGCGGCTCGTTCCGCTCCCGCCGGAGAATCGTGCCGCGTAGTTGAGGACTGCGATCAGCCCGACGAAGAGGCCCCAGAAGACGAGACGTCGGTGACCCAGGCGTGGACGCGGCTGTGCGGCTTCGGTCTCCACGACGGCGCAGCATAGGGTTCGGCCGATGCGCCACTTCACGCCCGAGGAGGCGAACGCCGCGCTGGAGCAAGTCAGGCCGCTCGTCGAGCAGCTCGTCGCAGGCCGTCGCGAGCACGCGGCTGCGCTCGAGCGGCAGGAGGAGCTCGAGGGGAAGATCCGCGGCAACGGCGGAGGCATCCCGCCGGCGGAGCTCGCCGCGGCAACGGCGGAGGTCGACGGCGTCGCGCGGCGGCTTGCACGCCTCGTCGACGAGATCACGGAGCACGGCGCCCAGGTGAAAGACCTCGACAGCGGCTTGATCGACTTCCCGGCGCTGTACGACGGCGAGACGGTGCTCCTCTGCTGGCAGCTCGGCGAGGACGAGATCGCGTGGTGGCACCGGATCGAGGACGGATTCGCGGGTCGGCGTCCGCTGCCGTTCGACTGAGGATTTCGCCGGCACACCGCGAACTCCAGTCCGGGGATGAGTCCGTTCTGGAGGCACATCGTCGTGGCGGCGGCGATCTTCGTCCTCGTCTCGCTGCTCGCGCGCCTGATCGACTGGTCGTTGCAGCGCCGGCCGCTGCCGCCGGAGGCTGTCACTCGCTATCGCGTTTTCCGTCGCACGGTGACGGTGGTCATTCTGGCCGTCGGTCTCTTCTCTGCGCTGCTCGCCATCCCTGAAGTGCGGGCCGTGGCGGGCGGCCTGCTGGCATCCTCGGCCCTCCTCGGTGTCGTACTCGGCTTCGCGGCACAACGCACGCTCGGCAACTTCGTGGCCGGGATCTTGATCGCCCTCGCCCAGCCTGTGCGCATCGGCGACCGGGTCGAGTACGACGGTACGCCCGGCGTGGTCGAGGAGGTCGGTCTCACCTACACGTTCATCCGCACGGGCGACCGCCGGCGGATCGTCGTGCCGAACGAGAAGCTCGCGTCCGACACGATCGTCAACGCCTCCATTCGCAGCCGCGAGACCTATGCCGAGGTGTCGGTGCCGGTTCCGCTGGCTGCCGATCTCGAGGCAGCGCTCGATGCGTTGCGTGAAGACATTGCCGAAGAGCGGGATGCACAGGTGTACGTCAGCGCGTTGGCGGACTCCGCGACTGTCACGGTTCGCGCAGCTGCCGACGACGACGTTGCGGCGCTGCGGCTCGAGCGCGAGCTTCGCTTGCGCGCTCAGAAGCGGCTCCGAGCGCTCGGCGTCTGGGCGTGAGTCCCAGGAAGAAGAACACGAAGAGAACGAAGCCGAAGCGCCGCCCCCGCACCCTCCTTGTTCTCGCGGTCACGGTCCCGCTCGCGCTGCTCGCCCTCACGGCCGCGGGCGGGGCTGTCTACTTCGGCTCGAGCTGTGACCTGAGCACGTTACGGCCGGTGCGCCAGGCGCAGAGCTCACTCGTCTACGGCGCGAACGGCAGCTTGGTCGGCGTCCTTCCCGCCGTCGAGAACCGAACCGCGGTCGACCGCGACGAGATCAGCCCGTGGATGCCGAAGGCGACCGTTGCGATCGAGGATCGCCGCTTCTACCACCATGGCGGCGTCGACCCGGTCGGGATCCTGCGTGCTTTCGTCGCCGACGTGAGCGCCGGCCGAATCGTGCAGGGCGGCTCGACGATCACCCAGGAGCTCGTTCGGAACCTCTACCTCTCGCGTGAGCAGACCCTGCAGCGAAAGGTGGTGGAGGCGTGTCTCGCGGTCAAGCTTTCGCGGGCCTGGCCGAAGGACAGGATCCTCACGGCGTACCTCAACGACGTCTACTACGGCAACCACGCGTACGGGATCCAGGCCGCAGCCGAGACGTACTTCTCCGTTCCGGCTTCCCGGCTCACACTCGAGCAGGCGGCGCTCCTCGCCGGCCTACCGCAGGCGCCGTCGTACTACGACCCGCTCCACAACCCATCCGCCGCGCTCGCACGGCGCGACGAGGTTCTGCATGCCCTGCGCCGGAGCGGCTACATCTCCGACGCGCAGTACACCGTGGCCGGCCACGATCGGAAGCTCCACCTGCGTCCAAGTCCTGCCTACGCGAGCAGCGAGCCGTACTTCGTCGGTTACGTGGAGAACCTGCTGGAACAAACGTATGGAGCGGCGACCGTCCGCGTCGGTGGCCTGAAGATCTACACGACGATCCGCCCACGCCTCCAGCGCGCTGCCGTTCGCGCCCTTTCGGGAGTCCTCTACGCGCGGAACGATCCGTCCGGCGCGATCGTCTCGGTCGACCCGGCGACCGGCGCAATCGAGGCAATGGCGGGTGTCAGCCCCGGTACGCCCGAGAACTCTTTCAACCTCGCCACGATGGCCGAGCGGCAGGCGGGCTCGACCTTCAAGCCCATCGTGCTCGCCGCAGCGGTCGAGGAGGGGCTCAATCCTTGGGCGACGCGGTACCTCTCCGCCCCGTTCTACGACGAGTCCCTCCATTGGCGCGTCAGGACCTATGACGGCGTCTATGCCGGGCCGGAGTCGGTCGCGGCAGCGACGATCCATTCGGACAACACCGTGTACGCCAGGCTTGCTCTCGACGTAGGTTCGGACTCGATCGTCGCCATGGCCCAGAAGCTCGGCGTGCGGGCTCAGCTGCAGCCGATGCCTGCTCTCGCTCTCGGCACTGCTGCCGTAAGTCCGCTCGATATGGCATCGGTGTACGCGACACTGGCCGACGGAGGCGTTTATTCGCGGCCGCTGGCGATCCGTCGTGTCGTCTTCTCGGGCGGCAAGGTCGATGCCGACTGGGGACAGGTACAGCGGCAGCGCGTCGTTCCCGACTGGGTCGCTGCGACGGTCACGCGCGTGCTCGAAGAGGACATGCTCCACGGAACGGGGATCGGAGCGCACATTCCCGGTCGCGTCGACGCCGGCAAGACCGGCACGACCGACAACGACGCGGATGCGTGGTTCTGCGGCTACACGCCGGGTCTGGAGGCAACTGTGTGGATCGGCTATCCGCGGGCGGAGACCCCGATGCTCGACGTGCACGGATCGGCGGTCTCGGGGCCGACCCTCCCGGCGACGGCGTGGCGGTCGTTCATGGAGGGCGCGCTTGCCGGTGCTCCGAATCTCGCATTCCCGGCGCCGCTGGAGCCGGCGGAGTTCGCGCCCTGGCAGGGTGCGTACGCGTACCGCATCACGCCGGGTTAGCCGCGGCTGCAGACTACGGCTGATGGTTCCATTGCTGACCCTCGAGGAGGCGCAGGAGCGGGTGCTCCAGCGCGTGCGCCCGCTTCCAGCCGAGCTTGTGCCGATCGTCGATGCGGCTGGGCGGGTCGTTGCCGAGGAGCTGCGAGCGCGGGTCGACCTGCCGCCGTTCGCGAGCTCGGCCATGGACGGGTTCGCCGTGCGCAGTGAAGACCTCCCCGCGACGCTCAGGGTCGTCGGCGAATCGGCAGCGGGCAAGCCTTTCGAGCCTCGACTCGAGGCGGCCTCGGCGGTTGCCATCTCGACCGGAGGAGTTGTGCCGGAGGGCGCGGATGCCGTCGTTCCGATCGAGCACGTTGTCAAATCAGAAGACAAAGTGGAAGTCTCGCAGGCGGTCGAGGCGGGGGCGCACATCCGGCCGCGCGGCGGTGACGTTGCGTCAGGCGAGGTGGTCGTCCCGAGTGGCGTGACACTCACGCCGGCTCGTCTCGCGGCGGCCGCCGCGTCCGGCGTCGCGACCGTGTCATGCCGGCGTCGCCCGCGCGTCAGCGTGCTCGCCACCGGTAGTGAGCTTGCCCTTCCGGGCAAGCCGCTCCAGCCGGGACAGATCTACGAGACGAACGGGCTGATGCTCGGTTCGACGCTTGCCGCCGCCGGGGCGGATGTCATGTCGGCGCCATCGGTGGCGGACGATGAGGCGGCGCTTCGCCACGCGCTCGAGCGAGGGCTCGGAGGCGACGTGCTCGTCACCTCGGGCGGTGTGTCGGTCGGGGAGCACGATCTCGTCCGGGCGGTGGAGCGCGAGCTCGGGGTCGAGGAGATCTTCTGGCGCGTCTCGATCAAGCCCGGGAAGCCCGTCTCGTTCGGCGTGCGCGGGGACACGCTCGTCTTCGGCCTGCCGGGCAACCCCGTTTCGGCACTCGTCGGCTGCGAGCTATTCGTCAAACCCGCGCTGCGGGCCTTGCAGGGACACGCTGAGCCGCTCCCCCATCTGGAATCCGGCGTTCTCGCGATTGGTCTGCGGCGGAACGAGGAGCGCGACGAGTTCGTTCGTGCCCGCGTGCGGGTGGATGACGACGGCGTCGTGCTCGAGCCGGTCGTGGGCCAGGAATCGCACATGATCGTGCGCTCGAGCTCCGCCGATGCGCTCGTGCATGTTCCACGTGGAAACGGGGAGCTCCCTGCCGGTTCGCCCGCGCGCTGGCTCCGGCTCGGCGACTGAGGCGCCTACTCGTTGACCGCACGGCGCGCTTCCGCGAGTGCCGAGCGGCGCCGCTGCGCCAGCACGAGCGTGCGAATGAGTTCGCGCAGCGGCCCGCGGCGGGGTCGTTCGTGCACGGCGGGATACGGTGCGTAACGTCCGGCGGCCAGCGCAGCGAATTGGCCCGCGACTGCGAGCCAGCCGAGCCCGATCAGGAGCAGCGGCAGCGGCGCATAGCCGATCGCGAAGAGCTTGGCGAGATACCACGGCGCGTCCCAGCCGAGTCCGTAGTGGGTGGCGAACGACCAAACGAGGTAGAACGGCCCGGCAAATCCTGCTGCGAACACCCCTGCGCGCAGAGCCGGGTGCCGTGTCTGCACCTGTGGCAGCCACAACCAGATGTGGAGCGAGGGAAGGACGAACACGAGCGCGAACGGGTTGGTCGCTGCCACGAGGAGACCGACGACGCCCAGGGCCAGGAGTGCTCCGCTCTGGCCGGCGAGCCGCTCCTCCGGTTGGATCTCGCGGCGAGGGAGGAGCCGGCTGCGCGCGACGATCCAGCCGGCGGCCGCCAGGAAAACAAAGGCGATGAGGGTCGCTCCGGGCCACCTCACGTCGTTCAGCGAAGGCGGATGCCCACCTTCGCCTCCCCAGAAGCCGAGCGCGCCGAAGATGAGGAAGAGCGCGCCGATCCACGTCCAGAATCCGAGACGGCTCCGATAGCTGCGCAGAGCCGGAGCGACGCGGATCCGGCGCCTCCGACAGCGGGCGAACAGGTCGACGGCTGCCGCGAGGAAGGGCAGGAGCATTCCCACGAGCACGATCTCGATCGCCCAGCCGCGAATGACCCGTTGGCCCAGGAAGACGTAGCTCGTCGGGCCCTGGGCAAGCGAAACGCCCTGCTCCATCGCGTCGACGGTGTCCTGCGCTGCGAGCCCGATCAGGCCCAGATGCCGAACGTCGAGTCCGGCCTTCCTGCGCCGAACCTCCGGCGGTCGCGCGCCGGCAGTCGTGATGGTCACTGCGGGGATGCCTCGACTGACGAACGGTGCCTGTTCGTACGGACTGAACGGGAAGGCGAGCCCGATGAGCTGCTGAAGCCCGCTTGGCCGCGCCGGCTCGTTGCCTCCCTCGTTCGCGAGTGCCGCGCGCAGCGTCTCGACGAGCCCCGGCGCGGGCGAACGCGCGGTGTCGCCGTTCAAGATGAGCCTCGGCCTGCCGGGTCCGGCGACGGAATCGAGGTTGATCACGCCGAGGATGTTCTGGCGTGCCCCGGGCTCGGCCGCGAAACGCGCTGCGCCGCGGGCGCCGTCGGCAGCGCCGTCCGTCGAAAGGAAGACGAGCGAGTAGGGGAGTGAGACGCGCTGTGCCGCCGCCGTCGGAGCGTAGGAACGTGCGAGCTCGATCAGCGCGGCTGTTCCCGACGCGTTGTTGTTCAGTCCACCGTCGGCGCCCGTGCCGTCCCTGTGGGCCATGACGACGATCTCGGCGCGAGGAGTGAGACCCGTCTTCTCGGCGACGAGGTTGACGAGAGTCGTGCGGTGACCGCCGATCGTCGCTGTGAAGCGGTCGGCGCGGACATCGAATCCGTACGGCTGGAGCTCCTGCCGGAACCAGGCGGCGGCGCCTCTCGCGCCAGGCGTCCCCGGGGCTCGCTGCGGATAACGCGAGGCGAGATCCGTCGCAAGAGAGGCGGCCGTCGTTCCGTCGAAGGCCGGCGGGAGGTTGGGCGCCTGGAGAGCCGAGGGGCGGGCCACGCTGAATGCCAGCAGAAGCAGCGGCAAACCGACGAGGAGCCAGGTGCCTCGGTAGAGGCGGCCGTTGACCGGACGCTCGACGGATCCCGGCCGCGACCGTCGGCGCTCGGGTGCGGGCGAGGCTGCCGTCACGAGCGTCCAGTTTAGGGCCGGATGCGGGCGGGACGTTTCCCCGTGAAAACGGGTGGTTAGGTCTGCCGGTCGGCGGGAAGGCCGAGGGCCAGGAAATAAACATCGGGCTTTCATGGATCGACCCGGTGCGCGACTGCTACTGGTAGAAATCGGCGGGTTTAGAACCCGGAACCTACGGGAAGATGCCCAGAAGAATGGACGAGACCGCACTTGTCGAGGCAGTGGGAGAGGAGCTCGAGGGGATGAGAACCGTCCGCTTGCGCATCCCCGCGCGGGCCGAGTACATCGCCCTTGCGCGCCTCGCGCTCAGCGGTCTGGCCGACATCGTCGAGTTGTCCGAAGAACTGGTCGCGGATCTCAAGCTTGCGCTGACCGAGGCGGTGTCGAACTCGGTCCGGCATGCGTACGCGGACGAAGGGGGCTTCGTCTCGATCGCCTACGAGCTCAGTCGCGGCGCACTGGCGATCGAAGTCGTCGACGACGGCGCAGGGTTCGATCCCGACCGTCCGCCGCTGCTCGAAGGCGAGGAGCTCACGGAGGGCGGTCTGGGCATCGCGATCATCCGGACGATCGCGGACGAGTTCGAGCTCCACTCTCAGCCCGGTGTCCGTGGTTCGCGACTCCGGTTCGCGAAGCGGTTGCACTGATCGTTGTCAAGTACGACAACGACTCGGCGTAAGCTTCTCGTCGTCTTCAACCGCGCGCCGGTCGCGTTCGATCGCGATGCCGGAGGCGAGCGAGTGGCACGGCGAGGCGGCGGCGGAGTCGTCACTGCGCTCGGTGGCCTGTTCGCACACCACGACGTCACGTGGGTGGCGAGCGCAATGAGCGAGGAGGACAGGGCCGTGTCGGCCGAGCGGAACGGGTCGTTCCGCGAAGAGACGGCGGACGGCGCCACGTATCGGCTGCGTCTCGTGACTCATGACCAGGCTGCATACCACCGTTTCTACAACGTGGTCGCCAACCCGACTCTCTGGTTCCTCCAGCACTATCTCTGGGGTCTCGGCTCCGCTCCGAACTTCGGGCCGGAATTCCACGAGGCGTGGAGCGACGGATACGTGACGGTGAACGAGGCCTTCGCCAGGGCTACGCTCGAGGAGCTCGATCGCGAGCCCGACACTGCTGTCCTCTTTCAGGACTACCACCTCTACCTCGCGCCGCGCCTCGTCCGGGAGGCCCGGCCGGACGTCGTGACGTCGCACTTCGTCCACATCCCCTGGCCGGAGCCGGACTACTGGCACGCGCTGCCCGGCGACCTGCGCGTGGCCGTCCATGAGGGACTGCTCGCGAACGACGTGGTCGGCTTTCACACTGAGCGGTGGCGGCGAGCCTTTCTGCACTCGGCGGCGCGGCTGCTCGGCGCGCGCGTGGATGCGAGCACGGGCACGATTGAGCACCGCGGGCACACGACGTGCGTAGTCGCGCGGCCGATCGGAGTGGACGCCGACGAGTTCGCACGACTGCAGGACGAGCCGGCCGTGGTGGAGCGAGAGGCGGCTCTGGTGGCGCGGCGTCCCGAGCAGCTCGTGCTGCGGGTCGATCGGATCGATCCCTCGAAGAACATCGTGCGCGGCTTTCATGCGTTCGCGTTGTTCCTCGAGCGCCATCCCGAGCTGCACGGCCGGGTGGGGATGATCGCTTTGCTGGCGCCGTCGCGGCAGGACATCGCCGAGTACGCCGAGTACGCGGCCGCCGTCGAGGCGGCAGCGCGGGACGTGAACGACCGCTTCGGGCGGGACGACTGGCAGCCTGTCGAGCTCGACATCGTCGACGACTTCTTTCGCTCGGTCGCGGGCTACAAGCAGTTCGATGTCCTGCTCGTGAACCCCGTGTTCGACGGGCTGAACCTCGTGGCGAAGGAGGCGTTTCTCGTCAATCAGTACGCCGGTGTGCTCGTCCTCTCCGAGAACGCCGGCGTGCACGAAGAGATCGGTGAATGGACGCTGAGCGTGAACCCCTTCGACGTCGTCGGACAGGCCGACGCGCTTCACGCGGCACTCACTCTCGACCCCGCCGAGCGCCGGCGGCGCGCCGACGCGATCCGCACATATACGCGCACACATGACATTCGGGAGTGGATCGCCGCGCAGCTGGCCGACCTGGACGCCGTACGATCAGCCTGATGGAAGACCTGTCGCATGTCGACGAGGCGGGCGCCGTCCGGATGGTCGACGTCGGCGGCAAGGAGCCGATGCGCCGGCGGGCTGTCGCGCGGGCAGAGGTGCAGATGGCCGCCGAGACCGCGCGGATCCTGCGCGAGCTGCCCAAGGGCGATGCGCTCGCGACGGCACAGCTCGCGGGGATCATGGCCGCGAAACGGACGAGCGAGCTCATCCCGCTTTCCCATCCATTGCCGCTGACGCACGTCGAGGTGACGCTCGAGGTGGGGGAGGATTCGGTCGAGATCGTTGCCAGCGCTGAAACCACGGCGCAGACCGGCGTGGAGATGGAGGCGCTGACGGCGGCTTCGGTCGCGGCGCTCACGGTTTACGACATGGCCAAGGCGGTCGACAAGCAGATGCGCATCGCGGAGGTCGTGCTCGTGGAGAAGACGAAGGAGAGTGTCGCCTGAAGGCTGCGGTGCTGACCGTGTCGGACGGGGTCGTGGCCGGGACGCGCGAGGATCGGAGCGGCGATGCCCTCGACGAGCTGCTGCGCGACGAGGGCTACGAGGTCGAGCGTCGGGCCGTTCCCGACGAGCGGGAGCAGATCGCGGTCGCGATCCGGGAGCTCGCCGCGTTGGCGCGGGTCGTCCTGACGACCGGCGGGACCGGGCTCGCTCCGCGGGACGTGACGCCGGAAGCCACGCGGGATGTGCTCGAGCGGGATGCTCCGGGCATTGCGCAGGCGCTGAAGGCCGACTCGATCGCGAAGACGCCGCACGGCCTCCTCTCGCGGGGTGCCGCCGGAGTTCTCGGCTCCACGCTCGTCGTCAACCTCCCAGGCTCGACCGGTGGCTGCCGGGACGGCTTCGCTGTCCTCCGACCCGCGTTGGCGCACGCGCTCGAGCTCCTGGCGGACGCGCCGACGAACCACGAGCAGACGTGACTGCCACTCCCAGCTCGACGCTTCTTCCGACACGCTTTGCGAGGCTCGTCAAGATCGAGCACACGGTCTTCGCGCTGCCGTTCGCCTACGTCGGCGCGTTTCTCGCGGTCGGTGCGGTGCCGTCGGCGCACGACCTCGTCTGGATCACGGTCGCGATGGTCGGAGCGCGCTCGCTCGCGATGGCATTGAACCGGCTCGTCGACGCGGAGGTCGACGCACGCAACCCGCGCACGGCCGCGCGCGAGCTGCCGGCCAGCGTCCTCTCGCGCGCGTCGGTGCTCGGCTTCTGCCTCGTCGCGCTCGGCGTCTTCCTGCTCGCGGTCTGGCAGCTCGACCCGCTCGTCCGCTGGCTCTGGCCGATCCCGGTCGCGGCCTTCGTCGTCTAC
>DATFHC010000078.1:0-23420 GCA_035248765.1 Gaiellaceae bacterium
CGCTCGGACCGGCGCAGCAGCACGAACAGGCTCGTGCCGAGCGTCCAGAGCGGCAGACCGAAGATCAGGCCGATCCAGCCGATCGGGCCGACGATGAGCACGACGGCGACGAGCCCGCCGAAGGCCGCCCACCAGCGCGGCATGACGCGCGTTCGCCAGGCCATGAGCGCAACCGCGGCCACAGGAAGGATCGCGGCGAGCTCCGCACCGACGAAGAAGATGTCCACGGCGTGATGGAACGTCGTGGCGGTCGTCGGGTCGATGTCGTTCTTGTCGATCCCGCCGGTGAGGTCGACACCGGCCGTGAGCAATCCCATGACACCTGCCATCGCGGCCCCTGCAAGGGCGAGGCCAGGCAGCTGGCTCGCGGTGCCGACGGCCTCGGCGTGCCACACGCGCAGTCCGGCGACGAAGCTCACGAAGCTCAGGCAGCCGAGCATGAACAGCCAGCCCCCGACGACGACCTTGTCCGAGTCGGCCTTGTACCAGGCGAGGATCTGGCTCCCAGTAGCGTGATCGGCGGGGCCGTTCCTGTTGATCAGGATGACTCCGACGATCCAGAGGGCGACGGCGAGCGGGCCGTGAAGAGCCCAGCGGCGGTTGTCGGAGTCGGTCACAGTGCGGTGCTCCTTTCGAGGGTGAGGGAAGGCGCGAGAGTCGCGCGGACGGAACGGACGACGGAGAGGCACACCCCGAGGGCGGCGAGCGCCAAGGTCGCGAGGACGAGCCCG
Source organism: Gaiellaceae bacterium (assembly GCA_035248765.1). GTDB lineage: Bacteria > Actinomycetota > Thermoleophilia > Gaiellales > Gaiellaceae > Palsa-739. Next base: position 732 of record DATFHC010000078.1, read on the forward strand.
GCGATCAAGAAGCCGCGGCGCATCACGCGGCCGTCGCGGCGGGCAGGGCGACTGGAGCCGGCGCGGGGAAGTAAACGGGCTCGTACCCGAGCACACGGCCGAGCGGGCTGCCGAGCGCGAGGCCGATCCGCTGGACGATCGCCGGCGGGAACGGCAGGCGAACCGTGTCGAAGTGGGCCTGCGCGATCACCGCGAGGTGCAGCGGGTTCGGCATCCCCTTGCGGTTCGTGCGGCCGTCCGTTGCGAGGTTGAACATCGTCTCGATCAGCGACTCGAACTGCAGCGCGGGCCGGATCTCACAGACGAAATGCGCGACCTCGTCGCCGGCGTTCCAGAACCTGTGCGGCGTGCCTGCGGGCACCGTGAGGCGCTTGCCGGGGCCGGCGACGAGCTTCTCCCGGCCGACCCTGAAGCCGACCGTTCCGCGGAGGACCTCGAAGCGCTCCTCCTGACTCGGGTGCACGTGCGCCGCGGCGACGAAACCGTTCGGCTGGACATAGGTCTCGATCACGACGGCGGCGCCGTTCGTCTCGCGGCTCGTCTGCCGGAAGACGATGCGCTCGCCGGTGACCGGGTTCTCGATCGAATCTCCTGCGCGAATCATCGTTCTCTCCTTCTCGTGGGGCCGCTGCGGCGGCTGACGAAAGGAGCGTCGAAGATGCCGCTTAAGATCCACTTGAGGAGGACTTAAGGGGCTTGGTTACGCAGTTTCGGATCCTGGGGCCGATCGAGGTGCTGATCGGCGGTCGGCCCGCATCGCTCGGAGCGCCCAAGCAGCGGGCACTCGTTGCCCTGCTTCTCCTCAATCGCAGGCGCGTCGTGTCCGCCGAGCAGCTGATCGACGGGCTGTGGGGTCAGGATCCGCCCGCTTCGGCTCTGCAGTCGCTCCAGGTCTACGTGCACGGGTTGCGGCGCGTCCTCGGGGCTGAGCGGATCGAGACCGCCGGGCGCGGGTATCGCGCGGTCGTCGACGAGGAAGAGCTCGACCTCGACCGTTTCGAGCGCGCGCTCGAGCGTGGGCGGGCGGCTCTTCAGGCAGGCCGCGCGGACGACGCCGAGGAAGAGCTGCGTCCGGCGCTGGCGCTCTGGCGCGGCCCGGCGCTCGCGGACATCCCGGAGGAGACGCGGCGCGCCGCCGAGGCCGACCGGCTCGAGGAGCTTCGCCTGACCGCGCTCGAGCTTCGCCTCGATGCCGAGCTGGCCTCCGGCCGGCACGACGCAGTCGTCGCGGAGCTCGAGGCGCTGACGGCCGAGCATCCGTACCGCGAGCGGTTTCTCGAGCAGCGGCTGCTCGCGCTCTACCGCTGCGGTCGCCAGGCGGAGGCGCTCGAGGTCTACCGCCATGCACGACGCGCGCTCGCGGACGAGCTCGGGCTCGAGCCGAGCCCGTCGCTGCAGGAGCTGGAGCGCGCGATTCTCCGGCAGGACGCGAGCCTCGCCGCTCCGGCCGCGCCAACGCGCTCGACGCGGCCGCTTCCCGTGCCGCCGACACCGCTCGTCGGCCGCCGGCTCGAGCTCGCCGCAGTCAGCGCGCTTTTCCGCGACGAGGGCGCCCGGCTCGTCACGCTCACCGGGCCGGGCGGAACCGGGAAGACCCGGCTCGGACTGGCGGTGGCGCAGGCACTCGAGCCCGAGCTGCGCGACGGGGCTCTCTTCGTCTCTCTCGCGCCGGTCTCGAGCCCCGAGCTGCTCGCGACCGCCGTCGCGGAGGCGCTGGACGTGCCAGAGAAGGACGTGCGCGAGCAGGTCCGAGCGCGTCGAATGCTGCTCGTCCTGGACAACTTCGAGCAGCTGCTCGATGCCGCCCCGTTCGTCGGCGAGCTACTCGCCTCCGCCCCGCGCCTGTGGGTGCTGGCCACCAGCCGGGCGCCGTTGCGGCTCGCCGCGGAGCACGAATACCCCGTTCCGCCGCTCGAGACCCCTGACGCCGGTCTTCCGTTCGAGACGCTCGTCCAGACCGACGCGCTGCGCCTCTTCGCCGCGCGGGCACGCGCGGTCGATCCGGGCTTCGAGCTCGATGAGACGGCTGCGCAGGACGTCGCACGAGTGTGCGGCCGGCTCGACGGGCTGCCGCTCGCGATCGAGCTCGCGGCGGCGCGTTCGAAGCTCCTAGCACCCGGCGAGATCCTCGAAAGGCTCGAGCGTGAGCCGAACCTCCTGCCACCCGGCCCGCGCGACGCGCCGGCGCGGCACCAGACGCTCGCGGCGACGATTCGCTGGAGCTACGACCTGCTTGCTGCGGACGAGCGCGTCGCGTTCGCCCGTCTCGGTGTCTTCTCCGGCGGCTGCACGCTCGAGGCTGCCGAGCGCGTCTGCGACGTGACGGTCAAGACCCTGGGAGCGCTCGTCGACAACAACTTGCTGCGCCGGCGGGACTCGCGGTTCACGATGCTCGAAACCGTCCGCCACTTCGCGGTCGAGCGGCTCGAGGAGGCGGGCGCGGCCGAGCTGCGCAGTCGACACGCGGAGTGGCTGACGGAGCTCGCCGAGGCCGCTCGGGTTGCGAACCTCGGCGGCGAGGATCCCGTTCCCTGGCTCGACCGGCTCGAGGCAGAGCACGCCAACATCCGCGCCGCGCTCGATTGGGCGATCGGCGCCGACGTCGAGCTCGCGCTCGAGCTCGTCAGCGGGTTGCGTCCGTTCTGGGAGGTGCGGGGACACTTCGCCGAGGGGCTCCGCTGGGCGGAGCAGGCGCTCGAGGCCGACGACGTCGCGCCGCCGGAGCTGCGGACGAAGGCGGTCGCCTTCGCCGCAGGGGCCGCACTGCGAGTCGGCGAACTCGAGCGAGCCGACGCGCTCTACAGCGAGGTGCTCGAGCTCGCCAGGGAGCGTGGCGACGTCGAAGGCGAGGCCCGCGCGCTCAGCGACCTCGGAACGGTTGCGGCCGTCGCTGGAGACCTCCCGAGCGCGCGTCGATTCCTCGAGGAGAGCGTCGAGCGCTACCGCGAGCTCGGCGTTCCCCGCGGTCTCGCGATCGCCCTCTCGAACCTCGGAGATGCCGCAGGGCAGGAGCACCGCTTCGACGAGGCGATCGCCGTCACGACCGAGGCGCTTGCGATCCAGCGCGAGCTCGGCGACCGCGGCCGGGCGGCGATATCGCTCAACAACCTCGGCAGCTTCTCCCTCCAGTCCGGAGACACCGAGCGGGCGCGCGAGTGGCTCGAGGAGTGCGTCGCGCTCTCCTTCGAGCTGGGCTACAAGGAGGTGCTGGCGTACGCGCTCGCCTCGTTCGTGCAGCTTTGCGTCCTCGACGACGATCCCGCACGCGCGGCGCACCTCGCCGGCGTCGCCGACCAGCTGCAGATCGACGCGGGCGTCCTCATCCAGCCCGTCGAGCGCGCGTTGTTCGAGGAGGCCAAAACGGCGGCGAAGGAGCAGCTTGGCGATGGGTACGCGGCGATCCATGATGAGGCCATGGACGAACCGCTGGAGCACGCGCTGCGCGCAGGCAACGTGTTCGCGGAGGCGAGACGACCGTGACCGAGGACGGTGCCGTCGCCTTCGAGAAGCTCGTCGACGATGCGCTCGACGAGCTGCCCGAGGACATCCGCAGCGTGATGTCGAACGTCGCCGTGACGGTCGAGGACGAGCCCCCTCCCGGCCAGCCACTGCTCGGTCTGTACCAGGGGGTGCCTCTCGGCAGGCGCGGCCCCTACTACGCCGGCGCACTGCCGGACAAGATCACGATCTACCGCGGCCCGATCGAGCGGATGACCGGCGGCAATCCCGAGCTGCTACGCCGCCAGGTGCGCCGCACCGTCCTGCACGAGATCGCGCACCACTTCGGGATCAGCGACGAGCGCCTCGTCGAGCTCGACCGCTATTGAACGGCCGGTAGCAGCCACCCAACCGAAACCTGCGCAGGGGTGTCGCGCAACCGTTACGACGCCCGTCGGTGAGCCGTGCTTCGCGCTACGAAGCCATATCGGTAGCTGCTACCGGCCGTTCAAGCGTCGACGCAAAGCCGCGGAAACGCGCGGCGTCCCGGCTAGCTCGCGCCGCTGACCGTGAGCTGGTTCTCGGCGTGGCGGATCCGCTGCTCGAGCTGCCAGCGATCCGCGGTCGAATCTCCTGCCTCGACCTTCGCGAGCTCTTCCTGCGCCTCCTCGAGCTGGCGCTGCGCCCGCGCGGTGTCGATGTCCTTCGCTGCAACCGCGTCGTCGACAAGTGCGATCGCGCGGTTCTCGAGCACCTGAAAGAAGCCCGGCCCGGTCGCGAACTCGCGCACCTCGCCGTCGCCCAGGTGAACCCGCGTCGAGCCTGCCTTGAGCATCGCGACGAGCGGCGCGTGCCGTGCGAGCACGCCGATCTCCCCCGCATCGCCCGGCACGATCAGCATCTCGGCCTCGCCTTCGAAAGCCGGACCCTCCGGCGTCACGACCGAGACCGGGAAGAGCGGATGGTCCGGCATGCCTAGGCCGCCGCGGGCTCGGGCTCGTTTTCGGGCTCAGGCTCAGGCTCCGGCGCAGACTCGGTCTCGGCCCCGCTGAGCTGCTTCCCGCGCTCGACCGCCTGCTCGATCGCGCCGACCATGTAGAAGGCCTGCTCGGGCAGGTCGTCGTGCTTGCCGTCGAGGATCTCCGTGAAGCCGCGGATCGTGTCCTCGAGCTTCACGTACTCACCGGGCGTGCCGGTGAACTGCTCGGCGACGAAGTTCGGCTGCGAGAAGAACCGTTCGATCTTGCGGGCACGCTGCACGACGAGCTTGTCCTCGTCGGAGAGCTCGTCGATCCCGAGGATGGCGATGATGTCCTGCAGGTCGCGGTAGCGCTGCAGCACCTCCTGCACGCGGGTCGCCGTCGTGTAGTGCTCGTCCGACACGATGCCGGGCTGGAGCGCGCGCGACGTCGAGCGCAGCGGATCGACCGCAGGATAGATGCCCTTTTCGACGATGCTCCGGTCGAGCACCGTCGTCGAGTCGAGGTGGGCGAACGTGTTCGCGGGCGCCGGGTCGGTGAGGTCGTCGGCCGGCACGTAGATCGCCTGCACCGACGTGACCGAGCCCGTGCGCGTCGAGGTGATCCGCTCCTGCAGCTGGCCCATCTCGGTCGCGAGCGTCGGCTGGTAGCCGACGGCGCTCGGCATGCGCCCGAGCAGCGCCGACACCTCGGAGCCCGCCTGGACGAAGCGGAAGATGTTGTCGATGAAGAGGAGGACGTCCTGACCCTGGTCGCGGAAGTACTCCGCCATCGTGAGGCCCGACAGCCCGACGCGCAGGCGTGCGCCCGGCGGCTCGTTCATCTGGCCGTAGACCATCGCGACCTTGTCCATGACGCCCGACTCCTCCATCTCGAGCATCAGGTCGTTGCCCTCGCGCGTGCGCTCGCCGACCCCGCAGAAGACGGAAACGCCGCCGTGCTGCAGGGCGACGTTGTGGATCAGCTCCTGGATCAGCACCGTCTTACCGACGCCGGCGCCGCCGAAGAGGCCGACCTTGCCGCCGCGGACATACGGAGCGATCAGGTCGACGACCTTGAGGCCGGTCTCGAAGATCTCGACGGTCGGCGAGAGCTCGCCGAACGCAGGCGGATCGCGGTGGATCGGCCAGCGGTCGCCCTTCGCCTCCTCCTTGCCGTCGACCGGGTCGCCGATCACGTTCCAGATCCGGCCGAGCGTCGCGTCCCCGACGGGCACGGAGATCGGCTGCTTCGTGTCGACGACGTCGACACCGCGCGCGAGACCGTCGGTCGTGTCCATCGCAACGGCGCGCACGCGATCGTCGCCGAGGTGCTGCTGCACCTCCGCGATCAGCTCACGCGTGCCGCCCTCCTCGGGGACCTCGATGCTGAGCGCGTGGTAGATCTCGGGGAGGCTGTCGGGGAAGACGGCGTCGAGCACGACGCCCTTGATCTCGACGATCTTTCCCGTGTTCTTGCCGTTGCTCTTGTCGGCCACTGGATCTCCCCTAGATAAAGGTCGCGCGGCGCCGCTTGCCGGCGGCCGCAAAGCACCGGCACTTTATCCGACCCGGCTCGGCGCTCCTCGGTGGAACCGACCGCGTTTGCGAAGCTTGCGCGATGGCCGAGACAGACATTTCCGCGACCCCGTTCACCGGTCGCACCGCGTGGACTCGCAGCCTGCAGAGCCCACTCCGCGCTTTCCTCCGCACGGAGACGGGAAGTGCGGTCGTCCTGCTCGCGGGCGTCGTCGCGGCGCTGGTCTGGGCGAACGCCGACCTCGGGTCGTACGAGCGCGTCTGGGCCACGACGCTGTCGATCCGGGTCGGCGGCGCGGGCGTCTCGCTGGACCTGCACGGCTGGATCAACAGCGGCCTGATGGCCCTCTTCTTCTTCGTGATCGGGCTCGAAGCCCGGCGCGAGTTCGACCTCGGCGAGCTGCGCGAGCGGCGTCGCGTTGCACTGCCCCTGCTCGCCGGCGTCGGCGGGATGGTCGTGCCGATCGCTATCTACCTCGCGATCAACGCGGGCCACGGTTCGACGCACGGCTGGGGAGCCGCGATGTCGACCGACACGGCGTTCGCGCTCGGGCTGCTCGCGCTCGTCGGCCCCGGCTTCCCCGACCGGCTGCGGGCCTTCCTGCTCACGGTCGCGGTCGTCGACGACATCGTCGCACTGCTCGTGATCGCGATCGCGTACAGCGGCAACGTGTCCACGACGGCGCTCCTGATCGGGATCGGCCTGTTCGGCTGCATCCTCCTGATCCGCGCCGCCGGCGTCCACTTCGGCCCGGTCTACTTCGTGTTCGGCACGGCCGTCTGGGTCGCGTTCTTCAAGGCCGGCGTCGATCCGGTCGTCGCGGGCCTGATGGGAGGCGTGATCGCGCTCGCCTACCCCGCGCAGCGGAGCGACCTCGAGCGCGCGTCCGACCTCTTCCGCCTCTTCCGCGAGCAGCCGACCGGCGACCTGGCGCGCACGGCTCGCGGTGCGCTGCGCACGGCGGTCTCGCCGAACGAGCGGCTCCAGACGCTCTGGCATCCGTGGACGAGCTACGTGATCGTGCCGCTCTTCGCGCTCGCGAACGCGGGCGTCCACCTCAGCCTGGGCTTCCTCGGGAAGGCGTACACCTCGCCCGTGACGCTCGGGATCCTGTTCGGGTACGTGGTCGGGAAGCCCGTCGGGATCATCGGGGCGACCTGGCTCGCGGGCCGCGCGACCCGCGCCCGCCTGCGCCCGCCGGTCGGGTGGGCGTCGGTCGCGGGCGCGGGCACGATCGCCGGGATCGGCTTCACGGTCTCGCTGCTCATCGCCTCGCTCGCGTTCCACGGCGCCGACCTCGCCGAAGCGAAGGTCGGAGTTCTCAGCGCGGCGCTGCTGGCGGCACTCCTCACGTGGCTCCTCTTCGTCGGCACGAAGCGGATGCCGCGGAAGCTGCGGATCCGGGCGCTGCTCGGCACGCCGGAGCTCATCGTGGACCTCGCGGATCCGGTCGATCCCGAGCGCGACCACGTGCGCGGCCCGGCGGACGCGCCTGTGACCGTCCTCGAGTACGGCGATTTCGAGTGTCCGTACTGCGGGCAGGCCGAGCCCGTTCTGCGGGAACTCCTGCGCGACTTCGGCGACGTCGCCTACGTCTGGCGCCATCTGCCGCTTAACGACGTGCATCCGAACGCGCAGCGAGCGGCCGAGGCGGCGGAGGCCGCGGCCGAGCAGGGAGCGTTCTGGGAGATGCACGACCTCCTGCTCGAGCGCCAGGACGCGCTCAACTTCCGCGACCTCGTCGGATACGCCGAGGAGCTCGGGCTCGACCTCGAGCGCTTCGGGGACGACCTACGAACGCGGTCCGGCGCGGGCCGGATTGCGCAGGACGTCGACTCGGCGGATCTCTCCGGCGTCTCGGGAACACCGACCTTCTTCATCAACGAACTGCGCCACTACGGCGCCTACGACATCGTCACACTGTCGGCGGCCGTGAAGGCCGCGCGGGCGCGGGAGTTCGTTCGGCCTACTGCGTGAAGCTGTGGACCGGGCGTCGCCGAGGTTGGGCGGATCCGGCCAGAAACCCTCCGGCCACGATCGCCGCCGCTCCCAGAAGCGCGAGCCAGATGCCCCAGCCGAGCGAGAGCGACACGAGGTTCGACTGCGCACCGGGTCGCTCGAGCATCCGGTAGAGCACGAGGACGGCCGCCGTGCCGCCCGCGAGCGCGATCTGTCCTCCACTCGCATCGAACAGCCCGGTTACGCCTGCCAGACGCAGGAGCGCCGCCAGGAGGGAGACGACGGCGAGGACGAGGAGTATCCGGCTGATGTCCTTCGACACGTCGTGCGCACTCACGCTGGCAAGCTGGTGCCCGGCGAGTGAGCTGAACGCTGCCCCGAGTTGGCTCGCCCCCGTCTGGAAGTTCGCATTCCCGTAGTGCTGGGCCACGGTGGCGAGCTCCTGTTGGGCCGATGCCGCGCCGGACGCCGTGATGCTGCCCCCGTACCAGGGCAGGAACACGGAAATGCCGAGCACGGCCGCCCCGAGCGCGGAGATCAAGAGGCCGAATGGCGCACGATCGTCGTTCACGGCAGTCCTAAATCGGCTGGGACAGCGCCGGGCTTGAGTCCCGGGGGTGGAGCTCGTGCGGCCGAGCGCTCAGTAGGAGATGATCGAAGGGGGTAGATGCGAAAGGAGCTGACGAGCAATGAGCACTCAGACCGAACCTCCCGCCAACCCGAACAAGGAGCTGTGGGAGAAAGGCGACTTCACGCGAATCGCCGCGGCGATGCGCGACAGCGGCGAGGCTCTCGTGGCAACCCTCGGAGTCAACCCGGGCCTCGACGTTCTCGATCTCGGCTGCGGTGATGGAACGACCGCCGTCCCCGAGGCACAGCTCGGAGCGAACGTGCTCGGGGTCGACATCGCGGAGAACCTCGTCGCGGCGGGAAACGCGCGGGCACAGAGCTTCGGCCTTACCAACCTGCGCTTCCAGCAGGGTGACGCGACCGACCTGAAAGATCTCGCCGATGACAGCTTCGACCTCGTCGTGTCGATCTTCGGCGCGATGTTCGCTCCCCGGCCGTTCGACGTCGCGCGGGAGATGGTCCGGGTGACCCGGCCCGGTGGCCGGATCGTGATGGGGAACTGGATCCCCAACGACCCGACCTTCGTGGCCCAGCTCCTTCGGGTCAGCGCGGCGTACTCGCCGCCGCCGCCGGAAGGCTTCGTGAGCCCGATGACTTGGGGCGTCGAGGAGAACGTCCTCGAGCGGTTCGGTGCGGCCGGCATCCCGGCCGACAGCATCACGTGCGAGCGGACGCTCTTCGTGTTCGAGTCACCGCAAACTCCTGCGGAGTACCTCGCGGACTTCCGCGACTACTACGGGCCGACGATGAACGCCTATGCGGGGGCGAGGGCAGACGGCCGCGAGGCTGACCTCCACGCCGAGCTGCTGGATCTCGTCAACGAGCACAACACGGCCGCAAGCGGCGACGGGACCCGTATCGAAGCCGCCTACCTGCGTGTGACCGTCATGGTCTGACCGACGCGTATCTTCCCGCCCATGAAGGCGTTCGCCGCTCTGGGCGCGCTAGTTGCAATCACGCTCGGGCTGTCCGCGTGGCTCGGCAGCCCGAGGGCGCGCGCGGCGCACTGGCAGCCCGCCGAGACGTCGAGCCGTCTCCTCGCCCGCGGTCGCGTCCGCTGCACCGCCACCATCCCATCGGTGGTGCAGGTCGGCCAGGCCCTCGAGGTGAGGATCGGGCTCCACAACGTCTCCAAGCGGCCGGTCACGGTCTCGGTGAGCGTCTTTGACGCGGGACTCGTCTTGAGGGCAGCCGACGGCACCACCTACGACAGCGGCCAGGAGTTGCAGGGCTTGACGATTCCACCGCCGATTCCGAGGAAGCTTCGCGCCGGAGGGTGGCTCCGCCTCGGGCCGGTCCGCATCCCAGTGCGCTGGCCCGGGCCGCTCCAGCTGACCCCGGAGTGCCTGGGGAAGCGCCTGCGCACGTTTCGCGTGGGCGTGGCAACGCCGTGGCCTCCGCCCGACGAGAGCGCCGCCATCGAGGAGGTCGTGGCGGGCTCGGCGCACCTGTTGGATCAGTGCCGTCCACGGACGGCCGGAGTAGCGGTGAACGGGACGATCCAGCCGTCGAGTGGAACCGGCCCGCCCATGCCGGCCCAGTGCTCGATCTCCATCACCCGGCAAGGACGCTTCCTGGTGGCACAGGAGCTCGTGGTCACCCCGCCCGGTCTGTCGGGAGTTCAGATCTACCAGCCCTACGAGACCCTCTGGCCGATCGGAACGCTTGTCGGACTCGCGGCCAGTCCGCCCTACGAGGCCGTCGCGTGGGAGTTCGTGGTGACGCATGAGAAGGCGATTCCCGTCGCAGCGGCAACACTGTCGGCCTCGTGCGGCAGCACGTCATTTGCGGCCGGGGGAACCCGCCCGCAGATCGAGTCCATCTCGGTCTGTTCCTGACGAGCTCGGGCTAGCCGGTGAGGGCGTCCGCGCCGGCGACGACCTCGAGGATCTCCTGCGTGATTTCGGCCTGCCGAGCGCGGTTCAGCTGAAGCGTGAGGGTGTCGATGAGCTCGCCGGCGTTCTTCGACGCGTTCCTCATCGCGGTCATCTGGGACGCGAGGAACGCCGCCGCCGACTCGAGCAGCGCGCGGTAGATCTCCGTCTCGAGGTAGACAGGCAGGAGCCGTTCGAGGATCTGCTCCGGCTCGGGCTCGTAGATGAAGTCGCCGCTTACGCCGCCGCTCTTCTCCTCACCGGACTCTTCCTCGGCAAGCACGTCCTCACGGATCGGCAGCAGGTCGGTCGTCGTCACCCGCTGCACGAGCGCCGACTCGTAGCGGTTGTAGAGCAGGACAACGCGGTCGACCTCCTCCGCCTCGTACAGCTCTGCGGCCTTGTGACCGATCGCCTGCGCGTCGTGGTAGCTCGGCTTGTCGGCAAACCCGGCCCATTGCGCGGTCAGCTCGTAGCGGCGGAAGCGGAGCGTCGAGGCGCCCTTCCGCCCGACCGGAAGCCAGACGACCTCTTGCCCCTCCGAGCGCGCCTGCCGCTCGAGCTCGAACGCGCGGCGGAGCACCTGCCCGTTGAAAGGCCCGGCGAGACCGCGATCCCCCGTCACGACCACGAACGCCACCCGCCGCACCTCGTCGCGCTGCTGCAGGAGCGCGAGATTCCGGAACGAGGACGCCGCCCGCGCCGTGCTGATCATCAGCTCCTGCATGCGGTCGGCATACGGCCGCATCTCCTCGATGCGGGTCTGGGCCCGCCGCAGCCGAGCGCCGGCGACGAGCTCGAGCGCCTTCGTGATCTTGCGCGTGTTGCGGACGGAGGTGATCCGCCGCCGGAGATCCTGAAGCGAGGCCACGAGCTAGACGAGCGACTCTTCCTCGACGTTGAACGAGTTCTTGAACTTCTCGATCTCGCCGTTGAGCTTCGCCGCCGTCTCGTCGGACAGCTCGCCCGACTCGCGGATCGCCTTGTAGACCGACTCCTCGGCGCGGAAGTGCTCGCGCAGCTCGTCCTGGAACCGCGAGACCTGGGCCGTCGGGATGTCGTCGAGGTAGCCCTCGTTGCCGGCGTGGATCGCGACGACCTGCTCCTCCATCGGCCACGGGTCGTACTGCGCCTGGTTCAGTGTCGCCACCATCTTCTCGCCGCGTGTCAGCGTCTGCTGCGTCGCACGGTCGAGTTCGGAGCCGAACTGCGCGAACGCCTCCAGCTCGCGGTACTGCGCGAGGTCGAGCCTCAGGCGGCCGGCGACCTTCTTCATCGCCTTCGTCTGCGCCGACGCACCCACGCGCGACACGGAGGTGCCCACGTTCACCGCCGGGCGGACTCCGGAGAAGAAAAGCTCGGCGTTGAGGAAGATCTGCCCGTCGGTGATCGAGATCACGTTGGTGGGGATGTAGGCGGCGATGTCGCCCGCCTGCGTCTCGATCACTGGCAGCGCGGTCAGCGACCCGCCGCCGTTCTCCTCCGAGAGCTTGCACGCGCGCTCGAGCAGCCGCGAGTGGAGATAGAAGACGTCGCCCGGAAACGCTTCGCGGCCCGGCGGCCGGCGCAGCAGCAGCGACAGCTGGCGGTACGCGTCCGCGTGCTTCGAGAGGTCGTCGTACATGACGAGCGCGTGCTTGCCCTGGAAGAGGAAGTACTCGCCCATCGCGCAGCCGGCGAACGGCGCCATCCACTTGATTGGCGCCGCCTCGCTCGCGGAGGCGGTGACGATCGTGGTGTACTCCATCGCCCCTTCCTCGCGCAGCCGCTCGTAGATGCCGGCGACCGTGGACTCCTTCTGGCCGATCGCGACGTAGATGCAGTGAATGTCGGTCCCGCGCTGGTTGAGGATCGTGTCGATCAGGATCGCCGTCTTGCCGGTCGAGCGGTCGCCGATGATCAGCTCGCGCTGGCCGCGGCCGACGTTCGTCATGGCGTCGATCGACTTGATGCCGGTCTGAAGCGGCTCCTTCACCGGCTGGCGCTCGACCACGCCCGGCGCCTTGAACTCGAGCGGCCGCGTCTCCTTCGACTCGATCGCGCCGCGCCCGTCGAGCGGGTTGCCGAGCGGGTCGACGACGCGGCCGAGGAGACCTTCCCCGACCGGGACGCTCGCCACGCGGCCGGTCCGGCGCACCGGCTCGCCCTCGCTGACCTCCTGCCAGTTGCCGAACAGCGCGACGCCGACGTCGTCCTCCTCGAGGTTGAAGGCGAGACCGGTGACGCCGTGCTCGAACTCGAGCATCTCGAGCGAGCCGGCGTTCTCGAGCCCGTAGACGCGGGCGATGCCGTCGCCGAGCTGGAGGACGGTGCCGACCTCGGCGAGGTCGGTCTCGACGTCGTACTGCTCGATCCGCTCTCTGAGGATCGAAGTGATTTCTTCAGGTCTCAGCTTCAAGTCGTCTCAGCTCCTCAGGTCTTCACGAGTTCTTGTCTCAACCGTTCCAGTCGGCCGCGCACGCTCGCGTCGACGCGGAGCGAGCCCGCCTGGAGGACGATGCCGCCCACGAGGCGGGGGTCGACCTTCGTCGTCGCCTCGACCTTGCGGCCCGCCGCGTCCTCGATCTGCTTCAGGATCGCCTTCTCCTCGGCGTCGCTCAGCTCGCGCGCCGTCGTCAGCTCGACGGTCAGGCGCCGCTCATCGCGCGCCATCAGCCGCTCGAACTCCTTCGCGATCTCCTCGAGCTCGGCCGCCCGGCCCTTCTCCGCCGTCACCTGGAGGAAGTGGGTGAACAACGGCTCCTCGTCGCCGGCGAGGTCCGCGAGGATCGCGGACTTCGCGCTCGACTCGAGCTGCGGGTTGCGGAGGACGGCGCGGAGCTCCGGCGACTCGGCGATCGCGACCGCGAAATCACCGAGCGCTTCGTGTACCTGCGCGAGCTTGCCCGCGTCCTTCGCGGCGCCGAAGAGCGCTTCGGCGTAGATGCGGTGCGCAACGGCTATGCCGACTCCTCCAGGCGCGAGAAGTCGAGACCGGCGATCGCTTCCGAGATCAGCTCGCGGTCACGCTCGGCGTCGAGCGTGCGACCGACGACACGCGAGGCCGCCTCGAGCGTGAGGTCTGCGACCTCGGAGCGGATCTGCTGGAGCGCGCGTGCGGTCTCCGCCGCGATCTCCTTCCGCGTCTCCTCGAGCCGGCGCTGCCGCTCTGCCTCCGTCTCGTCGCGCATCCGCTGCTCCATCGACTCCCGAGTCTTGCGCGCCTCGGCGAGGATCGACTCGGCCTGGCCGCGCGCCTCCGCGATCAGCTTGCGGTGCTCTTCGAGCAGCCGCTGCGCCTCGTCACGCGCTTCGTCGGCGGCCTCGATCGACCGCTGGATCGCCTCCCGCCGGTCGTCGATCGCCTTCTGGATGGCGCCGAACGCGTACTTGCGCAGGAGCAGGAAGACGATCACGAAGAAGATGATCGTCCAGATCATCAGCCCCGGAATGAGCCGCGTGAGAGGGCTGGAGACGGCGACGAGCATCTACTTGACGAGCACGAAGCCGAGGAAGCCGCCGACGAGGCCGTAGAACACGACCGCCTCGGTGAGCGCGAAGCCGAGCCACATGATTCCCTGCAGCTCGCCGCGTAGCTCGGGCTGGCGGGCGACGGACTGGATCATCGACCCGAACACGGTGCCGATGCCGATGCCCGCGCCGAGCGAGCCGAGACCCATGCCGACGCCGAAGCCGAGCGCCTGTGCGGCCTTGATGATGGGTGAGGTTGCAGCGAGCAGCTGGTGAAGCACCGTTTCCTCCTTAGTGGCTCGGCTCGATCGCCGTGCCGATGTAGATGGCGGTGAGCGCAGCGAAGATGAACGCCTGGATGGTGACGACGATTACGATCTCGAAGATGTAGAAGGCGATTCCGATCGGGAGCGAGACCACCGCGACGATCCAGAACGTGATCCCGCTGAGGATGAAGAGCAGCCCGATCGAGACGAGGATGAGCATGTGGCCGGCGAGCATGTTCGCGTAGAGCCGGACGCTGAGGCTGATGACGCGGAAGACGTGCGAGATCGTCTCGAGCACGGCCATGACCGGCACCATCGCCCGCGGCACGCCCGACGGCACGAAGCTCTTGAAGTAGCCCAGGCCGTTGTAGCGGACACCCTCGATGTGGGTGAAGAGGACGCTGAGGATCGCGAGCACGAGCGTCACCGAGAGCTGTGACGTGACGGCGTAGATCCCCCACGTCGGGACGCCGTGCCACTTGTCCCCGGTCAGCGGCAGCGGGATGAACCCGACGAGGTTCATGGTGAAGATGAAGAGGAAGAGCGTCGCGACGTAGGGGAACCAGCGGCCGATCGCCTTCGACGGCAGCCCCTGCTCGGCGATCTGGGTCTGCGCGAGCTCGTAGATCGCCTCGCCCACCGTCTGCCGTTTGCCCGGCAGGAGCGCGAGCTTGCTGCGCATCGTGAACATCCCGAGCGCGATCGTCAGCAGCGCCGAGATCGCGAGGTAGACGACGGCTTTGTTGATCGACATGTCGATCGGGCCGAGGTGGATCCCGACCCACTGCTTGAGCTCGAACTCCTTCGAGGGGTCGAACGTGCCTTCCGCGAGGACTAGCAACCCATTCATCCGAGCTTCTCCCCTCCGAAGTACTCGACGAGCGAGACGCCGAGCGAAAGCGTGAAGGCGAGCGCGTAGACCGCGACGGCCGCGATACCGACATCCCTGTTGGCGACCGTGACGATGAGCAGCACGACCATCACCGCGATTCCGCGGAACGAGTGCGCGAGCGCGACGAGCCCCGAGAAGCCGAGGTGGTCGGCGCCGATCGGCAGCCGCGCGAGCCAGAGCCCGAGCAGCTCACCGGCCGCCCACAGCACGGCCGCGATCGCCCAGCCGCCGAGCGGGAAGCCGGCGACGAGGAAGACCGGCAACGCGAGCGCGACGACTCCGGCTCCCGCGAGCATGGGCGCTCTGCGGCCGGGAACCGGCCGCGGCGTGGACAGGATCCCGTTCATCACGAGAAGTAGCCCTTGAACCTGCGGTAGACGGCGAATACGCCGGCGGGGAGCCCCAAGACGACGCCGGCGAGCGCGCCGTAACCGGTGTTGCCGGCAGCCCAGCCTGCGAGCGCGCCTGCACCGCCGCAGACACCCATCGTGCCAGCCAATACTGCGCCCGCCTCCACGGGTTGGAATGACGAGCGTGAGTTCCCCTGCATCCGAGGCGAGAATACCAGCGTCGGACCGGTTGTGAGGGGGTACTTTGTGACACCCGAATCCCGCATGGAAACTCATCCTCGCCTTCTGCTAGTGCATGGCTCCGTCGTCAACGCGGAGCTGACCTGGAGCGCCCAGAAACCACTCGCCGAGCGCTTCGAGATCGTGGCACCGAACCGGCGCGGGTTTCCTCCCGGGCCCGATGCCGAGCGGGTCGATTTCGAGGACGAGGCGGTCTGGCTGGAGCAGTTCCTCGAGCCGGGGACGCATCTGGTGGGGCATTCGTACGGTGGCGTGATCACTCTCCTGGCCGCGGCTCGACGGCGGGAGCTCGTGCGTTCGCTGACCGTGATCGAGCCGCCGGCGTTCGGGGTTGCGCGAGATATCCCGCTGGTCGACGAGTTCTGGGGGCGGGTCGAGGAGCACTGGGCGAGTGGTCCGCGCGACCCGGGGGAGTTTCTCCGCGGCTTCTTCGCGCTGATGGGTACCTCGAGTCCGCCCGGAGCCTTCAACCCGGATTTCCTCCAGGGAGCGCGAACGCTGATGGTCGAGCGCTCGCCCGCGGAGGCGGTGATCCCGTTCGAAGAGCTGACCCAGGCGCCGTTCCCGAAACTCGTCGTTTCCGGTGGCCACAGCGACGCTTTCGAAGCCGTCTGCGGCGTGCTCGAAAGGCGGCTCGGCGCCGAACGCGCCGTCCTTTCGGGTGCTGGCCACTCGGTGCAACGCCTCGGCGAACCGTTCAACGAGCTGCTGATGAGCTTCGTCGAGCGCGCGGAAGCTCAGGCGGCTGGGAAGCCCGACGCGACCTCGAGTGCGTAGGCGAGCATCCGCTCCCCGGTGGTCGCGTCGTGCCTGCGGAGCGACCACTCGGCCTGGCGGACGCAGAGATGCGCCTGGTAGACCGCCCGCAGGCCCGCATCGACGTCGCCGAGAGCGTCCTCGAGCAACGGCGTGCCAGGGGCGTAGAACGCGAGCGTGACGAGGTCGAACGCCGGATCTCCTGCCCGCACGCCCTCCCAGTCGATCACTCCGACGACCCGGCCGTCGCGGACGAGGACGTTGTCGGGTGTGAAGTCCCAGTGGACGATCGCGTCCGCTTCCGGCACGCGATCGCCGAAGCGCCGAACCGCCTCCTGGCAGCTGGCGAGCAGCTCGTGCGAGCGGTCGGAGTAGTCGCGCAGCGTCGCGAGTCGCAGGTAGGAACGGGCGCCGGAGAGAACCGACGACGCCACGACTCGCCGCCACGAGCCCGGCGTCGCGACCGGGAAAGCCATCGAGTGCAACTCGAGCAGCGCGAGCAACTGCACCGCGATCTCGTCAGGCAGCGCGCGCCACGACTCGAGCGGCTCGCCGGGCAGCTCCTCCTGCAACGCCCGGTCCGCCTCGATCTGGACGTAGCGAGGTGCCGGATACCCGAGCTCGCGCAACCGCGCCGTGACAGCGGCCGCCCGCGCGGCACTTCTCCCCCGCTTCAACACGAACGCCTTGCCCGACTCGTCGAGCCACCGCTCGCCGCCGATCTCGCCGCCGGCGTAGCGGCGATCGAAGCGGAGATTCAGGCGGTCTTCCGCAGCGGATCGCCCTGTTTCCGCCGCCGCTGAATCCGGTTGCCGAGCTTGACGATCTCGAGCACGTAGACGACGTAGATCGAGAAGAGCACGGCGACGAGCGCGATCGCGGCGGCCAGCAGCGTCCACCAGAGATGCCAGGTGCCGTGCGCGCGGAAGGGGACGAAGCGGGTCGCGAACGCCGCCGCGGCGAGCGAGAGACACCAGCCCCAGATCGTGACGGCGGCCCGCCGCTGCGAGAAGCCACGCCGCAGGAAACGGTGATGCAGATGCGCCTGGTCGGCTTCGAAGATCCGCTCCCGATGCTTGAGCCTCCGCACGACGACGAACGTCGTGTCCACGATCGGAACCGCCAACACGAGCAGCGGGAAGAACAGGGCCACGGTCGCGGCGGTCTTCAGCAACCCTTGTACCGAGACCGCGGCGAGGACATAGCCGAGCAGCAAGGCGCCGGAGTCGCCCATGAAGATCCGTGCTGGGTAGAAGTTGTGGCGGAGGAAGCCGACGCACGCGCCGAAGACGATCGCGGACAGGATCGCGGCGTCGACCTTGCCGAGCGAGAGCGCAATCACGCTGAACGTCAACCCCGCTATCGCTGCGACGCCGGCCGCGAGCCCATCCAGCCCGTCGAGGAAGTTGACCATGTTCATGATCGCGACGATCCAGACGATCGTGAGCGGGATCCCGACCCCCGACGGCAGGGTGTGGATCCCGACGAACGGAAACGTGAACCGGTCGATCCAGACGCCGAATCCGGTCAGCACGCCGGCGGCAGCGGCCTGGCCTCCAAGCTTTCCGTACCACGGGAGCCCACGAAAGTCGTCGATGATCCCCACCGTGACGGCAACCGCGGCGCCGAGCAGCAGCCCTCGGTTCTCGTGTCCGGACGGTAGAAACGCAAGCGCCGGCACGAGTAGGCCGAGGAAGAGCGCGAGCCCGCCGAGGCGCGGCACCGGCAGTTGGTTGACACGCCTTCCACCGGGAACGTCGACGACGCCGAGCCGCCGTGCCATCCCTC
Organism: Gaiellaceae bacterium; assembly: GCA_035248765.1. Taxonomy (GTDB): domain Bacteria; phylum Actinomycetota; class Thermoleophilia; order Gaiellales; family Gaiellaceae; genus Palsa-739. The sequence goes on from DATFHC010000078.1 coordinate 18,873, forward strand.
CCACCGCCGGCGTCAGCAGAACGACGACCGCGAACGCGATGAGCGCGCCCCAGAGGACGCCGAGGTGATCCGCAAGCTGGTCGACGACACTGAGGTGCGGGCTGTTCGCCGCAAGCACGGTGTCAGCGTACTCCGCGGCCGGGACGCGTTTTGCCTCCCGGCGTTAGCGTGCTGCCCGGCTATGGGGTTCCTCAGGCGCAAGCGCGGCAGTGACGAGGCGAGACCGGAGTTCTACGAAGACCTTCGCAACCAGGTGCTGCGCCTGACGGCAGCTGAGCTCGGTGGTGCCGCGTTCTCGGAGGCACCGATCCTGGCCCTCTTGATGGAGACGGGTTACCCGCAGGCTGTAGCAACACTCGTCGGTGTCGTGGACGGGAGCGTGTGCTTGTACTTCAGCAATGGCGGCGGATTCATCGGCGCCGGTACTCACAAGGCCGTCGCGGAGTCGAGCAGGCGTTGGCTAGAAGCGGGCGTCGCGGTTCTCCCCCGCCTCTCGGCCATGCCAAGGGCGACACGAGTTATCGCCGTTCTTTCATTCGGCTCAGGACGTGATCACTCAGATCCGGCTGACGCAGAGCGGCTGAGCAGTCAGCTCTGCCACCCGACGGCGATCTGCCCCTCGGCACCCGGCAGGGGCAGTGAGCGGGCTTCCGCCTCGACCGCCTCCCGTTCCGCGCAGATGAGCCGCCGCCAGGGCTCGATCGTGAGCTTTGCCTGGGCTCGACGCCATGTCCCGAGTACGCGTCCCCGCTTGGCAGCAGGCGCGCGGCTGCCGCCGGCCCTGGCGTCTCGCGCAAGGTGGCCTCGTCACCGGCGAGGATCCAGGCGTCGCCGATCGGCGTGCGAACCGCGATCAGCCCGCTGCTCAGCAAGTCGAACGCCACTCGGGCTTCTGCCGCACCGATGCCGGCCCACTTCGCGAACGCCTGCGTCGTCGCCGGGCCGTAGACGTGGAGGAACGGCGGACCAGCTCGCGGCGCGCGTCGAGCGGGTCGATCTCGGGCGCGGGAACCGACCAGACGACCGGAGCGCGAGCTCCTTCCCAGCGGATCAAGAAGGTTCCGGTCGTCGTCGCGTACCGCATCCGATTGTCGACGCGGATTCCCGTCCCGAGCTCGCGATCGGTCATTCGCCGGCCGCGAAGAAAGCCGTGCATGAGTGCGGCGAGGTCCTCGGCTCGGGTCCTGCCGCGGGCGTCATCCGGATGCCTCCCGAGCGTGAAGATCGCGTGGTCCCGCGCCGGCACGACGAAGACGCTGAATCGCGGCCCCCAGACCTGGACGAGCGACGGGTCTTCCCAGGTCGACGGCCGCGTCCCCTCGACACGCGCATGGATGGACAGCAACGCCGCCCGCGGCATGCTGTCCTGCAGACCTGCCCAGGCAGCCTGCCGGAGAGATCGCGCGCCTCTGGGCAGGCGTTCGTCGAGCGCGCCGACGCGCCGCCGGAAGACGAGGATCTGCGCACGTGTGAGCTCGAGCGGCGGCCGTGCCATGAGCCGGAAGACGATACGGGAGTAGGATCGACCGGTGACCGGCTTCGAGACGCCGACCGACCTGACGAACAATCGCGGGCTGATCGCGGATCCCGAAGCCTTCGCGCGGGAGCGCGGCGCGGCGTCCTGGCTCTACCTGTGCGGCGAGGAGTTCGCGACGATGGAAGGCGGCATGTCGTACGCCGACGTCGAGCGTTCAGTGCCCGTCTCCGCAAACGTCGTCTCCGACCCGCCGACTCCGCTCGACCTCGATCTCGCGCGGCGGCAGATCGAGGCGCTCGACAGCCTTCCCAGGCCGACCCTTGTCACCTGCCGGACGGGGCCGCGCTCGTCCGCCCTGATCTACCTGTACGCGGGGCTCCGCGCCGGTGCGTCGGCCGAAGACGTGCTTGCCCGCGCCGAAGCAGACGAGGCTTCGTTCGTGCAGTCGGTCGAGCTACGCGCCTGGGTCGCCGACGGGCTCGAGCAGCTCGCCTGACAGCGCGAGCGTCCTGATCCAGCGCTCGACCTGGCGTGGCCGGGTGAACCGGACGACCTGCGGCAACCGAGGGTCCGTCTCCCACGCTCGCATCCGATTGCGCTTGCGCTTGAACGACCGGAAGTGCCAGATGACGATCGAGTTGCGACCGAGCAGGTTGCGGAACGACTCGCGGTTGCCGTTGCAGATCGGGCGACCGTCGATCGCCCGAGCGATGCTGCGCCGGAGCAGCCTCGACAGGGAGAGCCAGCGCGGATAGTCGAGCGCAAGGATCAGGTCAGCACGTGCGAGCGGGCCGTCCAGCCACGTCCCGTATGCGGTATCCAGAACCCAGCGATCACCCACGCAGATCACTTCGATCCGTCGCCGCTGCTCCTCCTCCGGAACCAGGACCCAGCCCGGCTCCCAGGTCAGATCGTCGACGGAGTGCCATGGGATCCCGGTCGCGGCCGAGATTCGTTCGGCGAGGAACGTCTTCCCGGAACCAGTGACGCCGTAGACGAGGATCCGGTCGGACATCGCGGCCGAGAAGCTAGCGTCTCCGCATGACCGACAAGATCGAGGCGTTCCACCGGCTGCACGAATCAGGGTGCTTCGTGATGCCGAATCCCTGGGACGTCGGCAGCGCGGTCGCTCTCGAGCGGATGGGCTTCAAAGCGCTGGCCACGACGAGCTCCGGGTTCGCGTGGACGGTGGCGCGGCCCGACAACGGCGTCCGTCGCGACGACATGCTCGAGCACCTTCGCGAGATGGCCGACGCCGTCGACGTTCCCGTGAACGCGGACTTCGAGAACGGGTACGCCGACGATCCGCACGGGGTCGGCGTGAATGTGAAGCTTGCGGTGACTACCGGGATAGCGGGACTGTCGATCGAGGACTCGACCGGCGACCCGGGCGAGCCGCTGTACGAGTTCGAGCTCGCCGTCGAGCGAGTGCGTGCGGCGCGGCAGGCGATCGACGAGAGCGGCACAACCGTCCTGCTCACCGGCCGCTCCGAGGGGTTCGTCGTGGGCCGGCCCGACCTCGGGGAGACGATCCGCAGGCTGCAGGCGTACGCCGAAGCCGGTGCGGACTGCCTCTATGCGCCCCGGATCGAGACGACGGAGCAGGTGTCGGCGATCGTGGCAGCCGTGGCTCCGAAACCGGTGAACCTCCTGGTCAACGCCCCGTTCACCACGGTCGGGGAGGCGGCCGACCTTGGCGTTCGCCGAATCAGCGTCGGCGGCACTCTCGCCCGCGCCGCCTGGGCCGGCGCCCTTGCGGCCGCCGCCGAGATCGCCGACGAAGGGACGTTCACGCGGTTCGTCGACCTGCCGAACGTCGACGCTCTCTTCGGCGTCCGGTAACGCGCCGAGTCACATCGCAGGCGGCAGAACCGAAGACGCCGCCCCGAGCACGGACAGGAGAGCAAGCGTGGTCAGGCCGGCCGCGCCGAATGTCAGCGCGAGATTTGCGCGAGCTCCAAGCGCGCGTCCTCGCCCCCGAACCAGCGCAACGAGGCAGGTGACGACAAGCAGGACCTCGAAGCCGGACGCGATGCCGTCGCCCAGCCCGAACGGGGAAGGATCCTTCGCATCCGGCCCGATCGGCATCGCACCGACGCGGTCGAGGATCCAGAGCGCGACGATCGCGGCATTGCCGATCGCTCCGAGGATGAGCAGCGGTTCCCAGCGACGGAGCAGCAGCCAGATGGGCCAGACGAGCTGGGCGATCCCACTGAGGACAAAGAACACGCCGTAGAGCGTGTACTCGTCGAAGTGCATCCTGATCACCGAGAAGTGGATGGCCGCGGCTCCCGCCGACGCTAGTGCCGCGATGAACAGCAGCTCATCGCCTGCCGAGTCCGACGACGACTTGGCCGTGAAACTCGTGAGCGAGACGATCGCCACCGCGACGAACGCAGTGACCGCCGAGGCGATGACCGCTGCCGTCGTGTCCGACGCCGTGAACCCGGGTATCCAGCCGAGCAGTGTCGGCAGCAGCGCCGCCACGGCCGCCCAGGGGACGAGCAGTGTCCAGTGTGCGGCCGGCCGACCGTGCCGCAGGACGGTCGACCGGCCAACCGTGTCCCACATCAGCGGAACCGGGCGGGGAACTGCTGGACGATGCCGTTGCTGAGCATCTCGGCCATGTCGAGGATGTGGCCGATGTAGACGTTGTACTCGCGGATCGCACCCTGGTAGTCGCCCTTGAGCTGGTCCACCGCCAGGACGATCACCTGGTCGAGGTGGGTGCGCATCATCTGCCTCATCTCGCGCAGCGGCCAGTGGGCAGGGTTGGCGGCGTGCAGGAAGGCCGCAACCTGATTGCCGTTCGCGTAGAACGCGGTTTTGGCCTTGGCGAGCTGGTCGGTGTTGCCCGACTTCGCCGCCGCGAGCACCGCGACCGCGTCGTTGATGTGGTCCTTGAGCAGGGCCGTCAGCTGGTCGCCCGCCTTGCGGCCGTAGTAGGGCTTGACGGCGTTCCCGATGTCCACCTGGTTCTGCAGCAACCGCTCGACCACCAGGTTCGTGTCAGGAAGGCCTCCGACGAAGTCGACGATTGCGCGCTCGGTCCAGGTCCCATGCGCCTGCCA
>DATFHC010000079.1:0-6505 GCA_035248765.1 Gaiellaceae bacterium
GCTCTCGGCGCGGTGCTCGTCGTCGAGCCACGAGCGGTGCCGGAACTCGACCAGCATCTCATCGCCGCCCAGCTCCTCCCGCGCCCACTCGAGGTACTCGAGCGACGACTCCTTGTGCACGACGTAGGGCGGCAGCTGGAAGAGGATGCCGCCGAGCTTGCCGGCGGCGCGCAGAGGCTCGAGCGAGGCGAGGAACCGGCGGAAGACCTCGGCGCGGAGCTCGCGCGGCGGTCGGTCGATGCGGCCGCGCTCGTCGACGGGCATCTCGCCGCGCAGATCCTCCGGCACCACCTCCGCCTTGACCGGGTGTCGCGTCATGAGGCCGAAGGCCTTGATGTGCATCGTGAACCCGTCCGGGGTTCGCTCGGCCCAGCCCTCGACCATCGACTCGCTCGGCAGCCGGTAGAACGTCGAGTCGACCTCGACCGTGTCGAAGTGCTCGGCGTACCAGGCGAGCCGCTCCTTCGCGGGCAGCTTCGGCGGGTAGAACCACTTCGACAGCGCCTCGTCGGCCCACGAGCACGTGCCGATCCGGATCGTCGCCGCCATGCGGCGGACGCTACTTCGAGACGGGGTGCTTGAGCAGCGAGAGGTTGAGCGTGATGCGGCCGATCGTGATCGCCGGGGTTGCGTTCGGCGGCGCACCGCAGACCGAGCCGAAGACGCCGGTGACCGGGTTACCCACCGCGACCACGAGCCGCTTGCCACGCGGGATCAGCACGGCCTGGTCGCTGAGCGGGATCCGGAACGCACCCGCACGCTTCGTCACGCGGGTGGCGCCGACGGTAACCGGCGTCGAGGTTCCCTTGATCGACACGGTGGCGAGGAGACCGGCCCACGAATGCTGACCCGAATACCGAACCGCGACGTAGCCATCGCCGAACGTCTCGAGCGGGCCTCCGGGGAGGCGCACCGAGCGCACCACCGTGCCACAGCTCATCTTCTTCGTCCCCGGCAGGTTGACTGCCATGCGCCGGGTGGGAGGCGGGCTCTTGAAGATGGTCACCGTCCCGTCCCACGGGTCGCTGGCGAGCTGGACGCCTCCGCCGACGGCTTCGAATCCGGCAAGGTAATGCTCGAACCAGGCGACGGCCTCGCCGATGTATGTCGGCAGTTCGGCCGTCGGGTTCGTCGCGGGCGGATGGCCCAGGTCGCCGAGGTAGAGGCGCTTCGGGCCCGCGAGCAGTCTGTAGGCGGCGAGCGCCTGATCCGTGTCGAAGAGGAAGTCGTGCCGGCCCTGGAGCAGCAGCGTCGGAACGGTGAGCGAGTGGAGCTTGGAGCGCACCGAGCGCGCCGCCTCCACACTCTTGACCGCCGCGCTCACATTGCCTGCGAGCAGGTCCGTCCTCGCCTGCGTGAGCGACGGATCCCACCGCGAGAAGGGAATGACGTCGGCAAGCTGAGAGATCAGTTCGTCCTTCGGCACACCGTTCGGGTTGAGTGCCGAGCCGAGGTTGGTCCACGTGATGGCCGGGACGATCGCCTTGAACGAAACGCCTGCGGCCGCCGCGTTCCAGACTGCGCCGCCGCCGAGCGAGAGTCCGAAGGCGCCGATCTGCGTGTCCGAGACGTCGCTCCGTTCCGCGAGCCAGTTGAAGAGGTCGCGCGCGTCCTGTACCTCCTTCGGCCCGTCGAGGCCGAAGGTGCCGCCCGAAGCGCCCGTGCCGCGCGCGTCGCATGCGAGTGAGGCGAATCCGGCGGGAGCGAAGGCCGCGTCGGCGATCGTGTCCATCTCGCCGTGGCTCTGCCCGAGCCCGTGGAAGAGCAGCAGCCCCGGCCAGCCGCCGGGCGGCGGACTGCCGCTCGGCAGGACGAGCCCGCACGCGAGCTGTGTCCCGTCCGAGACCGTGATCGTGAGCTCTTGCGTCGAAGCGCGGGCCGATGCCGCTCCGCCGCATATGAAGACCGCGACGGTGACGGCGACGACGACCCGGAGACGAGCCACGAGGCCCAACGCTAGCGCCCATTTACGATGGGCGCCATGGATTCGCGTCCCGTGGGCGTCTTCGACTCCGGAGTCGGCGGCCTGACCGTTCTTCACGAGTGCCTCGTGACGATGCCGAACGAGGACTTCGTCTACCTCGGCGACCACGCGCGCCTGCCGTACGGGCCGCGGCCGCTCGAGGAGATCCGCCGCTTCGCGCGCGAGATCGGGGCCTACCTCGAACAGCAGGACGTGAAGCTCATCCTCGTCGCGTGCAACGCCGCGACCTCGGCCGCGCTGCCGCGGCTGCAGGAGGAGCTCGCGGTGCCGGTCGTCGGCGTGATCACGCCCGAGGCGCACGCAGCCGTGCAAGCGACGCGGAACCGGCACGTCGGACTGCTCGCCACTGCGGCGACGGTCGATGCGGGCCGCTACGACGAGCTCGTGCACGCGCTCGACGCTGGCATCTCGTTCCATCCGGTCGCGTGCCCCGCGCTCGTGCCGCTGATCGAGGGCGACGATCCATACGGCGAGGAGACGGAGCGCGCGGTGCGCGAGTACGCGGCACCGCTCCAAGCGGTAGGGGTCGACACCGTGATCCTCGGCTGCACGCACTACCCGCTGATCCGCAAGATCTTCGAGCGCGTGTTCGGCCGCGACGTGACGCTCGTCTTCTCAGCGGAGGAAACCGCGCGCGAGGTTGCCGAGACCCTGGCGCGCAAGGGCGTCGAGAACGAGCGCGGGCGCGAAGGCGCGTACCGCTTCCTCACGACGGGCGACCCCGCGGCGTTCCGGGAGCTCGGGCGCCGCTTCCTCCAGCTTCCGGTGCGCGACGTCGAGCACGTGACGGTCGCGACGCTCGAGGAGGCTGCAGCGTGAACAGGGAAGGCGGCCGGAAGCCCGACCAGCTTCGCGCGATCTCGTTCGAGCCGGACTACCTCGAGAACCCGCACGGCTCGGTGGTCATCACGCAGGGGCGCACGAAGGTGCTGTGCACGGCGATGGTCGAGGAGGACATCCCACGCTGGTTGCGCGGCCAGGGCCGCGGCTGGATGACCGCGGAGTACTCGCTCCTGCCGGCGTCGACCGGCGAGCGCGTGCAGCGGGAGGCGTCGCGTGGCAAGCAGCAGGGACGGACGGTCGAGATCCAGCGGCTCATCGGCCGCGCCCTGCGCGCGGTGGTCGACTTCGAGGCGCTTGGCGAGCGGACGCTGTGGCTCGACTGCGACGTCCTCCAGGCCGACGGGGGCACGCGCTGCGCTGCGATCTGCGGCGCCTACGTCGCCGCGATGCGCGCCCTCGAGCGCTTCGGTCTCTCGCGGGCCTTCCGCGACTCGGTCGCCGCGGTCTCGGTCGGAGTCGTGGAGGGCGTTCCGCTGCTCGACCTCGACTACTCCGAGGACTCGAGCGCAGACACCGACATGAACGTCGTGATGACCGGCGACGGGCGCCTCGTCGAGGTGCAGGCGACTGCCGAGCGCGACCCGTTCGCCCGCGAGACGCTCGACGAGCTGCTCGAGCTCGCAGCCGCGGGTATCGGCGAGATCGCCACGATGCAGGCGGAGGCCGTCGCGCGTGAGCTCCCCTAGCGTGGCGCTCGTCGCCATTCACACGATCGGCTGGCCCGAGGTGCTGTTGCGCCTCTTCGTCGCGGCCGCCCTCGGCGGCGCGATCGGACTCGAGCGCGAGCTGCGCGAACGGCAGGCCGGGCTGCGCACACACCTCGTCGTCTCGGTCGGCTCGGCGCTGTTCACGCTCGTCTCCGCCTACGGGTTCCACAGCTTCGACGGCAAGGTCGACCCGACCCGAATCGCCGCGCAAATCGTGAGCGGAATCGGCTTCCTCGGCGCCGGCGCGATCATCCGCCAGGGCCTGTCGGTGCGGGGGCTGACGACGGCGGCCTCGCTCTGGCTCGTCGCCGCGATCGGGATGGCGTCGGGTGCCGGCTACTGGGACGGCGCACTAATCGCCACGCTCGGCGCGCTGCTCACTCTGGGGCCGCTGCGCATCTTCGCGTTTCGCGTCCTGAGCCGTTACCGCCCGCAGCACGACCGGCTGCTCGTCGAGATTCCGGCCGGCGGCAGCCCGGTGCCGATCATCGAGGCGATCGAGCGGCAGCGGGGCAAGGTTGTCTCGCTCGACATCGCGCAGGAAGGAGACCGACGCTCGGTCGGCGTCGACGTCGAGCTCGCAGCGGGCGCGGCTCCTGCGGTCGTCGCTGAGGTCGCGGAGATCGACGGCGTGCTCGAGGTGCGGTGGACGGACTAAGCGTGAACGCGGTCCTCTGCTCCCGCAACCCACACAAGGCGCGTGAGCTCGAGGCTCTTCTCCCCGGCTGGACGATCGAGCCGCTCGAGCGCGACGACTACCCGCCGGAGACCGGCGCGACGTACTACGAGAACGCCGCGCTGAAGGCGAGATTCGGCCGCGAGCACACGGACGGCTGGGTGATTGCGGAGGACTCGGGGCTCGAGGTGGAAGCCCTCGGCGGCCGCCCCGGAGTGCTCTCGGCCCGCTATGCACCCGAAGGCCCGCCTGCGATTGCGAAGCTCCTGGGCGAGCTCGAGGGGATCGAGGAGCGGGGCGCCCGCTACGTATCGGAGCTCCTCCTCCTCTCTCCCGACGACGGCGGCCTGCGCGGCACCGGCACGCTCGATGGCCGCATCGCGCGCGAGCCGAGCGGCAACGAGGGCTTCGGCTACGACCCGGTGTTCATTCCCGCTGGCGAGACGCAGACGGTGGCGGAGCTGGGGAACGCGTGGAAGGCAGAGCGCTCGCATCGAGCTCGTGCCGCCCGCGATCTTCTGCGCGCTCTCGGTGACGCTCGCGCCACCACCAGTTGATCTCGCCGCCGAAGACGATCACGTTCGCCATCACGTAGAGCCAGAGCAAAAGGATCGCCGGGCCGCCGAGCGTCCGCAGCGTCACGTTGACGTCGGCCAGTCGGACGAAGATCGGCAGTCCCTGGAACGACGCCTCGAGCACGATCGCGCCCGCCACCGCGCCGGGCAGCGCCTCCCGAAACGCCACGCGTGTGTTCGGCAGCCAGCGGTAGACGACGAGGAGGAACGTGAAGACGCCGGCGAGCGATGCGCCGATCGAGACGATGTACGCGAGGACGGGGCTGTCGGCGAACGCCCCGAGGTTGTGCTTGAGGACGCTCACGCCGAGCGCGCCGACGACGAGGCTCGCGAACAGCGTGACCAGCACACTCGCTGCGAGCGCCGCGGCCAGCAGCTTCCCGTGCAGGAAGCGCCGGTTCGGCAGGCCGTAGACGATGTTGAGCGCCGACTCCAGAGCGCTGAAGAACGAGAGCGACGACCAGAGCAGGCCGACGCCGCCGATGATGCCGAGCGCCGCGGCGTTGTCCTGCACGCGGCGGACGAGCTTGATGATGCTGTTGAGCGACGTCCCCGGGAAGGCATGCTTCAGCTCCTTGATGAAGAAGTCCGACGCTTCCGCGCGGTGCGCGAGGCCGAACAGCGAAAGCGCCAGGAAGATCAGCGGCACGAAGGACAGAAGCGCGAAGTAGGCGACCATCGCTGCGAGGTGCGTGCCGCGGTCAGCGAAGAACTTGTGCGCGAGCTGGCGCCGTCGAATGGTCACGGACGCGAAGTCTGCACCTTGATACCGTCGGCGTCGTGGATGCGGGGCGGGCGCTCGCGGATCTCGTCGAGATCTCGCCTCAGATCGAGGCGGCGGCGGTTGTGACCGGAGACGGCGCTCTTGCAGGTTCGGTGGGCGTTCCCGAGGGGCACGAGGACGCGCTTGCGGGCGCCGCGCGGGAGCTGCTCGACCGCGCCGCCGCGTTCCGCAGCGACGAGGTCCGGGTCACCCAGATCCACGCCGAGCTCGATGACGGCGAGGTGTTCGCAGTGACCGGCGCGGGCGAACGGACGATCGTCGCCGTGGCGAGCGAACGGGCGGCGCCGGGTCTCGTCTTCTATGACTTGAAACGGTGCCTCGCGGCGATAGAGGGGGAGGACGGCGGTGGGACGTAGGTTGCTGCGCATCGCCGGCTTCGCCAGCGGCGCGCTCGCAGGCACGGTCGCCTACCGGCGCCTGTTCGGACCGGGGCGTGAGCGAGTGGACGTCTACTTCGACGACGGATCGTTCGTCACGTTCGCGGGCCGCTCGCCGGAGGCGGCGAAGCTCGTTCCGCTCGCGCACCGCGTCCTCGCCGCTGTGCGGGCGACATGAGCGACGCAGAGCTGGGCAACGCGCTCGTCGCGGCCGCCTATCTCGAAGGCGACTTCGTCCTGCGCTCGGGCAAGCGGTCGCGCTACTACCTCGACAAGTACCGCTTCGAGACGCGCCCCGAGCTCCTCGCGCCGCTGGGCGAGCGGATCGCCGCCGCAGTCCGTGAGCACGAGCCCGAGGCCGTGCGGCTGGCGGCGCCCGTGCTCGGGGGCGTGGTCCTCGCCGCGTCCGCATCCCTCGTCTCCGGCCTCCCGTTCCTCATGATCCGGGATGCCGCGAAGGAGTACGGGACCGCGAACCGCATCGAGGGCGCCTTCGAGCCAGGCGAGTGCGTGCGCCTCGTCGAGGACATCGTGACGTCCGGCGGCGCGCTCCTCGAGG
>DATFHC010000080.1:0-19587 GCA_035248765.1 Gaiellaceae bacterium
TACCGGCAGCCCGACCCGCCTCGCCGCTCGGTCGCCGGCACCATCCTGCGCGGCTTCGGCTGGCTCGTGCTCGCAATCGCGGTGGTGGCCTCAGGCGCTGCCGGCGGGCTCTATCTCTATGGACACGAGAGCCTCGCCGCCGTCGCGCCGCATGACACGGCGACGAAGCATGCGGTGAACAAGCTTGCCGTGCCGGAGGCGTCGAAGCCGGCAATCGCGCTCATTGCCGGTTACGACCACCGCGCCGGCATGGGGACGAACTCGTACGCCGGGTCCAACTCCGACACGCTGATGCTGCTCCGGGCCGACCCGACGAACGACACGCTCTCACTGCTCTCGTTCCCGCGCGATCTGTGGGTGCCGATCTACTGCCACGCAGGGGCAGCCACCACCACCGACCGCATCAACTCCGCGTGGTCGCTGTGCGGCAACAACGGCCCCTCCGCGACCCTCGAGACCATGCATCAACTGACCGGCCTCAGGATCAACTACCTGATCACGCTCGACTTCCACGCGTTCAAGCAGATCGTGAATCACCTGCACGGCGTGTACATGAACGTCGACCGCCGCTACTTCATTGCCCCCCATACGGGCACGTCGGCGATCAATCTTCAGCCCGGGTACCAGAAGCTCGTCGGCGGTGAGGCGCTCGCGTACGTGCGCTTCCGGCACACGGACAACGATGTCTACCGCACCGGCAGGCAGCAGCTTTTCCTCGAGGCGCTGAAGAGCAGGCTCAGGACAGGGCTCTCGATCTTCGACGCTCCGAAGCTGATCGGTGACCTGAAGCGGAACATCGAGGTCGCGCGCGGCGGTGGCGGTGCCGTGAGCCTCAACGAGCTCGAGTCGTACCTCGGGCTGACGTACCACCTCCCGCCCGGCCACCTCTTCCGGAACCAGATCCCGATCGCCGACCTCCAGAACGTGACCACGGCGGGCGGTGCGGACGTGCTGCAGGCCACCCCGGGATCGGTCAGGGCCGCGGTGCAGCGCTTCCTCCACCCCGACGTTCGCGTGGGCGCAGCGGTCAGCGCGCAGTACCTCGGCCACAAGAAGCGCGTCAAGGTCAAGAAGCGGCACCCGCTGCCAAAGTCGGAGATCTCGGTCCTCGTCCTCAACGCCGGCCATGTCCCGGGCGAGGCTTCGAACACGACATACCTCCTCGGCAAGCACGGCTACGCGACGAAAACGCTCTCGGCAGGGCTCGCGGCGAACGCACCCGAGGTCGAGCGTGACACGACGGTGTACTACAACCCGGTCCTCCCGGACGCGAAGCAGGCCGCGCAGCAGCTGCGGCCGCTCTTCGGCGCACACAGCAAGATCGCGCAGACGACGGAGAACATCGCGAACTTCGCGAAGCAGGCCGGCAACCCGCTGACGGTCGTGACCGTCGGAACGAGCTTCGGCGGGAAGCTAACGCTTCCGCATCGAGTGAAGCTGCCGCCCAAGCTCCCGCCCGCGATCAGCAACAACGGCGCCTCGGTGACCGGGCGCGCGCTGCGCAGTGTGCGCTTCAAGGCGCACATCCCGCTCAGGGTGCCGCACCGGCTGGCCCAGTATTCGACACTCTCGGATCAGGAGGGAGTCCGGGTCTTCAAGCCGCTCAAGAACCGGCACGAGGTTGTGCTCACCTTCGCCTTGCCGAACGGGATCGAGTACTGGCAGATCGAGGAGACGGACTGGAGCACCGCGCCGATCCTCGCGAACCCGACCGGGCAGTTCCTCTACCACCATCAGAAGTTCCTGGTCTACACGACCGGCGGCGCGATCCAGATGGTCGTCCTCAAGACGCCGAAGGCGAGCTACTGGGTCATGAACACCATCCTCAACCAGCTCTCGAACTCGACGATGATCGCGATCGCCGAGAGCCTTACGCCAATTGGGCGCTGACGAAGCGACGTTAGGCTAGGTCCATGGCTCGGATCGCGATCTTCGGGGCCGGCTACGTCGGCCTCGTCACCGGCGCGTGCTTCGCCGACCTCGGCCACGAGGTCGTCGTTCGCGATGTTCTGCCCGAGCGGATCGGGCGCCTGCGGAACGGCGACGTGCCGATCTACGAGCCGGGGCTCGACGACGTCCTCGCGCGCAACCGCGAGCGGATCGCGTTCACGCTCGACGTGCGGGAAGCCGTGCAGGGGGCCGACTTCCTCTACGTCGCGGTCGGTACGCCGCCCACCTACGCCGGCGATGCAGACCTCTCCGCGGTCTGGACAGTCGTTGACGAGCTGCCGGACGACGCGCGCGCGACGATCGTCATGAAGTCGACCGTCCCCGTCGGGACGGGGGAGAAGGTGCGTGCTGCGCTCGACGCGCGCGGTCTCGAGGCGATCGGCTACGCCTCGAATCCGGAGTTCACAGCCGAGGGCACGGCGGTGCGCGACTTCATGGAGCCCGACCGGGTCGTGATCGGGGCGTTCGACGAGGCGGACGGCGACGCCGTCGAGGCCCTGCACGCGGGGATCGACGCACCGGTCGTGCGCGCCGACGTGAACTCCGCCGAGATGATCAAGCTCGCCGCCAACGCATTCCTCGTCACGCGGATCAGCTTCATCAACGAGATCGCGAACGTCTGCGAGCTCGTCGGCGCCGACGTGACGAGCGTTGCGGAAGGGATCGGTCTCGACCACCGGCTCGGCCCGCACTTCCTCCGCGCGGGGATCGGCTGGGGCGGGTCGTGCTTCCCGAAGGACTCGCTGGCGCTGAAGCAGCTCGCCGCGAACTCGGGCTACCACTTCCACCTCATGAACGCCGTCATCGAGGTCAACGAGCTGCAGAAGCGGCGTGTCGTGCAGAAGCTGCAGCGGCACCTCGGCGGGCTCCGCGGCAAGTGCGTGGCGCTGCTCGGCCTCGCCTTCAAGCCGAACACGGACGACATGCGCGAGGCGCCCTCGCTCGTGCTCGCGTCGAGGCTGATCGCGGAAGGATGCGAGGTGCGCGGCTGGGACCCGATCGCGCGGCCGGATCTCCAGGGGGTCGAGATGTGCGCTACGCCGCTCGAGGCGGTGACGGGCGCCGACGCCGCGGTGATCGTGACGGAGTGGCAGGAGCTGCTCGACTTCCCGAGCGAGGAGACGCGGCAGGCGATGCGCCATCCGCTGATCGTCGACGGCCGCAACCTGCTCGACGCCCACGCGGTGCGCGCGCTCGGCTTCGCCTACGAAGGCGTCGGCCGCACCGTCTCGCCGCTTGATGTCTTCCCGGAGACGACCGAGCGCGACCCGGAAACGAGCGAGTGATGGAAGCACTGCTGCTCGCGGGCGGCAAAGCCGAGCGCCTCGGCGAGGCGGCGCAGGGCTTGCCGAAGCCGCTCGTGCCGGTGGCGGGGTTTCCGCTCGCCGAGTACGCCGTTGCGCGACTCGTCGAAGGCGGCGTGACGCGCGTCATCGTCGCTTGCCGCGCCGGTGACGAGGACGCCTTCGTGAACGCTCTTGCAGGCCTGGGCGCCGGGGTCGAGGCGGTGGGGGAGCCGGAGCCGCTCGGGCGAGGTGGCGGCCTGCGGCTCGCGGCTTCGCGCCGGCAGGAGGAAGGGCCGGTGCTCGCGCTGAACGGCGACGAGCTGCTCGACGTCGACTTCGCGGCGCTCCTCGGCGAGCACGAAGCGAGCGGCGCGGCGGCGACCCTCGTCGTGGCTCAGGTTCGCTCCCCGTTCGGAGTCGTCGACGTCGAGGAGGACGGCACGATCGTCGGCTTTCGCGAGGGGCCGCTGCTCGAGCAGTGGGTCAACTCGGGCGTCTATGTCCTCGATGAGGAGGCGATCGCCCTCCTCCCGGAGAAGGGCGACCACGAGCAGTCGACCTTCCCGCAGCTCGCCGCCGGCCGGAGGCTCCACGCGCACCGGCACGAAGGCGTGTGGCTGACCGTGAACACGCCGAAGGATCTCCGGCGCGCATCCGAGTACATGGAGGAGCATCCGGAATGGCGCCCGCAAAGGCAGCTCGCGTGATGCTCGACTCGCCGAACTATGGCTCCCTCGACCGCTTCGCATTCGAGTCCCGCCGGGTAGACAAGCCGTGGGGCTGGGAGCTGATCTGGGCCCACGCCGACGCCTACGTCGGGAAGATCCTCTTCGTCCGCGCCGGCGAGTCGCTGTCCCTGCAGTTCCACCGGGAGAAGGACGAGAGCTGGTACGTCGAGAGCGGTCGCGCGCGGCTCGAGCTCGGTGAGGCCGGCCAGGAGGCGCTCGACGAAGAAGTTGTCACGGCCGGAGCGTGCTTCCGCTACCGGCCCGGCACCGTCCATCGCGTGACTGCGCTCGAGGACACGACGATCCTCGAGGTCTCGACCCCGCACCTCGACGACGTTGTCCGCCTCGAGGACCGCTATGGACGCGAGGGCACCAGCAACCCGTGAGCGTAGGCTCGACGGAGCTCACCAAGGAGCGGAGGTGCCGGCGTTCCCGGCGCCGGGAGCGGAGATAGCCCGCATCCTCCGCTGGGACGGCTGCGTCAACGTCCGCGACCTCGGCGGGCTGCCGGTGGCCGACGGCGGTGAGACCGCGTACCGAGTCGTGGTGCGCGCCGACTGGCTCCCCGGCCTGAGCAAGGCCGGTCGCCAGGCGCTCGTCGACTACGGCGTTTCTCTCATCGTCGACCTCCGACCCGAGCGCGAGGACCGAAGCGACGAGTACGCGCCGTTGCCGGTTCCCGTGCTGCGCCAGGCGATGGATCCCCGGCCCGTCCCGGCGGCCTGGGACTGGCCGTCGATGCGCGAGGCGTATCTCGCCCTCGCCGACCACTACCGAGGCGAGTTCGCGCAGGCGCTGACTCTGCTGGGCAACGCCGACCCGCCCGCCGCGATCCACTGCGCCGGCGGCCGCGATCGGACGGGCATCGCGTGCGGCATGGCGCTCTGGCTCGCGGGCGTCGAGCCTGACGTGATCGCTGCGGATCATGCGCTGAGCGACGACAGCTGGTTGCCGCATAACGAGGGATGGCTCGCCGAGGCGCCCGACGAGAGGGAGCGTGAGCGGCGGCGACGCATCATCCAACCAGCGGGCAGCACGCTCGCCGAGGTGCTGGTCGAGATCGAGGAGCGCGAAGGGATACGGCCGCGCCTACTCGCAGCGGGCGCGGACGAGGCGGCGCTCGACCGGCTCGCGGCGCGGCTGCGGGACGAGGCGTGAGCGAAAGCGAGAGACTCCGCGAGCAGTACGCGACGAACGCGAACCTCCGGGCACGGATCGCCCTCCACGACAAGTACTCGCGTACGCCCGTCCACTACCCGCACTGGATCTTCGACGGCTACGCGTTCGGCGACGACGCCGACGTGCTCGAGGTCGGCTGCGGCGACGGGAACATCTGGCTCGAGAATATCGACCGGATCCCGCCCGGCTGGCGACTCACGCTGACCGACTTCTCGCCCGGGATGGTCGACGCGGCACGCGCAGTGGTCGGAGACCGCGCCGAATACGCCGTCGCGGATGTCCAGGATCTCCCATTCCCGGATGAGTCATTCGACGCCGTGATCGCCAACCACATGCTGTTCCATGTGGAGAATCGTCCGCGCGCGCTCGCCGAGATCGCGCGCGTCCTGCGGCCGGCCGGAGCGTTTCGCTCGACGGTCATCGGCCCCGACCACATCCGCGAGATCCGTGAGCTCGCGCCACCGCCGCCCGACAGTCAGTGGGCGAAGACGCGCGAGCGCTTCACCCTGGAGACAGTCGAGGATGAGCTCGCGCCGTTCTTCGTCGACGTCGAGATCGAGATGGTTCCCGGCCCGCAGGCTCTCGAGGTGACGGAACTCGAGGATCTGCTCGAATTCGTCCGCTCGCGCGGCGACGTGACCGAGGAGGAGCTCGAGCCGCTGCGGCAAGCCGCTACGAGGGACATCGCGAGGCAGGGCTTCTTCCGCGTCTCGCGTGCGACGGCGCGTGTCCGGGCCGACAAGCCTTGACACATATCTGTTAAGGTTGCGCGGATGGATCCGCTCCATGTCGGCCACGCGGCCGAACACACCGGCTGGTCCGCCCGGATGCTCCGCTATCTCGAGCAGGCCGGGCTCGTGGTCCCGTCGCGCACCCCCGCGGGCTACCGGCTCTACGGCCTGCGCGAGCTGAACCAGCTCCGCTCGCTCGCCGAGCTGCGGAGGCGCTTCAACCTCGGGATCGGCGACATCGCGTTCGCTGCGCGGCTCCGCCGTGAGCCCGAGCTCCGGACAGCGATCGACGGCTGGCTCGCCGACGTCGAGGACACGCTGGGCTGGGTCGAGTGGGAGCAGCGCAAGCACGAACGACTTCTTGCCGCATAACGAAAGGAACAGATGGCAGCCACGCAGCGCTACGACGTGAAAGATCTCGCTCTTGCGGAGGAGGGCCGCAGGAGGATCGAGTGGGCAGACCGGCAGATGCCGGTGCTCGCCGCGATCCGGGAGCGGTTCGAGGCAGAGCAGCCGCTCGCCGGCCTCCGCATCTCCGCCTGCCTCCATGTCACCACCGAGACGGCCAACCTTATGCGGACTCTGCAGGCGGGCGGCGCGGACGTCGTCCTCTGCGCGTCGAACCCGCTTTCGACCCAGGACGACGTCGCGGCGGCACTCGTGTCCGAATACGACGTGTCCGTCTTCGCGATCAAGGGCGAGGACAACGACACCTACTACGCGCACATCGAGGCGGCCGTCGACCACAAGCCGCACTTCACGATGGACGACGGTGCCGACGTGATCGGCGTCCTCCACTCGGCGCGGCGCGAGCAGCTCGGCGAGATCATCGCCGGCACCGAGGAGACGACCACCGGCGTGATCCGGCTCAAGGCGCTCGAGGCGGAGGGCAAGCTCGGCTTCCCGATCATCGCCGTCAACGAGGCGCAGACGAAGCACATGTTCGACAACCGCTACGGCACCGGCCAGTCGACGATCGACGGGATCATCCGCGCGACGAATGTCCTCATCGCCGGCAAGCGTTTCGTCGTCGCCGGCTATGGCTGGGTCGGGCGCGGCGTCGCGTCGCGGGCCCGCGGAATGGGCGCGCACGTGATCATCACCGAGGTCGATCCGCTGAAGGCGCTCGAAGCGTCGATGGACGGCTTCGAGGTGCTGCCGCTCGAACGGGCGGCCGAGATCGGTGACCTGTTCTGCACCGCAACCGGCGACAAGCACGTGATCGCGCGCGAGCACATGGAGTTGATGAAGGACGGTGCGATCCTCGCAAACACTGGGCACTTCAACGTCGAGATCGAGATCCCGGCGCTGCGGGAGATGGCTGTCGAGACGAAGAAGGCCCGCGAGTTCGTGGAGGAGTTCACGCTCGCCGACGGGCGGCGGCTGTACCTCGTCGCCGACGGCCGACTCGTCAACCTCTCGGCGGCCGAGGGGCACCCGGCGCTCGTGATGGACATGTCCTTCGCGAACCAGGCGCTCGCGCTCGAGTTCGCTTCGCGCAACGCGAGCGAGCTCGATCGCAAGGTGTATCCGGTGCCGCCCGAGATCGACCGCGAGATCGCGCGCCTGAAGCTCGAGACGATGGGCGTCGCTATCGACACGCTGACGGAGGAGCAGGCGCACTACCTCGCGTCCTGGGACGAAGGCACCTGAGCCGATTCGCTGAGGCGGAGTCGCGTCGATGAAAGCCGTCATCCTCGCGGCGGGCTACGCGACGCGGCTCCGTCCGCTGACCGACGACGTACCGAAGCACCTGCTCCCGGTCGGCGACCGCCCGATGCTCGACTGGGTGCTGGACAAGATCCGAGAGGTGGACGAGGTCGACGGCGTCCACCTCGTCACCAACAGCCGCTTCGCGTCCGCGTTCGCGTGCTGGGCCGAGTCGCACGAGGTCGTCGTGCAAGACGACGGGACGACGTCGAACGAGGACCGGCTCGGCGCGGTCGGCGACCTCGGGCTCGTGATCGACGCCGCGCGGCTGAACGACGAGGAACTGCTGGTCCTCGCCGGTGACAACCTGTTCGACCTCTCCCTGCCACGGTTCGTCGAGTGGTGGCGGGGGAAGCCGCAACCGTCGAGCGCAGTCCCGCTTCACGACGTCGGCGACCTCGAGCTTGCGACGCAGTACGGAGTTGCGACCACCGACGCCGACGACCTCATCGTGCAGTTCGTCGAGAAGCCGACGGACCCGCCGTCGACGCTCGCCTCGACGCTCATCTACCTCCTGCCCCCGGAACATGTCCGGCTCGTGACCCGCTATCTCGACGCGGGCGAGAGCGCCGACAACGCTGGGAGCTTCCTCGGCTGGCTGGCGCGCTACGAGCGGGTCTACGGCTATCGCTTCGAGGGCAGCTGGTTCGACATCGGGGGCCGCGAGCAGCTCCTCGAGGCGGACAACCGCCTGCGGCGGCTGACGGGGTTGCCCGAGCGCGAGGAGTACAGCCTCGACTGATCCGGCACGGTTTCGGCGCACCTGGCGGAATAGCGTCGAACCGTGCTCGACCTGCTTCTGCCGCAACGCTGTGTTGTCTGCGGCAGCGGCGGGAGACAGCTCTGTGCCGGCTGCCGCGAGGAGCTGCAGCGGATCGAGCCGCCTCTGTGCGCGCGCTGTGGCGCGCCGACGGCGTGGCCGGTCGAGCGGTGCCGCGAGTGCGCAGGACGCCGGCTCGGCTTCACGTCCGCTCGCGCAGCGGTCGGCTACGACGAAGCGGCGCGGCGGCTCGTCCACGCCTGGAAGGAGCGCGGGTTGCGCAGACTCGCCGCCGAAGTCGCGCAGCTCGTCGCCGAGCGCGTGCCGCCGCCCGAGGTGGACGCGCTCACGTTCGTCCCCTCGGATCGCACGCGGCGCCTGAAGCGCGGGCACAACCCCGCGGAGCGCCTCGCGCTCGAGCTCGCAAGGGCGTGGGAGCTTCCGTGCCTCCCGCTGCTCGAGCGCACACGCGGCGGCCGCCAGCGCGGAAGCTCTCGAGCCGAGCGCCGAAGCGTGCGCGGCGCATTCCGAGCGACCGGCGCCGCACCTCGCAAGGTCGCGGTGATCGACGACGTCTACACGACCGGCGCCACGGCTGCCGCAACGGCGACCGTTCTCCGCGCCGCGGGCGCGCGCCGCGTCGAGGCGATCGCCTTCGCTCGCGCGCTCCGCCGCAGCTGATCGCGATACCCGCGAGCCCGAGTAGGGTAAGAGGCACCGCCAAGGCAGCGACAGGGGAGGCGCCGATGCAGCTTCACGTCAAGGGCAAGAACCTCGAGGTGAACGACTCCATCCGAAGCTATGTCGAGCGGAAGCTCCAGAAGCTCGACCGCCGTGTCCACGAGTTGACCGAGGTCGAGATCGAGCTTGCGGTGGAGAAGAATCCTTCGATCGCCGACTCGCAGGTCGCCGAGGCGACCGTCCATCTCAAGGGCCATACGCTGCGCGCCCGCGAGACGGCGCACGACATGAAGGCCGCGATAGACGAGCTCGCCGACAAGCTCGTCCGCCAGGTCAAGGACATCCATGACAAGCGCGTGCACGGCCGCAGGCAGGTCGATGAGCCCGTGACCGCAGAGATCAGCGAGATCTCGGAGAGCTAGTTGGGGCTGTTCCGGCGGCGCCGCGAGACGCTGAACGAGCAGCTCCTCCGACAGGCGGGGCTCGATCCGGCACAGGCGCTCGGTGATCCTCAGCCGCGCACTCTGTTGCAGCCTCCGTCGATTCTTGCCGCGGCCGGCGTTTCCGGCGGCTCGTCTCTGCAGCCGAAGGAGTGGGATGCGGCGGTCACTGCCGATGTGCCCGTGCTGGCCGGGAGCCGGGTCGAGTTCACGACGATCCCGAACGGCGACGTCATCGTGAGCGAGGAGACTGGAGACGCCGATGTCACGCCGCTTGCCGAAGCGGTCGAACAGCGCATCAGCCCGCCGTACCGGGCAGTCGGGCAGCGGCAGGGCGGCAACCTCTGGGCGGTCGGCGCGAAGCGGATCCAGGTTGCGCAGATCCCGTTCCGGGACGGCGACAAGCTCGAGTTCTCGTGCCACGTCGACCACGGCGAGTTCCGCGTCGACGGAGAGCCGAGCGACGCGCTCGTCCCGCCCGAGCTCGAGCGGTTCGGGGAGACCGCCGGCGACAGCTTTTACGTCGAGGCGGAGCGCATCGACGGCGACCTCTGGGAGGTCAGGGTCACAGCCTTGTAGGCCGCTACCCTTGCCCCGTGGAAATCGGCAACCTCGAGAAGGTCCTCCGCGTCGGCGAGGGCCGGCGACTCAAGCGGCTCCAGGAGCAGGCGGCGTACATCACGTCGCTCGAGCCCGACTTCGAAGCGCTCTCCGCCGCCGACCTGCAGGGGAAGACGGCGGAGTTCCGGCAGCGGCTCGATAACGGCGAGAACCTCGACGAGCTCGTCTTCGAGGCGTTCGCGGCCGTCCGCGAGGCGCGCAAGCGCGCGTCCGACCAGCGAATGTTCGACGTCCAGCTGATGGGCGGGATCGTCCTCCACGAGGGCGACATCGCCGAGATGAAGACGGGCGAAGGAAAGACCTTCGTCGCGAGCCTCGCGCTCTACCTCAACGGCCTGACCGGCCGCGGCGCGCACCTCGTCACCGTCAACGACTACCTCGCCCAGCGCGACGCGGAATGGAACCGGCCCGTCTTCGAGTCTCTCGGCATGAGCGTCTCCTACATCGAGACGATGATGCCGTTCGACGCGCGCAAGGCCGCCTACGCAGCGGATGTCACGTACGGGACGAACTCCGAGTTCGGCTTCGACTACCTGCGCGACAACATGGCCGTTGCGCAGGAGGGCCTCGTCCAGCGGGGCCATGCCTACGGGATCGTCGACGAGGTCGACTCGATCCTCATCGACGAGGCGCGGACGCCGCTCATCATCTCCGGCGAGCCCGAGGAGGCCGCCAAGATCTACAACGACTTCGCGCGCGTCGCCAAGCAGCTCATCCCGTTCCGCTCCTCGCCCGGCGACCCGAAAGGCGCAGCCGAGGACGCCGGTGCCGATTTCGAGTTCGACGAGAAGCACAAGACCGTCGGCATCACGCCGCAGGGCGTGACGAAGGTCGAGCGCGCGCTCGGGTTCGACAACCTCTACGCGCCGGAGAACACGCAGCTCGTCAACCACCTCTACCAGGCGCTCAAGGCGCAGTCGCTCTACCAGCTCGACGTCGACTACGTGATCCAGGACGGCGAGGTGAAGATCGTCGACGAATTCACCGGCCGGATCATGGAAGGACGGCGCTGGAGCGAGGGCCTCCACCAGGCGGTCGAGGCGAAGGAGGGCGTGAAGATCCAGGAGGAGCACCAGACCCTCGCCACGATCACGCTCCAGAACTACTTCCGCCTCTACGAGAAGCTCGCCGGCATGACCGGCACCGCGAAGACCGAGGAGAAGGAGTTCGTCGAGATCTACGGCCTCGACGTCGTCGAGATCCCAACGAACGTCGAAGTCGCCCGCGCCGACGAGAACGATCTCGTCTTCAAGACGCGTGAGGGAAAGTGGGCTGCCGTCGTGCGCGACATCGAGGAGCGGGCGCACAAGGGCCAGCCCGTCCTCGTCGGCACGATCGCCGTCGAGACGTCCGAGTACCTCTCGCAGCTCCTGACGCGCAAGGGGATCAAGCACAACGTCCTCAATGCGAAGGAGCACGCGCGGGAGGCCGAGATCATCAAGGACGCCGGCGTGCGCGGCGCCGTCACGATCGCGACGAACATGGCCGGCCGCGGCGTGGACATCAAGCTCGGCGACGGCGTGACCGACCTGGGGGGTCTCTACGTCCTCGGCACCGAGCGTCACGAGTCGCGCCGGATCGACAACCAGCTGCGCGGCCGTTCAGGCCGCCAGGGCGATCCGGGCGAGACGCGCTTCTACCTCTCCGGCGAGGACGACCTCGTCCGCCTCTTCGCAGGCGACCGGATCAAGGGCGTCATGGAGCGCTTCAAGATCCCCGAGGACCAGCCGATGGAGGCGAAGATCCTCTCCCGTCAGATCGAGGGCGCGCAGAAGAAGGTCGAGGAGCAGAACTTCGTCATGCGCAAGAACGTCCTCAAGTACGACGACGTCCTCAACCGGCACCGCGGGCGGATCTACGAGCAGCGGCGCCAGGTGCTCGACGGGGACGACCTCTCCGAGCAGATCAAGCTCTGGATCGAGGAGGTCGTCGAGGACACCGTCAACGTCTTCACCCAGGACGAGTACGAGCAGGACTGGGACCTCGAGGCGCTGACGAACGCCATGGCCGGTCTCTACCGGACGGAGATCACCGCCGACGAGCTCCGCGAGGAGCTGGAAGAGATCTCGCGCGAGTCGCTGGTCGAGGAGTTCCAGGAGGACGCGCTCGACGAGTACAAGGCGAAGGAGGAGGAGTTCGGCTCGGAGCTGATGCGTGAGCTCGAGCGCTTCATCGTCCTCCAGGTCGTCGACATGCGGTGGCGCGAGCACCTCGAGAACATGGAGGCGCTGCGCGAAGGGATCCACCTGCGGTCGATGGCCCAGAAGGACCCACTCGTCGAGTACACGGGCGAGGGCGAGCGGATGTTCACCGAGCTCGGCCAGGTCATCCGCAGCGAGGTCGTGCTCCATCTGTTCCATGCCGAGCTCGCGCCCGAGGAGGCCGAGCAGCAGCTCGCGCAGCAGTCGCAGAGGACGAACGGGAACGTGCACTACGAGCACGAGACCAGCGCCGGTGCCGAGGTCATCGACGCTGCACTGGCGGGAGGGGTGAGCACCGCCGCGGTCGGTGCAGCGTCGGCACCGCGGCCCGTCCAGGCGAGCGCGCACGACAAGATCGGCCGCAACGACCCGTGCTGGTGCGGCAGCGGCAAGAAGTTCAAGAAGTGCCATGGCGCCTAGCTCGATGAGCGACGAGATCCGGATTCCGCTCTCTGAGCAGCTCGAGGAGATCGGGGCCCAGCTCGACTGGGTCCGTGGTTACCTTTGACCCCGCTGCGCTGAAGGCCCGCCTCGACGAGCTCGAGCAGGAGCTCGCCCAACCTGACTTCTGGAACGACCAGCAGCGCGCCGCGTGCCTGTCGGCCGAGCACCAGCGCACGCAGCAGAAGCTCCAGCGCTACGACGAGCTCGTCTCGAACGTCGAGTTCCTGCGCGAGGGTGCGGGCACGTTTCCCGATGAGGAGCTCGAGCCGGTGCTGCGCGAGGTGCGCGCCGAGCTCGCGCGCCTACAGGAGGACGCGCTCTTCTCCGGCGAGTACGACGCGGGCGATGCCGTCGTCACGATCCAGTCCGACGCCGGTGGCACAGACGCGCAGGACTGGGCCGAGATCCTCCTGCGGATGTATCTCCGCTGGGCCGAGCAGCGCGGGCTCAAGACCGAGGTGATCGAGTCGAGCCCGGGGGAGGAGTACGGGATCAAGTCGGCCGCTTTCACCGTTCGCGGGGAGAACGCCTACGGCATCCTCAAGGCCGAGCGCGGAAAGCACCGGCTCGTCCGCCTCAGCCCGTTCGACGCCGCGCACCGCCGCCACACGAGCTTCGCGCAGGTCATCGTCGCTCCGCTGCTCGACGAGGCGGGCGACATCGAGATCGCCGACGACGACATCCGGATCGACACCTACCGCTCGTCCGGCGCAGGCGGCCAGCACGTGAACAAGACCGACTCGGCCGTGCGCATCACGCATATGCCGACCGGCATCGTCGTCGCCGTCCAGAACGAGCGGAGCCAGTCGGCGAACAAGGACACTGCGATGAAGATCCTGCGCTCGCGCCTCGCCGAGAAGGCCGAGGAGGAGCGCGAGGCAGAGCTTGCGCGGGAGCGCGGCGGCGTCTCGATGGGCTTCGGCGGCGAGACGATCCGCAGTTACGTCCTCCACCCGTACCAGCAGGTCAAGGACGCGCGGACGGGCCACGAGGTCGGCAACACGCAGGGTGTCCTCGACGGCGACCTCGACGGTTTCATCCGCGCCTATCTGCTGCAAACTGCAGGAGAGCCTTAGGAGCACGCCGAAAGCTGCGCTAGAGTGGGGAGGCTTCGCACCACTCCACCGGCGCCGGGTACACCTACCCGCCCAAACCTGAACCGGTAGACGTGACTGACGTACAGATAGAACAGCCCACAACGGCCGTCGCACAGCCTTCGGCAAACGGCCAGGTGAAGGCCGAGGAGCAGGGGAAGCAGGCAGCGGGCTCGATGATCGAGTTCGAGGCCGTCACGAAGATCTACGAACCGGACGTCGTCGCTCTCGACAAGGTCAGCTTCGGGATCGACAAGGGGGAGTTCGTGTTCGTCGTCGGCGCGTCGGGCTCCGGCAAGACGACGCTCGCGCGGCTTCTGCTGAAGGAGCTCGAGCCGTCGGACGGGCGCATCATCCTCAGCGGCCGCGACATCGGCAGGCTGCGCCGCTCGAGCGTGCCTCGGCTGCGCCGCAACATCGGCTGCGTGTTCCAGGACTTCAAGCTTCTGCCGCGCCGCACGGCGGCGGAGAACGTCGCCTACGCGCTCAAGGTGCAGGGCGAGAGCCGCGCCTCGATCCGCCGCAAGGTGCCCGAGGTGATGACGATGGTCGGTCTTGCGAACAAGATGAACTCGCTCCCCGACGAGCTCTCGGGCGGCGAGCAGCAGCGCGTCTCGATCGCGCGCGCCGTCGTCAACCATCCGCCGCTCCTCGTCTGCGACGAGCCGACCGGGAACCTCGACCCCGACACGAGCGTCGGGATCATGCAGCTCCTCTATCGCATCAACCGCGCCGGCACGACGATCCTCATGGTCACCCACGACCGCGAGATGGTGGACAAGATGCGCAAGCGCGTGATCGCGCTCGAGGACGGCAAGCTCGCCCGTGACGAGCGGCGCGGGGGATACACCTCCGAATGAGCCGCGCTCGCCTGTTGTTCTCCGAGGCGTGGTCCTCGATCCGGATGAATCTCTCGACGACGTTCGCGGCGACGATGACGGTCCTGATCGGGATGTGCCTGCTCGGCCTCTTCATCGCGCTCGGCACTTGGGTGCTCTCGTGGAGCAACCACATCCAGAGGCAGCTGCAGGTGCACGTCTACTTCTGCAGTTCGGTGCTCCCGGAGGGCGGTTGTCCGGCGAAGGGTGCAACGAAGGCCGAGGAGCAGGCTGTCGCCTTCAAGCTCCGCAGCGATCCGCGCGTCAAGTCGGTCGTCTTCGTTTCGAAGGCGCAGGCTGAAGTGCAGATGAGGAAGACCTACTCGAGCCTCTATCAGGGCGGTGTGACGGCGAACCCGCTCCCTGACTCATGGGTCGTCACTCCGACTCAGGCGAAGTTCACGCCGGTCCTCGGTCATACGATCTGCAGGGCGAACTTCGCGGGCGTAGAGCCTTGCCCGAACGGCGTCCATTGGGGGAGCAACGTCACCCACCGGATCCTCACGATCGCGAAGGTCATCTCGCTCGTCTTCCTCATCGCCGTGGTCATGCTCGTCATCGCCTCGACCCTGCTGATCGCAAACACGATCCGCCTATCGATCTTCGCGCGACGACGTGAGATCGAGGTGATGAAGCTCGTCGGCGCGACGAACTGGTTCATCCGTGGGCCGTTCATGCTCGAGGGGCTCCTCTGCGGGCTCCTCGGATCCGTTCTCGCCGTGATCCTGCTCGTGCTCGGAAAGACGATCGCGCTGCCGTCGATCCTGCCGCACATCGGCGGCAACAGCTCGGATGTGCACGCGCTGTCCTTCACGTTCAACGCGATCCTGCTCCTCGCCGCCGGCCTGCTTCTCGGAGCGACCGGCTCCGCGGTCACGCTGCGCCGGTTCCTCCAGGTCTAGTGGCGCGGGGGCGGCAGAAGCGCCCCAGTCGGAGCGAACGGCATCGGCGGAGACAGCCGGCGCGCCGTCCCGTCTCCGAGCTGACGGTCCGCCTGCCCGACCGGCGGGTCGAGCCGGAGTCGGTGATCGCGCACCTCGGGCCGACGAACTCGGGCAAGACACACGACGCGCTCCGCTTCCTCGTGGAGACGGGTAAGGGCGTCTACGCCGCGCCGTTGCGCATGCTCGCGCAGGAGGCGCACCGTCGACTCTCGGCCGAGCTCGGCGAGGGGCGCGTCGGTCTCGTCACGGGTGAGGAGCGAGTCAACCCGGACGCTCCGATCGTCTGCTGCACGGCCGAGATGGCTCCGGCGAGCGGGGAGACGCTCGTCCTCGACGAGGTGCAGTGGGCCGAGGACGAGGAGCGCGGCTCGGCGTGGACTCGGCTTCTGCTCGGTGGGGAGTACCGGCACATCCTGCTGCTGGGCGCGGTCGAGGCGCTGCCGCTCGTGCGGCATGCGTTCCCGCAGGCCGAGATCCGCTTCTTCGAGCGCAAGGCGCCGCTCGACTGGACCGGCCGTCGCGCGATCACCGGCCTGCGTCCGGGCACCGTCGTCGTGGCCTTCAGCCGCCGCGCGGTGATCGGGCTCGCCGGCGAGCTCAACCAGCTGCATCCCGGCGCCGTCGCCTGCCTCTACGGCGCGATGCCGCTCGCGTCGCGGCGGGAGGAGATCGACCGCTTCATCGCCGGGCGCGCGGGGGTCTGCGCTGCGACGGACGTCCTCGGGCACGGCGTCAACCTCCCGTGCGAGACGCTGCTCTTCGCCGAGACGACGAAGTTCGACGGCAAGGAACGGCGCGATCTCGAGCCGTGGGAGATCGCCCAGATCGCCGGCCGCGCCGGCCGCTTTGGCTTTCACGAACGTGGCCACGTCGGTGTCCTCACCGGCGTGACGTGGGCGGATCCGGACCCCGAGCTCGTGCGCGCTGCCCTCGTCCCGCACGTCCCGATCGAGAACGGGCACCTCGGCTACCGCGTCGTCGACTCAGGGCGCCTGCGCCCGCAGCTCTCCGATCTCAACGTGACGCGTGTCGACGAGCTCGAGCCGGCGCTCCATGCCTGGCGCCAGGCGGCGCTTCGCTACTGGAGCGTCGACGGCTGGCTCGAGGTCGAGTCGATCCAGCCGGTCCTCGCGCGGCTCGACGCGGTGCGCGACGCGCTCCACCATGCGCGCCGGACACTCGAGCTCGCAGACGTCTGGAAGCTCGTGCAGGCCCCCGTCGACGAGGACGGGCTGCCGTTGTTGGGGACGCTCGCCGCGGCGGTCGCAGGAGACAAGCCGCAGCAGACGGTGCTCGGCTGGATCCTCGACCCGCGCCGCCTTGACGCGGCCGGGTTGGAAGAAGCCGAGCAAGCGGCGCGGGAGGCGTCGATCCTCCGCTGGTTCGCGCTCCAGTATCCGGGGGTCGCCGGGGTCACTATCGAGCGAGCCGCAGCGCTCGAGGAGGCCGCGGCAGCTCGCGTGGTGCGAGAGCTGCGGGCCGAGATCGAGGAGCCAACGATTGGCCGCTGCCGCGTCTGCGGCGCGCGCACCGCGCCGTGGGCGTCGCTCTGCGACCGGTGCTTCATGGCGCGCGGCTACCGCGCCCGAACTCGGCGCTAGCGCAGGATCAACTGCGTGGCGCGGAAGAGCGCCATCGTCTCGCCGTCCGGATCCGCAACGGTGGCGTCCCAGATCTGCGTCGTGCGGCCGCCGTGCCGGCGCCGCGCCTCGCACTCGATCGTCCCCTCCCAGGCGCTGCGGAGGAAGTTCGTCTTCAGCTCGATCGTCGTGAACCCCGCCGCTCCCTCCGGCAGGCCCAGGATGCAGCCGTAGCCGCACGCCGAGTCGGCCAAACCGACGACGACGCCGGCGTGAAGGTAGCCGTTCGGAGCCTGATGCTTCTGCTGGAGCTCGAGGCGGGCACGGACAAAGCCGTCGCCCGCCTCGCAGAACTCGATGCCGAGCAAGCCCGGAAATCCGGACGAGCCCAGCTCCTGCAGTTGGGCGAGCGTGAGCTCCACCGCTCGACCCTACAGGTGTGCTCTTTTCCTAGGCGACAGACTTCACAGCGTCGTTCGCCGCGTCGCGCGCACGCTTCGCAGACGAGACCAGCTTCGCGATCTGTGCCTTGCGTCCCGTCCTCGGCCGC
Source organism: Gaiellaceae bacterium (assembly GCA_035248765.1). GTDB lineage: Bacteria > Actinomycetota > Thermoleophilia > Gaiellales > Gaiellaceae > Palsa-739. The sequence continues at coordinate 17,778 of DATFHC010000080.1, forward strand.
TCGGTCTTCGTGAGGGCGGCCATCCCCACCTCGAGCGCGCCGATCGCCAGGTGCGGCAGCCAGTGCTTCTTGCCGCGCTGCCGCGCGCCCGTGACCTGGGGCACTAATGCGAGGGTCGCGCCGCCGACCGCGTCGAGCGCGAGGTGGACCGGCATCGGCACGACGTTCTTCGCGCTCAGCTCGTAGTCGGTGAGATTGGAGTAGACCGTCTCAGCGCCGCCGACCGCGCGCGCGACGATCCCCTCGGCGCTCGTGCTTCCGAGCCGAAGGATCGTCGGGGCGAGGACGAGCGCAGGCCCGACGACGTGGTCGACCGCGCTGTGCACGCTCGTCGGGATGATTCGCATCTTCGAGATGAATCGCATGTCCATCGAGACCTCGTTTCCTCGTTTGCCGCTTGGTGGGTTGCCGCCGGAGCCCATCCCTACACTTGCCCCTCCATGGCCAAGCCGAGTGGAGAGAAGCTGATCGTCGACAACCGGCGCGCCCGGCACGACTACCACCTCTCGGACCGTGTGGAGGCCGGCCTCGTGCTGAGCGGCACCGAGGTCAAGTCGCTGCGCGGGGGAGCGGCGACGCTGCGCCAGGCGTACGCCGAGGTACGCGATGGCGAGGCGTGGCTCGTGGGCCTCCACGTGCCCGAGTACTCGGAGGGGAACCGCGCCAACCACGATCCGGACCGGCCGCGCAAGCTTCTCTTGCACCGCAGGGAGATCGAGCGGCTCGCGTCGAGCGTGGCGGAGAAGGGCTTCACGCTCGTCCCAACGCGGCTCTACTTCAAAGGCGGCCGCGTCAAGGTCGAGCTGGCGCTCGCGCGCGGCAAGGAGCTGCGCGACAAGCGGCGCGACATCGCGGCCCGCGACGCGCAACGCCAGATCGAGCGCGAGCTGAAGTCGCTTCGCCGCTAGCGGGCTACAATTCGTGCACAGACATACGGGGGCGACCTGGTTTCGACGTGGTCGATCCATCCGGATGAGTTGCAAGCCGAGGTCGCCGGTTGGCCTCGTAAATCCACCGGCACAACGCAAGTGCGAAGAACGATCTCGCACTCGCCGCCTAGGGGAACCTAGCTGGCGACGCCGCCCCGGGACTGCCCGTGGCTCGGAGGCGGCGCCAACGAACGGGCTCGGCGCCGAGGGAGAGCTGATCGCCCGGAGCGCGACACCGAAGGATCGGCTAGTCCGGCGGTAGGGCGGCTGCACCCCGGCCGCCGGGCGAATCGAAAGGGCAGCCTAAGCTTGTAGACGCTCAACCGGTGCGGCTGCGGACGCGGGTTCGATTCCCGCCGCCTCCACTCGCAAAGTCTCCTAGTGCGCGTGTACCTCGTGCATCACCGCGTGGCCGCGTCCGCGTGAGATCAGCCACCGGTTCACCGGCACGGTGGCGACGAACGCAATCACGAGGCCGATCGCGAGGCTCCACCAGAAGAGGCCGTCTGAGAGGCCCGCTGCGAGCGCACCGGGCACGAGCAGAATGAACGCGTTGTCGATGATCTCCATGGTGGAGATCGAGACGGTGTCGCTGGCGAGGGCGACACCGACGGCTCGGCGCAGGCCGACGCCCGCGCGAAGCACCGCCCGGATCGTGAACGCATAGCCGAAGACGAAGGCCAGCGCTATCGAGATTGCGATCGAGGCGGTGTTGCCCCAGCCGAGGGCGGTGGCGAGCACCATGCCGAGCACCTCGCCGATCGCGCAGCCGGTGAGGCAGTGCAGCGTCGCCTGAACCGCGCTGCGGGTCAGCGAGCCGGCTCGTCCATGAGCGTGCTGATGATCGTCGTCGTGGTGCTTCATGTTGGCCTCGCTTCTCT
>DATFHC010000081.1:0-8006 GCA_035248765.1 Gaiellaceae bacterium
ACCGCGTCGGTCGCCGAGCTCCGCTCCGGCGGCAGCTTCATGTTGCTCGCGTTCCGGGACGGCGAACTGGTGGGCTCGGGCAGCGCGTCGAAGAGCGATCTCGGCGGGGGCTCGATCAACCCGCGCGTACTCCCCGGACACCGACGCCTCGGAGTCGGGACGGCGTTGCTGCAGCGGCTCGCGCTCGAGGCCGAGTCGTGCGGCCACCACGAGGTGGGATCGAATGTCGACGACTCCGGCTCGCTCGCCTTCGCCCAGCGCTTCGGCTTCGTCGAGACCGGCCGCCAGGTCGAGCAGGTCCGCACGGTCGCCGCCGGCGAGCCGTGGCCGGCGGTGCCCGACGGCATCGACGTGGTCACGCTGGCCGAGCGTCCGGAGTTGCTGCCACGCCTCTACTACGAGCTCGCGCTGCAGGCGTTCGAGGACATGCCGACTCCCCGCAAGGTCGAGATCACGGTCGAGCAGTGGGAGACCGAGTGGCTGAACTGGCCCGAAGGAACCTTCGTGGCCGTGGCCGGCGACGAGGTGGTCGGCATGGCGGGGCTCAACCACGACGCAGATCAGCCCGATCGCGCCGAGAACACGCTCACCGCCGTACGCCGCGACTGGCGCGGACACGGCCTCGCGCGCGCGCTCAAGGAGACCGCAACCGCGTGGGCGTCGGAGCACGGCATCCGCGAGATCTACACGTGGACGCAGACCGGTAACGAGAACATGCGCGCCGTCAACGAGCGGCTCGGCTACGTCACTCGCCACACGTCGATCAGCGTCCGGCGGGCGCTGCCGCTATGAAGGACTGGTTCGCCGGGGACGTGGCGACCCGCTACGACGCGGACACCGCGGACATGCGAGTCGAGCCCGTCGTCGACTTCCTCGAACCGCTCGCCGGCGGCGGCGCACTCGAGCTGGCGATCGGAACGGGACGAATCGCGGTGCCGCTCGCCGAGCGCGGCGCACTTGTAGCGGGCATCGACCTCTCGCCCGACATGGTCGCGGAGCTTAAGAAGAAGACGGATTCCATCCCGGTCGCGATCGGCGACATGTCGACAACCCGAGTGGAGGGAACGTTCTCGCTCGTCTACGTCGTCTTCAACTCGATCAACAACGTGACGACGCAGGAGGGGCAAGCGGCGGTGTTCGCGAACGCCGCGAAGCACCTCGAGGCGGGCGGCTGCTTCGTCGTCGAGGTCGGCGTTCGGAACCGCCAGCGGCTCGAGGTCTTCGACCTCAGCGACACCCACGTCGGCGTGGACGAGTACGACGCCGACACCCAGCGGCTCGTCTCGCACCACTTCACGCTCCGCGACGGCACTTGGGAGCGGATCTCGATGCCGTTTCGCTCCGTCTCACCCGCCGAGCTCGACCTGATGGCGCGCCTCGCCGGTCTTCGGCGGCGCGAGCGCTGGGCCGACTGGGATCGCTCGCCGTTCACCGCTGAGAGCAGGAAGCACGTCTCCGTCTGGGAGAAGCCGTGAAGCGCCCGTCGGCGGAGACGCTCTACTACGGCCTGTCCTTCGGGCTGAGGATGCCGACGTGGGTCGTGATGGCGGTGTACCTCGTGCGCACGCTGCACCTTTCGCCGCTGCAGCTCGTCCTCATGGGGACAGCGATGGAAGGCGCTGTCTTCCTCTTCGAGGTGCCGACCGGCGTCGTTGCCGACACGTACAGCCGGAAGCTGTCGCTGATCATCGGCTACCTCGGAATGGGGACGGCAACAGCGGCGGTCGGCTTCGTCTCCACGCCGTGGATCGCGATCGTGCTCTGGGCGCTGTGGGGGATCGCGTACACGTTCACGAGCGGCGCCGAGGAGGCGTGGGTCGCGGACGAGTGCGGTTCAGAGCGGGTCGGACGGATCTTTCTCCGCGCTGCCCGCTACGGCCAGGCCGGAGCGGTCGTCGGTCTCCTGCTTCAGGTCGCGGTCGGCGTCGCATCGCTGCGTGCCGGGGTCGTACTAGGCGGTGCTTTCACGATCGCGTGCGGACTCGCCTGCGTCGTCCTCATGGAGGAACACGGATTCGAGCGTCGCCCTCGGGAAGAGCGCCACTCTCCGTTCCGCGAGATGCGGACGACCGCGGCGGCCGGTGCTCGGTACGCGCGCGCCGCTCCGGTGATCGTGCTTCTCGTCACGGTCGGAGTCTTCGCCGGCATGTCGAGCGAAGGCTTCGACAGGCTGAAGGAAGCGCACTTCCTCCGGGACATCGGCTTGCCCGCCGTGGGCCATCTGAGCGCGGTGGTCTGGTTCGGTCTCTTCTACCTCGTCGGCATGGCCATCGGCTTCGTCGGAACGACCTTCCTCATCCGCCGGTTCGAGCGCGACGGCTCCGAGACGATCGCTTCGGCACTCCTCGCGTCGCGGTCGCCTGGTCGGCCTGGGCAGCCATCGCGGCGCTCCTCGGCGTCTTCCTCGCGCGCGACCTTGCCGACCCGCTTTACACGATCTGGCTCAACGAGCAGATCACCGACTCGAGCGTCCGCGCAACCGTTTTCTCGATCAGCGGCCAGGCGGACGCGATCGGCCAGTCGGCCGGCGGCCCCGTCATCGGCGCGATCGGGAACGTGTGGGGGATTCGGGCCGCCCTCCTCGCGGGCGCAACCGCGCTGGCGCCGGCGGCGGTGCTCTTCGCGCGAGCGAGTCAGAGGCGCGAAGTGATCCCGGCGCCGGCCGCGGGCACCGAGGCAGTCGGGTGAAGGTGACGTTTGTGAAGACCGGGGCGCGGCGTTACGCCGTCGAGGTGAGCCGCGTCCGCTATCCGGATCTCCGGTGCGGGTCGATCGGCTACGACGAGTGGCTGCCGCACGACGTCCTCCACTTCGTCGCCGAGGCGGAGTTCGGCCTCGACGGCGGCATCTTCGGCGACCTCGCTGCGGGAGGGAACGCGCGAATCTTCATGCCGGTTGACGGGAAGCTCGTGGCGAAGATGTGGCGCAAGGAGCGCATCAAGCGGACGCGGATTCCGGACGGACGCCGCTCGGAGGAGCTGGCCTGGAACCTCGAGCGGGGCTGGCGTGCAAGAACACTGCCGCCGAAGCTTCAAGAGACGCTCGACGAGCTCGCCGCCCGCTGGCATGTGCTGCAGGTCGGCGGTTCGATCACGCTCGAATGGCCGCGGCCGGAAGGCCGGAGACGCCATAAGGCGCGTGACCGACGGCGGCCCGCGACAGCGCGTCGTTAGTAGCGTTGGCGGGTGCCCGCGCGCGCCCGCCGCACATGCCTGAGCGTCCCCGCCTCGAGCGAGCGAATGCTCGCGAAGGCGCCCTCGCTTCCGGCCGACGAGGTGATCGTCGACCTCGAGGACGCGGTCGCGCCCGACGCCAAGGATCAGGCACGGGAACTCGCCGTCGCTGCGCTGCGCCGAGGCCCGCTCGGCCGCACGACTGCGCTCCGCGTCAACGGACGCTCGACTCCGTGGTGGGAGGACGATCTACGCGTGGCCGCAGAGACGAGGCCGGACGTCGTCGTACTCCCCAAGGTTGAGTCCCCGGAGGACGTGTCCGCCGCGGCGGAGTTGCTCCCCGAAGGCATCGGCCTCGAGGCGCAGATCGAGACTGCGCGCGGGCTCGTCGAGGCGGAGAGAATCGCGGCCGCCGAGCATGGCCTCGAAGCGCTCGTCTTCGGTCCGGCCGACCTCGCCGCCTCCCTCGGCGTGCCGGTGCTGACGATCGGCGCGGGCACCTCCGACCACGCGCTCGCACGCGTGGTCGCGGCTGCGCGAGCGTCCGGATTGCAGGCCGTCGACGGACCGCATGCACGGCTCGGCGACGACCTCGGCTTCGTCATGTCGGCGCGCCGCGCCCTCGAGCACGGCTACGACGGCAAATGGGTGATCCATCCGAGCCAGATCGAGCCGGTCAACTTCGTCTTCACCCCGTCGCCGGCCGAGGTGGAGCGCGCGCAGCGGATCCTCGCAGCAGATTCGGGTGCGGCACGCTTCGAGGGCGAGCTCGTCGATGAGGCCTCGCGCCGGCTTGCAGAAGCACTGCTCAGACGCTTGCCAGCGGCTCCAGAGGGGTAAATCCGACGCACGGCTGCATTCGACCGCCGAGTTCGGAAAGATAGGAGTCGCCCACATCCACGACGGAAAGGACCGGAGATGACGTACACGAAGGAGAAGGTCGCAGGCGCAGCGTCGAGCGCGCGGCCTTACGTCGAGCGCGCGATTCGCGACAAGGAACTGCGCGACAACGTCCGCAACGCCTACGGCTCGGCGCGCGCGGTCTACGACGAGCTCGCGTCGAAGCGCAAGGTCTCGGACGCCGCCACGCGCCTGGCCGCCGACAAGGACCTCCAGGATGAGATCCGGAATGCAATCGACGAGCTCAGGAACGCGGCCGGACGCGTCCAAGGGATCAAGCGGCATTCGCCGGAACCGGCGCAGGCTGCGAAGAACGGACTGCTTCTACTGGTCGGGATCGCACTCGGCCTGCTGCTCAACCCGATCACCGGCCCCGCGGTGCGGCGGCTCCTCGCCCGCAAGCTGTTCGGAAGCGGGAACGGCTTCGTCTACCAGGGGAACGGCAGCAAGAACTAACTACTGCGACCGAGGTGCTCGCGCGCGAACGCGCGGAAGCGGTCGCGCGCACCCTCGTCCGGCGCAAGCGGCTCGTCGTCGGCGTACTCCGGGTCGGCGGCGATCTCCTCCGCGACCGCGCGCACCTCCCGCTCGATGGCGGCACGGTGAGCGGGGTCGCGGAGCAGCGCGTCGACCCAGCTCTCCGAACCGTCCCAGGCGGGGACGTCGTGGTCGAACAGGAGCTGGCCGAGCAGGATCCCGGTGCGGATGTAGGCGAACGTCCGGAAGGCGAGGATCCGGTGCGGCGTCTCGATGAGCGCCGCCAGCGCAGGATCCTCCCGCACGACGCGATCGACGATGCCGCCGATCGGCTCGTCCACCAGCGGGATCCAGACCTCGTCGAGTTCGGGCACGGGGGAAGTATGGCCATTTTCGCGGGGCACCTATCCTTCGCCGCGTGGCCGCGCTCTCCGACCTGTTGCTGGAGCAGCTAGCCGCTGAGCCTGGCGAGGCAGGGCTCTTCCTCGATTTCGACGGCGTCCTCGCGCCGATCGTCGAGCGGCCGGAGGACGCGGCGCCGCCACCCGGGACGCGGGCGGAGCTCGAGCGGCTCGTCGAGCGGTACGCGCTCGTCGCGGTCGTGAGCGGCCGAGCCGGCGACGACGTGCGCACGCGACTCGGCGTGGAGGGCGTCGTCTGCGTCGGCTCGCACGGACTCGAACTCGAGCCGCAGGCCGACCGCTGGCGACGGACGCTCGCAGCCTTCGCAGCCGGGGCCCCGTGGCCGCAAGACGAGATCGAGGTGAAGGGACTCGCGGTGGCCTTTCACTTTCGCGGCCACGAAGACGAGGCGGAAGCGGTACGCGCGCTCGACGCGATCGCGGAATCGGCGCGGGAGGAAGGGTTCGCCGCGCGCTACGGGCGCAAGATCCTCGAAGTACTGCCACCGGTCGGCTCGCACAAGGGGACGGCGGTTCGGCGGCTGCTCGAGGAGCGCGACCTCCGCCGGGCCCTCGCAGCCGGGGACGACACGACCGACATCGACTCGTTCGCGGCACTCGACGGGCTGGAGGTTGCAGTGCGCGTCGCCGTCACCTCGACCGAAGCGCCGAGCGTGCTGCTCGACGCGGCCGACCTCGTGGTGGCCTCGACCGACGAGTTCCTCGCTCTGCTCTGCCGCCTCTAGACGAGTCCGGAACGGACACGACCGGTGCCAGGTACCGGTCATGTCCAGGTAGGCCACGTGCAAGTTGAATTGCAGGCGCTTCGCGTGTCGCGATGTCTCGTCCGGACATGTCACGTGCCTGGCACCGGACGTATCGCTCTTGGCCAGGTCTCTCCGCGAGTTCCTTGTGCTGCTCCGTCGGCTCTAGAGAAGGTCGAGAACCTCGGGAATCGTCGAGATGCGCTCACCCGACCACGGCTGGGTCGCCCCGATCTGCACCGCTCGCATTCCGACCGATTCCGCGCCGGTGAGCTCGTCATTCGTGCCGTCCCCGACGAAGATCGATTCCGCCGCCTCGACCCCGAGCTCCCGGAGCGCGAGCTCGTAGATCCTCGGGTCCGGCTTCCGGTAGCCGCAGGAGCAGGAGAAGACGACCGCGTCGAAGGCACCCGCGAACGGCGTCTCCTCCCACACGTCGGCGACGTCCTCGCTGCAGACGGTGATTAGGCCGACGCCGAGCCCACGCTGGCGAAGCTCGTCAATCGTGTCGATGACGCCGGCACGAGGCTCCGCGAGGAGCCTGAGCGACGAGGCACGACGAAGCTCCACGAGCCGATCGGCCTCGCCGCCTATGACCCCGATCGAGGCTAGGTAGTCGCGCAAAGGCCCAGAATCGCGGGCGGGCCGTCCCGCACGCCAGACCGTGTGGAACTCCTCCGGATCACAGCCGAGCAGGTTGGCCGCCGCAGCCGAGAAACCGAGCGATTTCTGCTCGTCGTAGTCGACGAGCGTCTCGAAGAGGTCGAAGACGATCGCCCGGGTCACGCCTTGTGCACGCGCACCGCCGTCCCGTAGGCGCAGATCTCCGTCCACTGCCCGCCCATCTCGGACGTGTCGAAGCGCATCGCGATGATCGCGTTCGCGCCTTTCCCTTCGGCCTCCTCGATCATCCGCTCCATCACCTGCTGCCGGCTGTCGATGAGCGCCTTCGTCATCCCCTTCAGCTCGCCGCCGAGGATCGACTTCAGCCCGGCGCCGATCTGCGAGCCGATGTTCCTCGAGCGAACGGTCAACCCCATGACCTCGCCGTACACCTCGTCGACGCCATAGCCGGGAATGTCGTTCATCGTCGTCACGATCATCTAGCCGTGAACCTCCTCCTGCGATGACTGCCGCCGTCTCCGGGCCGATCCGCCCGCAGACGCGTACTTCATACGGGAAGTCGCAACCTACACGCGGCAGACCTTCGGCCTCGAACTCGCGCTCGGCCTCCTCGTTCGGCCCGAGCCGCACCGCGACGTTCAGGGTCTCGTACACGCGCCGCTGCGTCTCAAGGTCTGCGTCCACGAGCAGTTGATCGAGGTCGGCGAGCGAGAGGATCGCCTCGCGGTTGCGGTCTGCGTTCGCCTCGCGCTCGCGCCATGCCCGCAGCCGCTCAACGTGTTCCTCCATCTCGGCCTGCTCCGCTGCGAGTTGATCGTCCGCCGCCTTGAGCGTCGCCGGGTCGATTCCGGCCTTGAGACCTTCCGCCATGCGCGCGCCACGAGCATCTGCGAGCCGCGCTATCTTCTTCTCGATCGCCTTCTCCTCCTCGCGCGACGCGCCGTTGCTCGTCGGCGCGGGGATCAAGTCGAGGAGACGTTGCCGATCGCCGAGCAGTCTGCACACGCTCGACCACACGAGCGGCTCGACCATCTCGGCCCGGATCGCGCCCCACTGACCGCCAGCGACGCACTTCGCGCGGCGGTACTTCGGCGTGCCGCGATGAGACCATCCGACACGGTGTGCGCCGTCGGCGTCGTAGACGCGCCCCGAGAGCGGGTAGCAACGAGCGGCGTTCCTCCCGCCAGTGCTCGTCGTAGCGAGCGCCGCCCGGATCGCGTCGGGGTCGGCGAGATCGCCACGATCGGCTGCGCGAAGGAGGAGGTCTCGCACTGTCTCAGAAGTCCACGTGCGTCCGGGCTTCTCGCCCCAGCGCGGGTGATACGAGCGGGGGAGGCGACCCTCGGCGTTGAGGGCGCGGGCAACGTCGCCGCACGTCCTCATCTCCGGCCGCAGGATCAAGTCTCCGGCCCGGCGGATCGTCTCCATCTCCGTCTCGTCGGGGACGAGGATCGCGCCGCGTCCGCTCGGGTCGGCGATCGCGCGACGGCCGAAGGGCGGATGACCGCCGATCCATCCCCCGGCCTCCTTGCGCGCCTTCTTGCCGCGCGTCGTGCGCTCCTTGATCTTGCGGCGCTCGTCGGCCGCGACGAGGACGCGGATGCCCGAGTAGAGGTCGGCCTCTCCCGCCTGCGCGTCCACGCCGTCGAGAGAGACGACACGAAGGC
>DATFHC010000082.1:0-11536 GCA_035248765.1 Gaiellaceae bacterium
CTCGCGAGGTGAGGCGACCGGCACGGAGATCAACGACGGGTAGCCGTGCGCGGTGGCCGCGGTACGGAGGTCCGGGAGCAACCGCTCGTCGTCCGAGATCGAGGACGACACGAGGATGCGCCCCTCGGCTGCCGCGCGGAAGAGCGGGCCCTGGTGCTCGGCGGTGCGCCCCTCGAAGATGTGCCCGAGTTCCTCGGGGAGCTCGTAGGTCCCGACCGCCTCCAGCCTTCCGCCCGACGGCACGAGCACCGCTGCGGAGCTGCCGCCAAGCGCTTCCGCGGCCGCCTGCGCGATCGCCTCGAGTGTCGCCGCTCGAGAAAGAGACTGCCCGAGGACCGAGGCGATCCGGTAGAAGCCGCGCTGGATCCGGGCCTGGCGGGCGCGCTGCGTGAACATCTCGGCATTGCGCAACGCCAGTGCGGCGAGGCCGGCGAACGCCTCGAGGATGTTCGCGTCGCGCTCCTCGAACCGGCGTCCCTCGCGCCGGCCGACGCCGAGGACGCCGAGAACCTCGCCGCTCCAGAACATCGGGGCGGTGACCACGTCGGTGAAGCCGTCATACGCGGGATGCGGCACCGGTGCCGCGATCTCCCCGTAGGAGCTGTCGATCAGCGCCCGGCCCTCGCGGGCGGCAGCTCCCGCCAAGCCGTGACCGGCCGGAAACTCGAAGCCCACGAGAGAGCGGGCGAATCCGTGCACCGCAACGCAGCGGAAGTGGCCGCGCTCGCGGTCGAGGAGGTAGCAGTCCGCAGCATCCGCATCGAGCAACTCCGCGAGCTGGTCGGCGAGGCGCTGCAGGACGACGGCGAGGTCGAGCTCGCTGCTGAGGACGTGCGCTGCCCGCAGGAGCGCCGTCTGCTGCGCAAGCTGCTCCTCGTTCCGCTTCAGCGCGTCCTCGAGCGCGATGCCGGCCCGGAGTCGCTGGAGCGCGGAGGCCGCCTCCGTGGCGAGCGTCTGCATCACCGCGAGGTCCTCGTTGGTGAAGACCCGCGGCTCGTCGAGAGTGGCCACGGAGATCACAGCGATAACCCGCTCCTGGACGAGCAGAGGGACGAACGCGGCGCTCTTCGCTCCCACGGCGGTCGCGAGGCGCGAGCTGAGGACGCCCGAGCCCTCGGCGTCGTAGACGGTGAAGGCCGACGCCTCGAAGACGGCGCTCGCGATCCCTGAGGGCTCGCGGGCGAGGTCGACCCGCACGTCGCGCCACCAGTCGACGTCCTCGCCGTCCGACCGCGCGAGGTAGCCGGCTGCTTCGTGCGCGTCGTCGGAGACGAAGGCGAGGGCCACGAAACCGACCCCGAAGAGCTGCGCGAGTTCGTCCAGGAGCGTTCGCGCGACACCCTCGACATCCACGCTCCGCGCCATCTCGTTGGCCACCCGGCTGACGCTCTGGAGCTCCTGCGTCGTGAAGGCGCGCTCCTCTTCACGCGAGCTCCCACGACGGAGAATCGCACGCAGGAGCACGGCTGCGGCCGCGGCGCGGCCGAGCGCGCGGACGGTCGGAAGCTTCTCCGGAGTCCTCACTGGGCGCCCAGATTGTACGAAGCCGACGCGCCCACGGCACGCGAATTTCGCCTCCGCACATGGAAAAGCCCGCCGCTCGGGGGGTCGGTGCGGCGGGCTCTCCCGATTGCTCCCCGCGAGTCGCCCGAAGACGCCGCGGTTCGCATCGCCCAGTGGCAGGGAGGCTAGAGCGCGTTTGCGAAGCGGACAATGGGCCGTCCGGCCCATCTTTGCAAGCGGGAAAGATCGTCTCGCGCGGTTCCTCTCACGCCGTTCTGATACTTCCCGGCTATGGTGGCCAGGCCGTGGTGAAACGCCTTCTCCTCGCCTCTCCGCGAGGCTATTGCGCGGGAGTCGAACGGGCGGTCGAGACGGTCGAGCGCGCGCTCGCGCTCTACGGAAGACCGGTCTACGTCCGCAAGCAGATCGTGCACAACTCGCACGTCGTCGACGATCTCCGTGGGCGGGGCGCCGTCTTCGTCGACTCGCTCACGGACGTCCCGGAGGGGGCGACGGTCGTTTTCTCCGCACACGGGATCGCCCCGGCCGTCCGTCGCGAGGCCGAGAGCCGCGTCCTGACGACAATCGACGCGACCTGTCCGCTCGTGACAAAGGTGCATGCGCAGGCGCGCCGCTACGCCGAGGCCGGCTATGCCGTCGTCCTCATCGGGCACGAGGGCCACGAGGAGGTCGAGGGGACACTCGGCGAGGCGCCGGAAGCGATCGTTCTCGTCCAGTCCGCGGAGGATGCGGAGCGCGTTTCGCTCCCGCAGGACCGGCCGCTCGCCTACGTCACGCAGACGACGCTCTCGGTCGACGAGACGAGCGAGATCGTGTCGGTGCTGCGCCGCCGCTTCCCCCCAATCAAGGGGCCGGCGCGCGAGGACATCTGTTATGCGACCTCGAACCGGCAGTGGGCGGTGAAGGAGCTCGTGAGCGAGGTCGACCTCCTGCTCGTCGTCGGCTCGCCCAACTCCTCGAACTCGCAGAGGCTCGTCGACGTCGCCCGCGCCGACGGCACGCCGGCGCATCTCGTCGACGACCTCCGGGACATCGACGAGCGCTGGCTCGACGGCTGCGAGACTGTCGGCCTTACCTCGGGCGCTTCGGCGCCGGAACGGCTCGTCGCGGAGGTCTGCGACTGGTTCGTTGCCCGCGGCGCAGAGGTTTGCGAGCAGAGGCCCGTGCACGAGGACGTGAACTTCAAGCTGCCCGTCGAGCTGCGGCGGGCCGAGCGCGAAGCGGCCTAGCTCTTCTCGAGCTGCAGCTCGTCGCCGACCCTAACGTCGACGGCCAGCACCTCGCGCTTGATCCACTCTCCGTGCGTCTCCAGAACCTCGCGCTGCGCTTCGGGCACCGTGAGCACGATCCGGTCCGTAAGCTCGAAGCCCCGCTCCTTGCGGAGTGAGTTGACGAGATGGATAAGCTCGTACGCCTCGCCCTCGAGCACGAGCTCGTCGTCGAGGCCGAGGTCGAGCGCGACCGTCACGCCGTCTGCGGAGGCGACCGCCCAGCCCTCTCGCCCGCCGCGCTCTACGAGAACCTCGTCGGGCCCGAGCTCGTGTCCCGCCGCGCGGAAACGCCCATCCGGGAGCTCCTCGAACTCGCCTGCGGCGAGCGCCTGCCGCACGGCGCCGAGCTCCTTGCCGAGCTTCGGGCCGAGCACCGGCAAGTCCGGCTTCACGCGCAGCTCGACCGCGTCGACGGGGCCGAGCTCGACGTCCTTCACGCGCAGCTCGTCCGCGACCTCTTCGCGGTGCCCATCGAGGGCCGCTCCCTCGACGACGAGCCGGCGCAGCGGCTGCCGCAACTTGATCCCCGAGCTCGAGCGCGCCTGCCGACCGAGCTCCACGACCCGCCGCACCTCGGCGATCTCGTCGAGCAGCGCGCGGTCCGGCTCGGCGACCTCGGGCCAGCCGGCGAGATGCACGGACTCGGGCCCGTCGAGGACGAGCGTCCGCCACAGCTGGTCTGTGACGAAGGGGAGGATCGGCGCGAGCACGCGCAGCGATTGGACGAGCGCGTACCAGAGGGTCCGAAGCGCCGCCTCGTCGTCGGCCCAGAAGCGCCGCCGCGAGCGGCGGATGTACCAGTTCGAAAGGTCGTCGACGTAGCGCTCGAACTCGCGCATGACCGAGACCGTGTCGTATGCCTCGTACGCCGTCGTAGCTTCGGCGGCGAACGCATCCGTGCGCTGAATGAGCCAGCGGTCGAGCGGCGCAGCCAGGTCGGCCGGCTCGAGCTCCGACCACGACGGCCGGAAGCCTGCCGAAGCGTTCCCGTAGTCGACGAAGAACTTGACGGAGTTCCAGAAGGTGAGGAAGCGCCGCTTCACCTCCTCCGCCATCCCGTAACCGAAGCGCAGCTCCTGCGCCGGGTTCTGCGAGCAGTACAACCAACGCATCGTGTCGGCGCCCATCCGCTCGAGCGCGTCGTCGAGGTCGATCGCGTTGCCCCAGGACTTGTGCATCTCGCGGCCGGTCTCGTCGACGACGTTCTCGTACGTCAGGACCCGGCCGTACGGCTGCCGGCCCGCGAGCGTGATCGCCATGAAGCACTGGGAGTAGAACCAGAGCCGGATCTGGGCGCGGCCCTCCGAGACCCAGTCGGCGGGGAACCATTTCTCCCAGTAGGCGTTGTCGGGAAGGTCGGCGCCGGAGAGCCCCTTCGAGGCTCCCGTCGCGTAGCCATGCGGGATCCACTCCGGATTCCGCCAGCCGAGCGTCGAGAAGTGGACGATGCCGGCGTCGAGCCAGGCGTCGCCGACCTCCTCGATCCTCTCGACCTCGGCACCGCAGCTCTCGCAGCGGATGCGCACGGCGTCGATCCAGGGGCGGTGGAGCTCCTCGAGCTGCTCGAGCCCCGAGACCGCGCGCTCCTCTAGCTCTGCGCGCGAACCGACCACGTTCATGTGCCCGCAGTCGCACTCGTAGAACGGCAGCGGCAAGCCGAAGTAGCGGCGGCGGGAGATGTTCCAGTCGCCCATGTTGCGCAGCCAGTCGTCCATCCGCTTGGAGTACTGAGGCGGCGTCCACTCGGCCGTCGCGTTGCCGTCGAGCATCGGCTGCCGGATCTCCTCGGCAGAGATGAACCAGTCGTCGACGACGCGGAAGACGAGCGGCGTCCGGCAACGCCAGCACACCGGATAGCGGTGGACGATCGACGTCGCCTCGACGAGAAGCCCTCGCTCTCGCAAGGACTCGATCACCGGATCGACGACCTCGTCTGTCCTCTTTCCTGCGAGCTCGCCGTACCCGGGCAGCATGACGCCGGACTCGTCGATGGGCGCCAGAACCGCAAGGTCGTGGACGCGCGAGAGCTCGAAGTCCTCGGCGCCGCACCCCGGCGCGATGTGGACGATGCCGGTGCCCTCGGCGAGCGAGACCTCGTCCCACGGGATCACGCGATGGACGACGCCCTCCTGCGCCGCAAACTTGTCGAACGGCCCGTCGTACTCGAGCCCGACGAGGTCCGAGCCGCTAACGCGTTCCTCGAAGTGTTCTTCCGGATAGCGGTCGACCGCCACCCACTCGCCGAGGTCGTTACGTCCGTACTCGGCGTCGGGCTTCACCGCCGCCGCAACATTGGCGGGCAGCGTCCACGGCGTTGTCGTCCAGACCACGATCGACTCCCCCTCGCGGCCGCGCAGCGGGAAGCGGACGAAGAGCGACGGATGCTCGAGCTCCTCGTAGTTCTCCTCCCCCGCCTGTTCGTGCTTCGAAAGCGACGTGCCGCAGCGGGGACACCACTGCGTCGAGCGGTGGCTCTTGTACAGCCAGCCGCGCGCCTGCACCTCCTTGAGGAAGCGCCAGATGTACTCGATGTTCGTGTCCGAGAAGGTGAAGTAGTCGTTCCCCCAGTCCATCCACATCCCGAGCCGCTTCGACTGCGCGGTCTGGATCCCGGCGAACTTCGCGACGAAGTCACGGCACTCGCGGGCGAAGCGGTCGAGCCCGTACTCCTCGATCTCCCGCTTCGAGTTGAAGCCGAGCGCCTTCTCGACCTGCACCTCGACGTGCAGGCCCTGCGAGTCGAAGCCGTTCTGGTAGCGAAGCTCGTGGCCGCGCATCGCCTTGTAGCGCTGGAAGACGTCCTTCAACGTCCGGCCGAGCCCGTGGTGGACGCCGGCCGGGCCGTTCGCCGTGATCGGCCCGTCCATGAAGGAGAAGGTCGGGCCGCCCCGGTTCTGCTCCCGCAGCTTGGCAAACGTGCCTTCCTCGTCCCAGCGCGCGAGCATCTCGCGCTCCAGCTCGGGATGGTCGGGTTTGTCCGGCAGAGGCTGGAAGATTGGCTCGGGCATCGGGAAGCCAAGTCTAGGCTCAGGCGTTCTGACTATCAGCAGCGTGGGTACAACCGCTTCCTCTACTGCGACACCGAAAGGAAACGATGGCAACAGAGGTCACCGACACCACCTTCGAGAGCGAGGTCCTGCAGTCAGACGAGCCCGTGCTCGTCGACTTCTGGGCCGAATGGTGCGGACCGTGTCACGCGGTCGCGCCGGTGCTCGAGCGGATCGCGGACGAGCACAAGGTCAAGCTTGTGAAGGTGAACATCGACGAGAACCAGGATCTCGCGATGCGCTACGGGATCCAGTCGATCCCGAACATGATGCTCTTCGAAGCCGGCGCGCCGAAGGCCTCGGCCGTGGGCGCGATGCCGAAGGGCATGCTCGAGCGCCAGCTCGGCTTCGAGAGCTAAGCGACTTCGGGGTTAGACAACAGAGCGGTCAAGCGACGGAGCGCGGCATTGCCGCGCTCGCCGCGCCCTCGAAATCTCTGCGAGCTACTCCGCCGGCTGGGGCGCTTCGCGCCCCTCGACGAACCGCAAAAAGTCCGCGTGCTTGGCGAGGTACGCCTCGAGCTCTCCCAGACCGGCACCTGCCCAGTCCTCGAGCCACGTCTCGGCGATGTCATCCTCGATTCGATGCAGGCCGCGCTCGCTCATTGCTGCGCATGATCGACTCGAAACGGGGTGATGGCTATGGGCCGTTCGGCTCAACTTCGCGGACGGCCGGACCTAACTCCTCAGGACGGCATCACTGAGTGCCGGCCACGCCTCCTTGGCCCAGTCTCCGAACGGCCGGTCGGTGAGGGCACCGCACGCGAGGCCCGCATCCGGATCGACCCAGAGGAACGTTCCGCTCGCACCGAAGTGACCGAAGGTGCGTTCGGAGTTCTGCAGGCCCGTCCAATGCGGCGACTTCGCGTCACGCAGCTCGAACGTCAGGCCCCAGTCGTTCGGCTCCATCCGGCCGAGGCCAGGCAGGACGCCGACCAGGCCCGGGAACTGGACCGCCGCCGCCTCGGCGAGCGTCTCGGCAGCGACGAGCGTCGGCCGGAGGAGCTCCCGGCCGAGCACGAGTAGGTCGCCGAGCGGGCCGCGGTAGCCGTGAGCAGGCGAGCCGGCAAGGCGGCCGGCCAGGCCGAGCGGGCCCACCACCGCGGCGGCGAAGTAGTCGGCGAACGGCATCTCCGCCCGCTCTTCGAGCAGCTTCGCGGCAAGCTCGATCCCCGTGTTCGAGTAGATCCGTCGACTTCCGGGCTCGGCGATCGGCTCGGAGCCGTCGACCGGCAGGCCGGATGCGTGGGCGAGCAGGTGGCGTAGCGTCGCGCCCGGCGGGCCTGCCGGGTCGTCGAGGTCGACTGTCCCCTCCTCGAGGGCGACGAGGAGCGCAACGCCCGTGAGGAGCTTCGTGACCGAGGCCCAGCGCAGCTCGACGTTGGCCGCGCCGTGCGTCGCGACGACGCCGTCGGCACGCGCGACTCCGGCCGCAGCCGTGCTCGCGCCCCAGCCGTCGATCAGACGCAACGCGTCCACGTCGCGGGATACTAGGAACGTGGCCCGCGCCGCCGTCCCTGCAGCCTCCGCCTTCGCCGCCACGGTCGGCTATTCGCGCGCCGTGCGCGACGGACGCTACGTCTACGTGAGCGGAACCGCGCCGGTCGGCATCGATTCGGCTGACCCTTACGAGCAGGCGAAGCGTTGTCTGGCGATCATCGTCGACGCGTTGCGCGAGCTCGGCGCCGGACCCGAGCACGTCGTCCGAACGCGGACGTTCATCGTCGACCCGGCGGATTGGGAGGCGGTCGGCCGCGCGCATGGCGAGATCTTCGGCTCGGTCCTGCCCGCGACTTCGATGCTCGTGATCAGTGGGCTGCTCGACCCCGCCTGGAAGGTCGAGATCGAGGCGGACGCGCTGCTCCCCGAATGAGGCTCTCCATCCTCGCGGGGTTGTACGTCGCAGTCGTGCTCTCCGCCCAGATCGGCGCGAACAAGATCGTCCGCCTGCCGTTCACGCATCTCGAGGCGCCGGGCGGCGTCTATTCGATCGGCGTCGCGCTGGCCCTCGTCCAACTCGCGCATCACACGGGGGTGACCCGCCGCGAGGGCGCCCTAAACGCGCAACTCCTGATCGGACTCGGCTTCGTCGGCTCCGCGCTCTTCGCGGGCTACATCGCGCTCGTCGTCCACTCGCACCCAGCATTTCCGGGGCAAAAGTTCGACAGCGCCGTCGGCTCGACCTGGCGCATCGTCGGCGCGAGCCTCGCGGCCTTCCTCGTCTCGGAGACCGTGGACAACCTCGTCGGAGCGCCGCTTCGCGGACGCGTCCACGACGGGCTGCGCGTTCTCGTCTCGGCGGGGGCGAGCGCGCCGATCGACAGTGTCGTCTTCCTCGTGCTCGCGTTCGGCTCGTCGGGGCTCGACTTCTTCAACGGTCAGCTCGTCGGCAAGATCACCTCGTCGGTGGTGATCGGGATTCCGCTCGTCGTCCTGGGCCGGCGCTTTCTTCCTGCAAAGAGCGGGGATATGGTCCCTGCATGAGCGATTCGCTGATCCCCCCGTCGATCACGGGCAAGGGCTCGCACTTCCCGCCCGGCGGCAGCGTGCTCGACCACGCCTTCGGCACGAGCGACCCGTACACGCTCGGCGTCGAGGAGGAGTACATGCTCCTCGACGCCGAGACGTTCGACCTCGTCCAGCACATCGACACCGTGCTCGCGGCGGTCGCAGGTCACGAGCTCGAGCCGCGGATCAACTCCGAGCTGATGCAGTCGGTGCTCGAGGTCGCGACGCCCGTCTGCCACACACCGGCGGGGGTGCAGCAGCAGCTGCTACGCATCCGCCACTACGTAACGGACGTCGCACGCGAAAAGGGACTGCGCGTCGGGTCGGCCGGCACCCACCCGTTCTCGCTCTTCGAGCGGCAGCGGATCACCGCCAAGGATCGCTATCGGGCGATGGTCGACCAGATGCAGTACATCGCTCGCCGCGAGCTGATCTTCGGGATGCACGTCCACGTCGCGGTCGACGATGCGGAGAAGGCGATCCAGGTCGTGAACGGACTGATCGCGCATCTGGCCGAGCTCGTTGCGCTCTCCGCGAGCTCCCCGTTCTGGCGCGGCGAGCCGACCGGGCTCCGCTCCTCGCGGCACATGGTCTTCGCCGCGTTCCCGCGCTCCGGCCCGCCGCCGCGGTTTCGCGACTACTCCGACTACGCGGCGGTCGTCAACCAGCTCGAGAAGACCGGTTGCATCCAGGACTACACGCACATCTGGTGGGACATCCGGCTCCATCCCCGCCTCGGCACCGTCGAGATCCGGATCTGCGACGCGGTCACGCAACTCGACGACGTAATCGCGATCACCGCCTACTGCCAGGCGCTCGTCAAGCACTATGCGGAACTGGTCGAGCGCGGCGAGGAGATCCCCTCCTTCCACCGCATCCTCACGACCGAGAACAAGTGGCTCGCAGCGCGCTACGGCCTGTCGGCACCGGTGATGGACCTCCACACCGGCCGCCGCAACCGCGTGCCGGTGGCGGCGCTGATCCGACGGACGCTCGAGACGCTGCGCCCGCATGCGCGCGGCCTCGGGTCGGACGACGAGCTGGAGGGCGTCGAGGAGATCCTGCGCCGCGGGAACGGAGCCGACCGGCAGCTGCACATCTTCAACGCGAACCGGGACATCGTGGAAGTCGCGCGCGAGATCGCGGACGCAACCGAAGTCGCAGCCGAGCCGGAGCCGGAGCCCGCAGCCGCCGCGTAGCATCGGGGTCATGCTCGAGGCCGGAGAGAAAGCGCCGCTCGACGCGGTCGTCTGGACAACGCCGCGCGAGCGGGCGAGCATCGGCGATCTCATTGACGATCACCCGCTGCTGCTCCTCTTCTATCTCTTCGACTGGTCATCCACCTGAACGTCCGAACTCGAGCTCCTGCGTGACAGGAGAGCGGAGCTGCAGGAGGCGGGGGTCGAGCCGTTCGCGATCTCGCGCGACTCGCCGTACACGCACGTGGCGTGGATGCAGGCGCTCGACCTCGACTTCCCGCTCCTCTCGGACTGGAACGCCGAGGCAACAAAGGGGTTCGACGTCGCCTTCGAGTACAACGGGATGCGGGACGTCTCGCGACGCAGCGCGTTTCTGATCGACACCAGCGGCGTCGTTCGCGGCGCGTGGGCGTACGAGACCGGGGAGCTGCCCGATCTCGACGAGCTCATCGCAGCCGGCCGTGCACTCCGAGCTTGACATGTGACCTTTTGGTCACCTAAGATCCGAGACATGGACGACGACCATGTCTTCAAGGCGCTCGCCGATTCGACCCGGCGTCACCTGCTCGACCGGCTCTTCGAGCGCGACGGCCGCACGCTCACGGAGCTCGAGTCCGAGTTGTCGATGACCCGCTTCGGCGTGATGAAGCACCTCAAGGTCCTCGAGGACGCCGGGATCGTCGTCGCACGCCGCTCGGGACGGGAGAAGCTGCACTTCCTGAATCCCGTGCCGATCCGACTGATCCACGACCGCTGGATCGCGAAGTACCGCGAGCACGAGGTCGCAGTACTGGCCGATCTGAAGCATGACTTGGAGGAGAGAAAGGCATGACGACCATGACTGCAGAGACGACGCAGGTCTACAACGTCTACATCCGCGCGACCCCGGAGCAGATCTGGAACGCCATCACGAAGCCGGAGTTCACCGAGAGGTACTTCCACGGCGTGCGCATCGCGGTAGCCGACGGCGTGCGGACGTCCGACCTCGGCGACCTGCACTGGGAGGAGCCCGTGCTCGAGGAGGCGCCGCCGCGGCGGCTCGTCCACGGGTGGCGGTCGCACTACGACGAGGAGATGGCCGCCGAGGAGCAAAGCCGCGTCACCTGGGAGATCGAGCCGCACGAGGGCGGCTACTCGCTGCTGACGGTCACACACGATCGGCTCGAAGGTGCGCCGAAGACGGCCGCGGGTGTCGCCGGGACCGGTTGGATGGGCGTGCTCAGCAACCTGAAGTCGTTCCTCGAGACGGGCGAAGCCCTCTTCTGACGGACTGGGGATTCGCCGGCCGTGCTGCTACGCTCGGCCGGCGATGACCCGCTGGTTCGCACTCTCGTTTCAGCAAAACGGCTAGTCCGCCGCTTCCACTCCAAGCGTCCGAGGAAGCGGCGGGGCAGGGACGCGTAATCCGCGATCCTCGGTTACGCGTGCGCCTTCCCGCCTGAACACGAATCAGGAAGGAAGGTCGACCCGATGCCGATCCCGCATCGCGTTCAGAAGCAGATGATCCACCGCCGCCTCGTGGGCAAGGAGGGCGGCGAGCGCATCAAGGAGCTCCGCTCGATCCTCACGGAGCTGCCCGACTACAAGAACGGCCCGTACGCCGACCTGCGCAAGTGGGTGAACGCGCAGATCGACGAATCGCGCGTGCGCAAGAAGGCCGTGCATCGCGACACGCTCGCCGTCCGCCGCGACGGCGTCGCGCAGATCGCGCTCGTCGGGCCGCCGAACGCCGGCAAGTCGTCGCTCCTGCAGGCGCTCTCGAGCATCCAGATCAAGACGGGCGACTACGCGTTCACGACCACGCGGCCGGTGCCGTCGGTGACGCGCATCCACGACTGCCGCGTGCAGCTCGTCGAGATCCCGGGCCTGATCGAGGGCGCGGCCGCGGACCGCGGCGGCGGCCGCGCGCTGCTCGGCGTGCTCCGCGGCGCCGACGCGATCGTCTACTGCGCTGCCGCCGACCGGCCCCGCGACGAGCTCGAGGTCGT
>DATFHC010000083.1:0-4130 GCA_035248765.1 Gaiellaceae bacterium
ACCGGGAGCTGGGCGTGGGGGATCGTGATGCTCCTCCTCGCGGCGATCTTCCTCTTCGGGCTCGTGGCTGCGGCGCGCCAGGGGAGCGACGTCTGGCTGGAGCAGTCCTCCCGCTTCGCCTCGGAGCGGCGTGCGCACGCCGCGACCACGGCGGAGGTCTTGCGAACGCGCCTCGACACGAGGGTCACGCGTTGGCGGTCGCAGTCGCGCCTCGACGCGCTCGAGGTCGAACGGCGACCGGCGCTTCAGACGCTCGGCGACGCCGTCTGGCGCGGTGACACGACCGCCGAGCAGGTGGCGCGGCAGCGTCTCTTGGAGCTCGACGAAGAACAGAAGCACGTCGAGGAGGAGCTCGCAGCGCAGCTCGCCGGAGCCGACGAGAGGATTCGCCAGGCCCGGCTCCCGGTACAGGACACAGTCATGGTCACTCCTAATGAGCCAAGCGCTCCCTATCCGCCGCCGGACGAAGGCGATCCGCCGCAGCCGGCGGAGGTACCGGAGCCGTACCCGCCGCCCGACGAGGGCACGCCGCCGACTCCGGCACCCGCTCCGGGCCAGCCAGAGAACGAGTAAGGCACCGGCGAACCACGCCGCTAGGCTCCGGCGGCGATGCTCGGCGTCCACCATGCCGTCGCCTTCGCGGTAATCGCCGCGACCTTCGGCGCGGCCGCGGCCGGCGCGTGGACGTACTACCGCCACCGGGAGCCGCGCGGCCTCCTGACGCATCTCCTCGCGCTCGCGCAGACGCTGCTCGTGGCGCAGGTCGGACTCGGCCTACTGCTCCTGTCGAGCCACCACCGGGCGGCCGACAAGCTCCACTACCTGTACGGCACGCTCTCGCTGCTCGCCGTGCTCGCGCCCTGGATGTACGCGCCGACCGAGCGGCGGGGGCGGCTGGCGTGGTTCACCGGCGCTACCTTGGTGGCAGGAGCGCTCGCGGTACGGGCGTACTTGACAGCCACATGAGCAGGTTCTTCTCGCGCATCAACCCGACCGTGCGGGGTCTTCTGATCCTCGCGGCGATCGCCGGGCTGATCGTCGTCTTCCAGCTCGAGCAGACACTGGTCGCGCTGAGCCTCCTTGCGCGGATCGCGTTCGTGCTCGCGATCGCGTACTTCATCTTCCTCGTCTGGCGCGAACGGCGGGAGGGGATCTCGTTGTGGCCACGGCGCGCGCAGACCGTCTTCTACGGAGCGGCGGTTCTCGCCGTCGCCGACGTCGGCGTCTACTGGTACGGCGGCGCGGTCGGTTACGAGATCCTCGCCTTCGTGGCGGTGCTCGCGCTATGCGGTCTCGCCATGTGGCGCACCTGGCGCGACCAGCACACCTACGTCTGACGGAGTCCACAGCGACTGCATCGGTGCCGTCTCTTGCGCGAGAGCCGTGCGCCGCACCGGTCGCAGCGAGGCACCGGCGGACGCGCGGTCGCGGCGGCGAGGATCTCGTCGCGAGGGATGAGCAGCACCGCCAGCCCTTCATCCGCGTCGAGCGAGGCGAGGTATTCGTCCCTCGCCCGCTCGACATCGAGATCCTCACCCAGCAAGGCGCACATCTTGTGGAGGTGACGACGGTTCATAGCGGCGCGAATACCGCCGTCATCGTCCGCCCCTCGGCCACAGGCTGACCCTCGAGCTTCCCGACCTCGCCGACGTCCGCTGCGAGGCGATCGATCAGCGCACGCCCGCGTTCGGGATGCTCGCGCTCCCGGCCGCGGAAGAAGACTGTTGCCTTCACCTTCGACCCGCCCTCGAGGAAGGCGAACGCCTGGTTGCGCTTCCACTCGTAGTCGTGGACGCCGATCTTCGGCCGCATGCGCACCTCCTTGAAGGACACGTGCACCTGGTTGCGCCGGCTCTGCCGCAGCTTGCGCTCCTCCTCGTAGCGCCACTTGCCGTAGTCCATCGCGCGGCACACAGGGGGGTCGGATGCCGCGGCGACCTCGACGAGGTCGAGGCCTTGCTCGTAGGCATAGGCGCGCGCGTCTTCCGCGGCCATGACACCGAGCTGGCTGCCGTCCTCGGCAACGAGCCGGACAGGCCGTTCGCCGATCTGTTCGTTGATCCGGGCCGTGACCCGGCGCACCTGCGCCGGACGGCCGGGCTTGCGCGCTCTGCGCACTGGCGATCCTTTCTCTGGGTGACGACGGGCGCAGGCGGCCCTCGTCACGCGGCGCTAGCGCGCGGCGGCCGGGCCGGTCGGGAGGAGGGCGACTGCGCTGAGTTCGTTCTTCACGACGCGGCCCTCCTTTCGTCGTAGACGGCCGGCGCCGCGAGTCTAGCGCGGCAAGTCTTGATTTAGCTAGCGCCGAAGCGCACGATCCTCGCATGACGGCTGTCGAAGCCGGGATCAAGACCTTCCTGATCGCCGATGTTCGCGGATACACGAGGTTCACGAGCGAGCGCGGCGACGAAGCCGCGGCGCGCCTCGCCATGCGGTTTGCGGAGCTCGCGCGCGAGACGATCGAGGCCGCCGGGGGCACGCTCGTCGAGCTGCGCGGGGACGAGGCCATGGCCGTGTTCGACTCGGCGCGTCAGGCGATTCGCGCGGCGTCCGACATGCAGGAGCGGTTCGTCGCGGAGACGGTCGCCGATGCGAGCCTGCCGCTCGCGGTCGGAATCGGCATCGACGCGGGGGAAGCCGTTCCGGTCGACGGTGGGTACCGCGGCGGCGCGCTCAATCTCGCAGCGCGGCTCTGCTCCCTGGCCGGGCCGGGTGAGGTGCTGGTCAGTCCGGGTGTCGCGCACCTCGCGCGCAAGGTCGAGGGACTGGACTACGTCGAGCGCGGTGCGGTTCGCCTCAAGGGGCTCGAGAAGCCGATGGACGTGGTCGCGGTACGGCGCGAACGCGAGGACGTCGCGCGCGACCTCGCGTTCCGCCGTGCGCTCGATCCCGCGCTCGCGGGTGCGACCGAAACCCGCAACCCGTACAAGGGACTCCGGGCGTTCACGGAAGACGACGCCGCCGACTTCTTCGGCCGCGAAGCGTTGACGGAGCACCTCGTCGAGCGTCTCGCGCAGACGCGCTTCCTTGCCGTTGTCGGCCCGAGCGGCAGCGGCAAGTCCTCCGTTGTCCGCGCAGGTCTCGTCCCGCAAATCCGGCAGGGTGCCCTACCCGGCTCCGAGCGCTGGAACGTCGTGGAGATGTTCCCCGGCGCCTACCCGCTCGAAGAGCTCGAGGCGGCACTCCTGCGGACGGCGGACAGTGCTCCGGCCGGCTTGCTGGAGCAGCTCGAGCAGAACGAACGCGGACTGCTACGCGCCGTAAAGCGACTGCTCGCGGACGACGACTCGGAGCTCGTGCTCGTGGTCGACCAGCTGGAGGAGGTGTTCACGCTCGTCGAGGACGAGGCTCGTCGCACCCAGTTCCTCGCGCTGCTCGAGCGAGCAGTCATGGATCCGCACGCACGGCTCCGCATCGTCGTCACGCTCCGCGCCGACTTCTACGACCGCCCGTTGCTCTACAGCGGCTTCGCCGAGCTGCTCCGCGACTACGTCGAGGCGCTCGTCCCGCTGAAGCCAGAGGAGTTCGAGCGCGCGATCGCCGGGCCGGCCGAACGCGTCGGTGCGAGATTCGAGCCCGGCCTGCTCTCGGAGCTCGTGGCGGACGTGGGCAGCGAGCCCGGTGCGCTGCCGCTGCTCCAGTACGCATTGACCGAGCTGTACGAGCGCCGTGAGGGCAGCACGCTCACGGCCGTTGCCTACCGCACTATCGGCGGCATCTCGGGTGCTCTTGCGGGCCGGGCCGAGGAGATCTTCGGCGGACTGGGGGAGTCGGCACAGGAGGCGGCTCGGCAGCTGTTCCTCCGGCTCGTCACGCTCGGCGGGGGCGCCGAGGACACGCGGCGGCGCGTCGAGCGGACCGAGCTCGCGGCGATGGAGATCGACCAGGCCGCGCTCGAGGAAGCGATCCAGGAGTTCGGCGCCTGGCGCTTGCTCTCGTTCGATCGCGACCCGCGCAGCGGGACGCCGACGATTGAAGTCGCCCACGAGGCGCTCATGCGCGAATGGGGCCGCTTCCGCCGCTGGATCGACAGCGGTCGCGAGCAGGTTCGGCTGCACAGGCGCCTCGCCACCGCGGCTCGGGAGTGGGAGGGCGCCGAGCGTGAGCAGAGCTACCTGCTCCGTGGCAGC
>DATFHC010000084.1:0-10303 GCA_035248765.1 Gaiellaceae bacterium
GGCGACCTCACCTCGCACGGCTTCAAGGAGGAGTACGTGCTCGCGCGGGAGTACCTGAACCGCGTCGAGTGCGAGGCAATGGTCGTGATTCCCGGGAACCACGACTCGCGGAACGTCGGCTACGTCCACTTCGAGGAGCTCTTCGGCGAACGCAGCTCGGTGCTTCGCGTCGGCGAGGCGCAGATCGTCGCCGTCGACTCGAGCGAGCCCGACCTCGACAACGGCCAGATCGGGCGCGGCCGCTACCGCTGGATCGAGGAGCAGTTCGCTGCAGATGCGGATCTCCGCGTCTTCGTGCTCCACCACCATCTGCTGCCGGTGCCGGGAACCGGCCGCGAGCGGAACATCGTCAACGACGCCGGCGATACGCTCGAATGCCTCCAGCGCGCACAGGTCGACCTCGTCCTCTCCGGCCACAAGCACGTCCCGTACGCCTGGCGGCTCGAGAACCTGTTCGTCGTCAACGCGGGCACGGTCTCGTCGTCCCGGCTGCGCGGCAACGGACGGCCCTGTTACAACGTGGTCGAGGTCGAGGGGACGCACGTGGACGTCTGGCGGCGCTACCCGTTCCATGGGCAGGAGCGCATCATCCAATTCTCGACCGACACGAAGACGTACGAGAAGTACACCGCTCGGATCGAGGACGAGGTGCGGTCGCAATGAGAGCACTCGTCCTGATCGACGGCGAGCACTACGCGCCGGTCGTGCGGGATGCGCTTGCGGCGCTCCCCTACGAGGTCGCCGGGGCGCTGCTTGTCGGCGGGACGGAGAAGATCCGCGGGGGAGAGGACTACGGCGTCCCTCTCGTCGCGGCACTCGACGCTGTGGAAGCGGATCTCGTCGTCGACCTCTCGGACGAGCCGGTGCTGGGCCCGAAGGAGCGGATGCTCTGGGCCTCGCGAGCGCTCGCGCTCGGGCTGCCGTACGTGGGTGCCGACTTTCGTTTCGACCCGCCGCCGCTCGAGCCGGTCGCCACGCCGTCGCTCGCTGTGATCGGCCTGGGCAAGCGGATCGGCAAGACGGCCGTGGCCGGACACGTGGCGCGCGTTCTCGCCAGCGACCGCCGGGTCGTCGTCGTTGCGATGGGGCGAGGCGGGCCCGCCGAGCCGGAGCTCGTCGAGAGCCCGCCGACGCTCGACGACCTGCTCGCGCTGTCCCGCTCGGGCCGCCATGCGGCCTCCGACCACCTCGAGGCGGCGGCGCTCGCGGGCGTTCCGGCGGTCGGCTGCCGCCGCGCCGGAGGGGGTCTCGCGGGCGCTCCGTTCGAGTCCAACGTGCTCGAGGGCTCTCGGCTCGCGGCGCAGCTCGAGCCGGAGCTGCTCGTCTTCGACGGGAGCGGTGCGGCGTTGCCGCCGGTGGACGTGGACGCGCGCATCCTCGTCGCGAATGGCGCTCACGACGCGCGCGCCGGTCTCAACGCCTACCGCGTTCTCGTCTCCGACCTCGTCGTCGACACCGGCGGGGCGGATCGCGAGGCGATTCGCTCGATCTCCGACGTCCCGGTCGTCGCGGCCGAGCTTCGTCTGCGGCCGACGGAGCCGCTCGCCGGACGGCGTACCGCGGTCTTCACGACTGGCCCGGCGCCGACGGACGATCTCGACGCCGAGGTGGTCCACGTCTCCCGCAACCTCGCTCGGCGTGACGCACTGCGCGAGGAGCTCGAGCGGATCGACGCGGACGTGTACCTCGTCGAGCTCAAGGCGGCAGCGATCGACGTGGTTGCGGAAGCGGCACACGCGCGTGGGGCGAAGGTCGTGCTCGCGGGGAACGATGTCGTCTCGCCGGAGCTCGACGAGCGCCTCGCGGCGCTCGTGCCCGACCGGAGCCGCGCGTGAACGAGCCACGCCGGATCATGCCGCTCCCGCTCGGCGGCGGAGAGCTCGGGCTGCCCTACTCGCGCGGGCTGATGGCGCGCTCGCTGATGGCGGCGGGCGTGGCGGGTTACCGCGCATACGCGCTCGCGAGCCGTGTCAGCGACGAGCTGATCGAGCGCGGGGTACACCGGATCGAGATCGAGCGGCTGGAGGCGCTCGCCGTCGACGTGCTCGGTGAACGGGAGGGGCGCGAGTCGATCCAGCGGCTGCGCCGCTACCAGGAGCTCCGCGAGCTCGACCTGCCGATCATGGTCTTCATCGGCGGCGCCACCGGCACGGGCAAGTCGACGGTCGCGACGGAGCTCGCATACCGCTTCGGCATCACGCGCGTCACCTCCACCGATTTCGTGCGCCAGACGATGCGCGCCTTCTTCTCGCGCGACTTCATGCCGTCGATCCACCAGTCGAGCTTCGAGGCGGGCGACGTCTACCCCGACGCGGACGACCCGCTCGTGTCCGGCTTCATGCAGCAGGCGAGGAACGTTCTCGTCGGCGTTCGCGCTTCCTCGGAACGTGCGCTCGAGGAGGGCTGGTCGCTGGTGCTCGAAGGCGTCCACCTCGTCCCCGGCATGGTCGAGCTGCCGGGTCCCGACCAGGCCGTGTCGGTGTTCGTCGTCCTTTCGATCGAGAACGAGGACGAGCACGTGCGCCACTTCCACTTCCGCGACGAGGGCTCGGAGCGGCAGGAGTCGCGATACCTGGAGCATTTCGACGACATCCGCCGCCTGCAGGAGTTCGTCCTCGCGCGCGCTGCGCGCGCCGGCGTGCCGGTAATCGAGAACGAGAATGCGGACAAGGCGGCGCGGACGGTCGCCGACCTCGTGCTCGAAGCCGCCGAGCGAAGTCGTACAGTCGCCCGATGAGCGAAGGCGCGGCCTACGAAGCCGAGGAGGAGAAGCCCTGCCAGTGCCAGGCGTATCTGCGGGCGACCGAGCGCGCAGCCCTCGTCTCGGCCCGCTGGCTCGGCCGCGCGGACGAGGATGCCGCGGAGGAAGCGGCGGCGACCGGCATGCGCGCGACCCTCGACATCCTGGCCATCAGCGGTCGGGTCGTCTTCGGCTCGCTCGACGACTCGGGCGGCCTGACACCCGGCGCGATCGTCGGAGCCGGGGGCAAGGAGGTCGACCTCGCGCTCGACCCGCTCGAGGGCCGAGGCGTTGTGGCGCGGGGCGGCAACGGCGCGATGTCGATGATCGCGGTGGGCGATCCCGGCCGCTTCACCCAGCTTCCCGACATCTACATGCGGAAGATGGCCGTCGGGCCGCGTGCCCGCGGCTCGATCGACCTCCTGCGGCCTGTGGGAGCGAACATCGAGGCGATCGCGGAGGCGTTCGGGCGGCGCGTCAACGACGTCACGACCATCGTTCTCGACCGCCCGCGCCACCACGACCTGATCGAGGAGATCCGCAACTCGGGCGCGCGGATCAAGCTGATCCAGGACGGGGACGTCACCGCCGCCATTTCCGCCGCGATTCGGGGCACGAACGACCACCTCGCGATTGGGATCGGCGGCACGCGGCAGGCCGTGCTCTCTGCCGCTGCGTTGCGCTGTCTCGGCGGCGAGCTGCAGGCGCAGTTCTGGCCCACGTCGCGCAGCGAGATCGACGAACTGCGGGCGGCGGGGATCGAGGACTACGAACGCGTCTTTCGCACCGAGGATCTTGCGCCGGGTGAGGTGATCGTCGCTGCGACGGGCGTCTCCAACGGAGACCTGCTCCGGGGCGTGCGCTTCCTCGCCGACAGCGCCCGCACCCATTCGCTCGTGATGTGCACGCGCTGCAACTGGGTGCGGTTCGTCGACGGCATCCACTTCTTCGCGCGCGAGCGGCGGGAAGAAGTTCGCCTCCTCGGCGTCTAGTAGAGGAGCCAAGCAAGGCATAAGGTCCGTGCAACAAAGAGGAGGGAAGATGGCTGTCTCGGTCGAGGGCCTGGCGTCGGCCTTGAAAGGACGAGTGGTGGAGTCCGGCGCCCCGGACTACGACGAGTCGCGTGCGCTCTTCAACGCGATGATCGACAAGCGGCCTGCGGCAATTGCCTACTGCGTGGACGACGCAGACGTGGTTGCGGCGTTGCGCTACGGCGTCGACCACGGCCTGCGCATCGCCGTTCGCGGCGGCGGCCACAACGGCGGCGGCCTCGGCTCGGTCGACGACGGACTCGTGATCGACCTTTCGCAGATGAACGCGATCGAAGTCGACCCCGGTGCGAAGATGGCCCGGGTCGGCGGCGGGGCGCTGCTGAAGGACGTCCTCGGAGCCATGCATCAGCACGGCCTGACGGTTCCCGTCGGGATCATCGGGACGACCGGAGTCGGCGGGTTGACGCTGGGCGGCGGGGTCGGCCACCTCACGCGGGGGCTTGGCCTCACGATCGACAACCTGGTCGCGGCGACCGTGGTGCTCGCCGACGGGTCAGTCGTCCAGACCGACGCCGAGCGGGAGCCCGACCTCTTCTGGGCGATCCGCGGCGGCGGCGGCAACTTTGGGATCGTCACGTCGTTCTCGTTCCACTGCCACCCGGTCGCGACGGTGCTCGCCGGGCCGGTGCTCTACGACATGGAAGACGCGGCCGAGGTGCTGGCGTGGTACCGCGACTTCATGCCGGCCGCACCCGAAGAGCTGGGCGGCTTCTTCGCGTTCCTGTCGATCCCGCCTGCTCCGCCCTTCCCGGAGGAGCTGCACCTGCGCAAGGTGTGCGGGGTCGCCTGGACCCAGGTCGGGGAGGAGGAATCCGACGCGCTTCGCGAGGCTCGCTCCTTCGGCAAGCCGCTCCTCGACGGGATCGCACCGATGCCCGTGCCGGTGTGGAACACGGCCTTCGACGAGCTCTACGCGCCGGGCGACCAGTGGTATTGGCGCGGCGAGTTCATCCGGGAGATCCCGGACGAGGCGATCGCCGTGCATGTCGAGTACGGGCCGGAGATGCCGACGTGGAAGTCCACGATGCACCTCTATGCGATCGACGGTGCCGCTTCGCGGGTCGCGAACGATGCGACGGCGTGGTCGTATCGAGACGCCAAGTGGGCGGGCGTGTTCGCCGGAGTCGATCCCGACCCGGCGAACGCCGATGCGCTCCGTGACTGGTCGCGCGCGTACTCCGACGCGATCAGGCCGTACTCGATGGGCGGCGGCTACGTCAACTTCCACATGGACGAGCCGGACCGCGTCGGCGGGATGTACGGCGCGAACTACGACCGGCTCGCGGAGATCAAGGCGCAGTACGACCCGGACAACGTGTTCCAGGTCAACCAGAACATCGCGCCCGCCGCTTAACGGTCGGCGCTACGTGGGCGGGCGGCGCTGAGCCGCCCGCTCGCGCTCGTCGTAGCGCTTGCCTGCGCGGAGGAACCACCAGGCGAACCAGATCAGCCCGATCACGGGCACGGTCGAGGAGAGGAAGATCACGACCTCGATGAACCCGTTGCCACTGGCAAGGAGC
Source organism: Gaiellaceae bacterium (assembly GCA_035248765.1). Taxonomy (GTDB): domain Bacteria; phylum Actinomycetota; class Thermoleophilia; order Gaiellales; family Gaiellaceae; genus Palsa-739. The sequence continues at coordinate 5,313 of DATFHC010000084.1, forward strand.
ACGGCTGGATGGTACGGCCGCTCTACACTTGTGGCGTGGCGACGAAGGAACAGGTGCTCGAGATTCTCCGCACGGTCGAGGATCCGGAGCTCGGAATGGACATCGTCGACCTCGGTCTCCTCTACGAGGTCGAGGTCGAGGACTCGACCGCGAAGATCCTCTACAGCCTGACCTCGATGGGCTGCCCCGCCGGGCCGCTCATCGCGCAGGACATCGACAGCGCCGCGCGCCAGGTCGAGGGCATCGAGAACGTCGAGCTGGAGCTCACGTTCGACCCGCCCTGGACGCCGGACAAGATGTCCGACGACGCCAAGTTCATTCTCGGCTTCGGCTGAGCACGCCTCAGCGCACGTTTCGAGCAACGGCCAGCGCCTTCTCGAGGCCGACGGCCGCTTCCAGACGCAGCGTCAACGCGCCGTCTTCCCAGATCAGCACGTGGCCGGCTGCGCGGGGCGGACCGCCTGGTAGGAACAGCGCGTGGCGGGCGCCGATCCAGATGCCCGACTCGCCTCTGACGCGGACGTACTCGACCTCCGTCGTTCCGAGCGCGGCCTTCTTGAGGAGCACGCTCGCGTCGCCGCTGCCCTCGAACTCGAACAGGAGCAGGCCGGGATAGCGGAGCCAGTAGCCACCGTCCCCGGCGTAGACGCGTTCCGGCCGGCGGCCGCTCGGCAGGAGAAGGCGGAAGGGCGGGGCGTCCAGCGGAACGGGCGTGCCGAGCGACCGGCGAGGCGTGACGGACGGGAGCTTGTCGACGAGCGTCACCGAAGCGCCACGCACGTGGAAGAAGCGCAGCAGCGCCGCGCGCGAGCTCGGGACGGCGAACGCCACGGCGAGCGCGACGAATGCTGTCGCCAGCGCCACGACGAGGACGCGGCGGCGACGCCTGCGTCGAACGAGGCGGGTCCGCACAGCGCCGGCAAGGGACGGTGCGGTTGGTAGGTCGAGGTGAGCCGCGAGATCGCGGAGCTCGAGGTCGAGGTCGCTCATGCCAGCTGCTCCTCCAGCCGCGCGAGCGCGCGGTGCGTCCTCGACTTCACGGTCCCGCGGGCGATCCCCAGCGTGGCGGCCGTCTCCTCCTCCGAGAGATCGAGGAAGTAGCGGCACGCGAGTACGTCGCGGTCGTCGTCGCGCAGCCGCTCCACCGCGGACAGGAGCCGCTCGCGCCGCTCAGTCGCGAGTGCGGCCGCCTCGGGATCCTCGCCGGGCGATCCGGGCTCCGCCGCACGCAGAGCCAGTGCTGCGCGTCGACCCCGCGTCCGGCGGCGATTGCGGGCCTCGTTTGCCACGATCGTCAGCAACCACGGCCGAAAGGGCTCACCCCTACGGAAGCGCCCGAGGGCTCGGTGTGCCTTCACGAACGCATCCTGTGCGGCCTCCTCGGCGTCGGCCGCGTCGCCTGCGATCACGAACGCAGTGCGGAAGGCGAGCGACTGGTACGCGACAACGAGTGCCTGGAATGCGTCCGGGTCGCCTCGGCGCGCCCGCTCGACGAGCTCCTCCTCGCCCGGGGACTGCATACACGGATTGTCATGGTTCAGGCGGTACTGCTTCTCAGCGCCCGGGGCCGCGTGATCCCTCGGCGGCGCAGCACGAGGGCCAGCATGAGGACGGCAGCGGCGGCCGTTCCGGCGACCGTCCACGCCCAGGGGAACGAGGTGCCGGAAGCGGGCGGTGCCTTGGGCAGGCCGGCCTTGACGAGAGCGCTCTTCAACCCGCCTTCCGACACGTACCAGCCGCCGTGGGTATGCATGCCGCCCCAGAAGCGCTGGCCTGCGCGCATGTGCGTCACCGCCGGCTTCGCATACGGGTAGACGTCCTGGGTGATCGTGCTACCGCCGCCGTCCGGCCCGGGCATCCGATAGACGACGCGGTAGCTCGGGCCGAGGTCGCCCGCGGGCCGCGTCCGTGTGGTCGGGTCCGGAGTCTGACCGAAAGCCTGGGAGAAGAAGCCGCCGAACTGGACGAGCGCCCCGAGCGGGGTTCCGGTACCCCCCTCGCCGAAGCCGGCGATTCGCAGCGCGTGACCGAGACCGGGGCCGCTCATAGAGGCAGCCGTCGGGCCTTTGGCCGACGCGGAAGCAGTCGCGACGACCGCCGCGAGCATCCCGAGGGTCCCGAGCAGGAGGAGCTTGCGCATGGGGGGTTTCCTTTCGTCGACGTCCTACAACCTCGGTACACCGGCCGAGGCGTCGGGGTTCCCATGAGTAGGTTCGCCCAGATTTACCGCGGAGCAGGCGATGGAAACACCGAGATTTCACCCATTTCGGGCGAGGGGCGGTGTGTCACGATCAGGACATGGGACGTGTCGTGTGGAGCGTGAGGGAAGGCCGGCAAGGCGACTTCGAGGCGCCCGAGATCCTCGGTGGCTATCGGTCACCGAATGCCGTTCGCGAACCGCGGCTCGGCGAGGTCCTACGACTTCCCGACGGCTCGGGCCCCTGGCGCGTCGTCGACTGGGCCGTTGCCGATCGCGTCGACTCCCCGGGAAACGTGCTGCTCGTTCAGCTTGTCGCAGGTAACGCCGCGTGAGGATGGAAGAGCGGCACGCGGCCGCTCCAGCCTGAGGCCAGGACTTGCAGGCTCGTTGGCGGCGTGATGACCGCGACCCGGTCGTCGAAGCGCGTTCGTCTTTCTGGGTAGCCGCCCGGCGTCCAGAGTAGGAGCTCCGAACCGAGAACGAGCCATGGCTGACCGTCAATGAGCGCGAACGCACCGTCCGGTAGGCCGCCCAGCTCGCGTTCGTGTAGCCGTCCACGCTCCGAGTGCAGACGGCGGTCGAGCTCGTCCGCGGCGGCCGCGCCCGTGAGCGCCAGGTAGCTGCGGTAGTCCGCGTTCCTGCACTCGGCGCAGGGACGGTGTCCGGCCGCGAGCGCGGTTGCCTCGTCGAGGAAGAAGAGCCCTGTGTAACGACCCGGAGGCATCGGCCCGCCTCTCCTATGGCGACCCCGGAACTCGAGCCGGCACGAGATCCAGCGCTTGACCTGCCATTGCCGGCGGATCCCGCCGTGCTCGTCGTGCAGGCAGCCGCGGTTGCCGTAGACGAGCCCGCGCTCGGGCGTCTCGATCAGCTCGCCGAGCGGTGTGACGCGGTTGCGGAACGGCATCAGATGGTCAGGACGATCTTGCCCAGCTGCTCTCCGGCCTCGAGCCGCTCGTGCGCGGCGCGGATCTCTTCGAGCGGGAGGACCGTGTCGACCACCGGACGCGCGCGGCCGCTCGCCACGAGCTCGTATGCGCCCGCGAAATCCTCGCCCGTCCCCATCGTGGAGCCGAGGATCGAGAGCTGCTTCCACCAGATGCGATGCAGCGCAGCCGGAGGGTTCGGCCCGCTCGTCGCGCCGCACACGGTGATGCGCCCGCCCGGAGCGGCGACCTGCAGCGACGTCGCCCACGTCGCCTCGCCGACGCTCTCGACGACGATGTCGGCGCCGCGCCCCCCGGTCGCCTCCTTCACCGCCTCCTTCACGTCCCCCGTCGCGTGGTTCACCGTGGCGTCCGCGCCGAGCTCGCGAGCGCGCTCGAGCTTCGTCTCGCTCGACGAGGTGACGATGACCTTCGCGCCGAGCGCCTTTCCGATCGCGAGCGTCGCGGTCGAGACGCCGCCGCCGATTCCCCACGCGAGCACCCATTCGCCCTCGCGCAGGCCCGCACGCGTCACGAGCATCCGGTAGGCGGTTTCGAAGACGAGTGGGAAGGCGGCCGCCTCCTCGAAGCTCAATCCTTTGGGAATGGGGTGGACGTTCGTCGCGGGCACGGCGATCAGCTCTGCGTTCGTCCCGTCACCGTGCTCGCCGATCACGTGGATCTGCCCGCCGCCCACCTCGATGCCCGGGTTGAGGACGACGCGCTCGCCGACCTCGAAGCCGCTGACGCCGTCGCCGAGCGCCTCGACGACCCCGGCGCCGTCGGCACCGAGAATTCGCGGCTTCGGGACGGAGGGCAGGCCCTTGCGGATCCAGATGTCGAGGTGGTTGAGCGCCGAGGCGCGCAGACGGACGAGCACTTCGCCCGGACCCTCGACCCGGTCGGGAGCCTCCTCGAGGACGAGGACTTCCGGACCGCCGTCTTCGTGGATCCGAACCGCGCGCACCGCGGCAGACTATCCGTGTGACCGAAGCCGAACTCCACGCACTGGCGCGTGAGCTCGGGCTCGACGCGATCGGCGCGGCGCCGGCGGAGCCGTACGTGGACACGGAGCGCCACATCCGCGAGCGGCGCGCGCGCGGGCTCTTCGCCGACATGCGCTTCACCATGGCCCGGCCCGAGGAGTCGTGCCATCCCGAGACGCTACTGCCGGGTGCGCGGACCGTCGTATCGGCTGCGCTCTGTTACTGGCACGCGGAGCCCGAACGACCGCCGGGTCACGGGAGGCTGCCCCGCTACACCTGGTTCGATGCCTACGAGGTCCTGCGGGAGAGACTCGACGAGCTCGGCAGGAGGCTGGGCGGCTCCTTCCGGGTCCTCGTCGACGCGAACCAGCATGTCGACCGTGAGGCCGCGGCGCGGAGCGGGGTGGGCTTCTACGGCAAGAACACGCTCCTCATCACCCGCCGGCACGGCTCCTGGGTCGTCCTCGGGACGCTCATCACGGACGTCGAGCTCGAGTCGACGCCGCCGCTCGATCTCGACTGCGGCGACTGCCGGCTCTGCATCGACGCCTGCCCGACCGGGGCGCTGGACGACCCGGGAACGCTCGACTCCACCCGGTGCCTCTCCTACTGGACGCAGTCGCCGGCGCCGCCGCCCGCCGAGTACCGGGCCGAACTCTCCGCGCAGGTGTACGGCTGCGACATCTGTCAAGACGTGTGTCCGTGGAACCGTGGCGTCGAGAAGCGGCGTGCCGGGGAGAAGCTGCCGGAGAGCGCGACCCCGCACGTCTCACTCGTGGACTGGCTGGGCAGTGATCCGGAAGAGCTGAGGCGCCGCTTCGCGAGGCTCTACGTGCCTCGGAACGATGGGCGTCGCCTCCGGCTCAATGCGCTCGTCGC
>DATFHC010000085.1:0-36439 GCA_035248765.1 Gaiellaceae bacterium
GACGCCGAGCGGCTCCCCTCCGCTTGCGAGCAGGGATTCTGCGACCTCGCGGACGACGCGGCGATGGACCTCGAGATCGCGGACGACGCCCTTCGGGACCTCCGCGCGACCTGCCTCGAACTGCGGCTTCACGAGCACGACCGCCTGCCAGCCCGGCCCGCAGAGGCGCAGGACGGGCGGAAGCGCGAGCCGCACCGAGATGAACGAGACGTCGCAGACCGCGAGCTGCGGCGCGAACGGGAGCTCGATCAGCGTGCGCGCGTTTGTCCGCTCGAGCACCGTCACGCGCGGATCTGCGCGCAGCCGTGGGTGCAGCTGCCCGTAACCGACGTCGAGCGCGATGACGCGTGCGGCGTCACGCTGGAGCAGAACGTCGGTGAAACCGCCCGTCGAGGCGCCGACGTCGACGCAGTCGAGGCCGGCCGGATCGACGCCGAGCCTGTCGAGCCCATGCGCGAGCTTTTCCCCGCCGCGAGAGACGTACGACGGCGGGCTCTCGACCTCGAGCTCGGCGTCCTCCGCGACCTGCTGGCCCGGCTTGTCGTAGCCACGCACGAGCCCGGCGAGCACGAGTGCCTGCGCCTGCGCCCGGGACTCCGCAAGCCCGCGCTCGACGAGGACGACGTCGAGTCGCTTGCGCGTCACGCCGCTTCGATTCCCCACGCGCCGCTCCAGCTCTCGCCCGGCTCGAGACGGATCACGCCTTCGCCCGTGCGGAAAGCCTGCGGCGGGCACGTCATCGGCTCGACGGCCAGCCCGCGCCGGCGGATGCCCGGCAGGTCGCCGGTGAACACCTGCAGCCACGGCCACGCGTCGTCGGCCCAAACGGTCACCTGCTCCAGTTCGACGCGCCAGCCACCCGGCTGGTGGCGTGTGTCGTCGAGCTGGCGCTCGCCGATGCGCTTCCCGTCGAGGACGAGGTCGTCGACGCGGCCGGTGGGTGCGAGCACGTACGGGTGGTGTCCGGCTCCGAAGGGACATGCGCGATCGCCGACGTTCTCCGCCTCCGTGCGCACCATGAGACCCATGTCGGCGAGCCGGTAGTCGACGCGGAGGCGTAACGAGAACGGGTATCCCGGCTGCGGGTGGAGGACGTGTTCGAGCACTACGCGCGCCGGCTCCCGCTCGACAGCGCGCCAGCTCGCCCAGCGGACGAGGCCGTGGATCGCGCTGCCGGTGGACAGGTCGTTCACCGGAAGTTGCAGCTGGTCGGCGTCCCACTCGTAGCTTCCGTCGGCAAGGCGGTTCGGCCATGGGGCGAGCACCTGGCCTCGGCCGGAGCTGCACATCTCGTCCTCGCCGTAGCCGAGCAGGACGCCGCCCCATTCTCGGATGCCGCCGCCGACCTCAACCAGGACGATGCGGTGCGCCCCCGTCGCGAGCTCGAACTGCCCGCCGCTCGGGAGCGTCACGCGGTGCGGACGGCGAGCCCGTCAACTATGTCGCGGAGGACGGTCGTGTCCGCTGCGACCTCGGCGAGTCGGGTGCGCGCCCGTTTCGCTGCCTCGTCGGCATAGCGTCGGGCGCCTTCGGTTCCGTGCTCGCGCACGTAGCCGTCCTCGTCGAGGATGTCGTCGACGATCTGGAACAGGAGCCCGAGCTCCTCCGCGAACGAACGCCATGGGCCTTGCTGCTCCTCCGGCAGCCCGGCGGCCCACAGCGCGAGCGTCACGGACGCATAGAAGAGCCGTCCGGTCTTCAGCCGGTGCACGGCGGCGAGGTCGTAGCCCTCGACCATCGTGTCGAGATACTGGCCGCCGATCATCCCGAGCGTCGCCTCCGCGAGCTCGCGTGCCACCGCCGACGTCTCGTAGCGCGCCGCGAGGCGAACCGCCTCGGCGAGCAGGGCATCTCCCGCGAGGACGCCGACCCCCTCCCCGAACTTCTTCCACGTCGAGGGCTGGCCGCGCCGTTCATCGTCGTCGTCCATCGCCGGAAGGTCGTCGTGGACGAGCGAGAAGGTGTGAACGAGCTCGATCGACAGAGCCGCCGGCATGACCTGCGCGACCGGAGCGCCGAGAGCCTCGCCGACGGCGAGCGCGATCACGGGGCGCACTCGCTTGCCGCCGACCTCGAGGGAGTAGCGCACCGACGTCGCCTGGCCGTGCAGCTCGGGCCAGAGATCGAGGCGGTCGAGCGCCTCGTCGACGAGAGCCTTCAGCTCGTCGGGACTATGCATCCGCCTCGGCCTCTCTCTGCGCGCGGGTCAGCGCCTCCTCAACGGCCTTCGCGAGCTCCGACAGCTCGCCGAGCAGCTCGATCGCGCGTTCGGGGGAGCCGTCCTCCGTCTCCGAGATCCTCTCGAGCTCGGCGCGAACGTCCTCGACCCGCTTCAGCAGCTCTTCCGCGCGCGTCAAAGACTCGTCACTGCTCACTTGCCTGCCCCTCCCGCACGAGCTTCCCCAGGATCCCGTTCACCAGCCTTGCAGCATCCTCGGATGCGTAGCGCTTCGCAAGCGTGATCGCCTCGTCGAGCACGACCTCGATCGGCACCGCACCCTCATCGAGCTCCTCGAGCGCGACCCGGAGGACGTTGCGCTCGACCGCGCCGAGGCGATCGGCCGTCCAGTCGTCGGAAGCGGACGTGATCCGCGCGTCGAGCGCAGCCGCGTGCTCGGTCACCGCGCCGGCGAGCCGGCGCGTGTAGTCGTCGACGTCACCCTCGTAGAGCGAGCCGAGCGGGCGGCCGGTGACGTCCCACTGGAAGAGCATGAACACCGCGGCGCGGCGAGCCTCGCGGCGGCTGATCGTGCTCACGGGCGATCGAGCTCCTCGACCGTGACGTGAACCGCCTCGACCTCGACGTCGCACATGCGCGCGAGTGCGTCGGCCACGCGCTCCTGCACGGCTGCCGAGACCTCCGGGAGGACACGGCCGTACTCGACTGCGAGCTGCAGATCGGCGCGGGCGCGCCCGCCCTCGAGCTCGACGCCGAGCCTCCGGCGCCCCTTGCGCAACCGCGCCCCCTCGACCGACGCAACGGCACGCCGCACGATCTCCGTCAGCGCGACCTCGCTCACGCGCACCGAGCCACCGCTGTCCTGGGCGAGGATGCGACTCACGAGGAACCGGCCAGTGCTGGCAGCCGGGCGCCGGCCTCCTCCAGAAACGACGTCGAGTACTCGCCGCTCCGGAACTCGTCGCTCGCGAGGATGTCGGAGAGCACGGATCGCGTGGTCGGGACTCCTTCGATCTCGAACTCCCCGAGAGCGCGCTGCGCACGGTCGATCGCGAGCTTGCGGCTCGCGTCATGGACGATCACCTTCGCGATGAGCGAGTCGTAGTACGGCGAGATCGTCGTTCCCTCATCGACGAATGTGTCGACGCGGACCCCGGGCCCGAGCGGCGGCCGGAAGCGAGTGATCTGACCCGGAGCGGGCGCGAAGTCGCGTGCCGGATCCTCGGCGTTGATGCGCAGCTCGATTGCGTGGCCGCTGCGCGGGCCGGCGCGGCCGCCGTGCGCCAGCTGCTCGCCGGAGGCGACGCGCACCTGCTCGCGCACGAGGTCGAGCGAGGTGACGAGCTCGGTCACCGGGTGCTCCACCTGCAGCCGTGTATTCATCTCGATGAAGGAGAACGAGCCGTCGGGGCCGACGAGGAACTCGATCGTGCCGGCGTTGCGATAGCCGATGTGCCGGCACGCGCGCTCGGCTGCGGCCTCCATCTCCTCCCGCAGTTCCGCGTCGAGAGCCGGCGACGGCGACTCCTCGATCAGCTTCTGGTGGCGGCGCTGGATCGAGCACTCGCGCTCGCCGCAGGTGAGGACGGTGCCGTGATTGTCGCACAGCACCTGGATCTCGACGTGGCGCGCCGGCGTGATCACCTTTTCGACGTAGAGCGAGCCGTCCCCGAAAGCGGCCAGTGCCTCCGCGGCCGCCCGCTGGTACGCGTCGTGGACGTCGCCGGCCTCCTGCACGACCCGCATCCCCTTCCCGCCGCCGCCGGCCGCCGCCTTCAGCAGCACAGGGAACCCGAGCTCCTCGGCTGCCACACGGGCCGCCTCCGGGCCTGTGACACCCTCGTTGCCAGGGACGAGCGGGACTCCTGCCGCACGCATCTCCGCCTTCGCGCGCGCCTTGTCGCCCATCCGCTCCATCGTCTCCGCGGACGGCCCGATGAAGACGAGGTCGTTGTCCTCGCAGGCCCGTACGAAGTCGGCGTTCTCGGAGAGGAAGCCGTAGCCGGGGTGGACGGCCCCGCAGCCGGTCGTCTCGGCGGCGGCGATGAGCGCGGGGATGCGCAGATAGCTCTCGGCGGCTGCGGGTGGGCCGATCCGCACGGCGCGGTCGGCGAGGCGCACGTGGAGCGACTCCTCGTCCGCCGTGGAGTAGACGGCGACCGCCTCGATCCCGAGCTCGTGCAGCGCCCGGATCACGCGGACTGCGATCTCGCCTCGGTTCGCTACGAGGACTCGGTTGAACACGGCGAGAGTCTATGGTCCGGCCGGTGAACGTTCCCGAGGCGCAGCTCGAGGAGACCGAGCATGGACTGGTCTACAAAGGCGACGGCTGGTTCGTCGTCAACGCCGAGGACGTCCGCTGGCGGGAGTCCGAGGGCAGGGGGCAGTCGACGAACTTCGGCGGGGACATCCTCTTCGACCAGATCGGGCTCGGGATCGACGTGCTCCCACCCGGCGAGCCGATGTCGATGTACCACTGGGAGAGCGACGAGGAGGACTTCCTGATCCTCTCGGGTACCGCGACGCTCATCGTCGAAGGGCAAGAGCGGCCGCTGCGCCGATGGGATTTCGTCCACTGCCCTCCGTACACGGAGCACACGATCGTCGGCGGCCCGCAGGGCTGTGTCGTCTTCGGCGTCGGCTCACGCGAGCGGCACACGGAGATCGGCCCGGACGGCGAGCGCCGGGGCAAGGAAGGCGAGAGCGAGTACACGGTCAACGAAACGGCGATCAAGCACGGAGCCGGCATCGAGCCCGGCACGCCGCAGAACGAGGCGTACGCCCGCTTCCCGCCGCGGCGCTTCGTGGCCTACGGCGGCTGGCTCGACTAGAGCGTAGGCCGGCCGGCGAGCGGCTCGACCTCGAAGAGGAGCTGGCCGAACTCGACGGGCTGCGCATTCTCGGCGTGCACCGCGCGCACGACGCCCTCGACCTCTGCCTTCACCTCGTTCATGAGCTTCATCGCCTCGAGGATGCAGAGGGTCTGCCCCTGCGCCACGACGTCGCCCACCTCGACGAAGGCAGGCGCTCCGGGTTGCGGCGAGCGGTAGAAGGTGCCGACCATCGGCGACTCGACACGGAGTAGCGTGCCGCTCACAGCGCTCGTGGCCTGCTCCCCGGGCTCGGGTACCGGCGCGAGAGGCGCGTCGCCCGGAGCGACGGCCGGGAGATCCGGGGTCGAGCGGACCTGGATCCGCATCCCGTTCTCCTCGATCGTCACCTCGCCGATGCCCGACTCCTGCACGATCCGGACGATCTCCTGGACGCGCTGCGCCCGGGTCTCGTCCATCCGCGAGTCGTCGTCGCGGCGGCCGCGACTGCGGATTCCGCGGAGCAGCTGCTCGGCCTCCTCACCGAACAGGCCGAGCAGGAGCAGCTCTTCCTCACTTGCCGCGAAGTCTCCGGCGCGCTCGCGCACCTGGTCGAGCGGCGGCGTGACGTCCTCCTCGCTGTCCGGATCGGCGGTGAGCTGGACGACGCGCTCGAGTGCCGGATCGATCGGCGCCGGCGGCGTGCCGAAGGCGCCGGTGACAAGCGCGCGAACCTCGTCGACGAGGGTGAGGTAGCGGCTGGCGGAGAGAACGTTGATCAGCGCCTGCGAGGCGAGCACCTGCCCGATCGGGGAGGCGAGCGGCGGCCAACCGGTCTCGGCCCGGATCCGGTCCAGCTCTGCGAGCACCTCGTCGAGCCGGTCCGCGGCACTCTCGGCCTGCAGCGAGTGGTCGATCCCCGCGACGACGCTCGCCGGAATGTCATGGCGCGCCGCGAGCACCGCGATTCGCGGCACGAGCGGCGTCACGAGCTCGTCGCCGATGTGCTCGTCGAGGAGGTCGGTCGCCTCCCACAGTCTGTCGACGTCAACGCCTGTGTTGAGGCCGGCGCCGCTGAGCGCCTCCGCGAGAGCCTCGCCCGAGGATCGGTGAAGCGTCAGCGCGAGCGGATAAATCGCGCACGCGATGAGCTGCGCTCCCGCCTTCGCCGCTGCGAGAGCAGCCGCGAGCGCGCTTCCGCCCGCTCCCTGGGCGTAGATCCCGACCGGGAGCCCGCTCGCCTCGGCGAGCGCGTGCACGAGATCCTCCGCGGTGTGAGGCTGGAGCGAGCCCGTCGGGTCGTGGAGCAGGACGCGAACCGCGCCGAGCTCGGGCAGCATACGAGCCCGCTCGATCAGCGTCTCGATCTCGCCGGTGCGGCCGGGGCTGTAGACGAGCCCCGCCTCGAAGTCGCGCTCGGCCGCGACGATCGCCTCGGCGGCCTCCCGCAGGTTCGAGACGTCGTTGAGGGGGTCGTGCAGGCGGAAGACGTCGATGCCGTTCTCGGCTGCGGACGCGACGAAACGGCGGGAGAAGTCGGCGTCGACCGGGCGCGAGCCGACGAGGAAGCGTCCGCGCAGCGCGAGCCCGAGCGGCGTCTTGACACGCGCCTTGAGGGCGCGGATCCGTTCCCACGGGCTCTCGACGCCACGCTTGACCGCGGCGTCGAAGCAACCACCGCCGGAGACCTCGAGGTACGCGAACCCTGCCTTGTCGAGGATCTCCGCGAGCCGAAGCTGCTCCGCCGCGGGAACCCGTCCTGCGAGCGGCTCCTGTCCAAGCAGGCGGATGGTCGTGTCGGCGAGCGACGGCACGCGCAGGAGCCTATCGCGGGCGCTCGCTGCGCCCTACGCGCGCGAGATGTAGCGACCCTCGCGAGGATCGACCTTGAGTCGATCGCCCACGTTGACGAACAGCGGGACGTTCACCACCGCGCCCGTCTCGAGCTTCGCCGGCTTCGTCACGTTCGAGACCGTGTCCCCCTTGATCCCGGGCTCCGTCTCCACCACCGCGAGCTCGACCGACGCGGGGAGTTGGAGGCTCGACGGCTTCCCGCCCACGCTGAGGATCTGCACCGAGGCGTTCGGCTGCATGTAGGGCAGCTCGGCGGCGACATCGGCGTGCGGAAGCGCGAATTGCTCGTACGTCTCCTCGTCCATGAAGTGCACGTCCGAGCCGTCGTCGTAGAGGTACTGGACGCTCTTCGTCTCGGTGCGGATGCGCGGGAACTTCTCGCCGGCGCGGAACGTGCGGTCGACGACGGCGCCCGCGTCGAGGCTCTTGAGCTTCGTGCGGACGAACGCGCCGCCCTTGCCGGGCTTCACGTGCTGAAACTCGACGATCCGCCACACCTTGCCGTCGAGCTCGATATGCATCCCGTTCTTGAAGCTGTTGGTGTCGACCTGCTCGGCCACGGCGCACGATGGTAGCTAGCCGACGGTGGTGAGCTCCTTCGTGAACCGGACCGGGTTCTCCAGGCCGTCCTCGGTGACGATGACGTCGTCCTCGATTCGGATCCCGAAGCGGCCCGGGAGATAGACCCCCGGCTCGACGGTCACGACGTTGCCGGCCGCGAGCGTGTCGGAGCTCTCCGTCGACAGCCGCGGCGCTTCGTGGACGTCGAGGCCTAGACCATGGCCGAGGCCGTGCCCGAACGTGCCGGCGAACGCGCTCGCCTCGATCACGTTGCGGGCCGCGGCGTCTGCCTCGACGCCGGTCACACCGGCCCGGATCGCGTCGACCCCCGCCTGCTGCGCCGCGAAGACGACGTCGTACGCCTCCCGCATCCCGCCGTCGAGCTCGCCCGTGGCGAGCGTTCGCGTGTAATCGGACACGTAGCCGCCAACACGGCACCCGGTGTCGATCACGACGAGCTGCCCGGACTCGATGATGCGGTCGCCGGCTCTTCCGTGCGGCTGCGCGCCCGTCGGCCCGGCGCCGACGATTGACTCGAACGCCTGCTCCTCCGCGCCTTCCTCGTGGAAGAGCCGCGTGATGTCCCACGCGACGTCGCGCTCGCGGCGGCCGACGAACTGCACCTCGCTCACGAGCCGCTCGAACATCCGGTCGGTGATCGCGCAGGCCTGCCGGAACGTGTCGAGCTCCTGCTCGTCCTTGACTGCACGCAGCTGCTCGACGAGCCCCTTCCGCGCGACGAGGTCGATCCCGCCCTCGCGGAGCTGCTCGGCGAACGACCACGGCAGGACGTTCGACTCGAAGCCGATCCGGCCCTCGAGCTCCTCCGCGAGCCAGCCGATCAGCGTGCGCTTGGTCTGCACCGCCTCGACTCCCTCGCACGCGCGTGCCGCCTCGATGTAGCGGAAGTCGGTGAAGAGCCGCGCCCGCTCCGGCTCGACGAGTAGGGCGACGTTCGAGCTGTCGAGGCCGGTCAGATAGAGGACGTTGACGGGGTTCGTGATGAGAAGCGGCTCCTCGAGGAGCTCGCGCAGCCGTTCGATCCGTTCACTCATGCGTTGTGCTCCTTCAGATATTCGAGCGCCATCCTGTAGCCGTCCGGGCCGTGGCCGGTGAAGCGCGTGGCGACGAGGTCGCTGATGACGGACTTGTGCCGCCATTCCTCACGCTCGTCGACGTTGGAGAGGTGCACCTCGACGATCGGGATCGTGAGCGGCTCGAGCGCGTCGTGAATCGCCCACGCGTAGTGCGTCCAGGCACCGGGGTTGAGGACGATCCCGTCGACGATGTCGTACGCGTCGTGACACCACTTGACGAACTCACCCTCGTCGTTCGTCTGCCGGCACTGCACGGTCAGCTCGAGCTTCCGCGCCCACTCGTAGATCCGGCTCTCGAGCTCGGCGATCGTGAGCCCTCCGTAGAGCTTCGGATCGCGGCGGCCGAGGATGTTCAAGTTGACGCCGTTGAGAACGGACACCCTCACGCAATCAACCTATCGAGTTCGCGGCGCACCTCGGCCTCTGGGAGGACGACGCCGGGTCGCGGCCCGTCGGGGCCGAGCAGGACGAGGCGGATCTCTCCCTCGCGGGCCTTCTTGTCTCGTCGCATCGCCTGCCACGCGCGCTCGCGGTCGACGCGGGCGGGGTCGGGCCGCAGCACCTCCTCCACGACCTGCGTGTCGCGGCCCGAGAGGCGCAGCGCTGCGAGGAGGCCGAGCGCGACCGCGCGCCCGTGTGTCAGCCCTTCGTACCCGGCCGCGGCCTCGAGTGCGTGCGCGAACGTATGGCCCAGGTTGAGGATCGCGCGCTCGCCGCGCTCGTGCGGGTCGCGGAGACAAACGGCGGCTTTGAAAGCGGCGCAGCGGCGGACGAGCTCGTCGTCCGGCAGCTCCCAGAGCGGCTCGCCCGCAAGGAGTCCGGTCTTGACGACCTCGGCCATCCCCTCGAGGCGCTGCGGCTCGGGAAGGGTTTCGAGGAGCGCCGGGTCGACCAACGTTCGCGCAGGCCAGTGGAAGGCGCCGACGAGGTTCTTGCCCTGCGGGAGGTCGATCGCCGTCTTGCCGCCGATCGCGGCGTCGACCTGTGCGACGAGGCTCGTCGGCACAGGAGTCCAGGCGATACCTCGGAGATAGGTCGCGGCGACGAAGCCGGCCGCGTCCGTCGTGCAGCCGCCGCCGAGCGCCACGATCGTTCCACCGCGGTCGAGTCGCAGCTCCTGCCACAGCCGGTCCACCGCGGCAAGCGTCTTTGCCTCTTCACCCGGGGGCAGCTCGTGCGTCTCCGCGAGCCGCGACCCGAGCGCGAGCTGCGCGTCCATCCCGTGGATCCCTGCGACCTGCGAGTCGGACACGAGCGCGACAGCGCCGTCACCGGGGACGAGCTCGCCGAGCCGCTGGAGCGCACCGCGCTCGAAGTGCACGCCTGCAGCGGCCAGCACCACGTCGTGCACGTCCTTTGCGACGACGTCGGCGACGTCCGCGTAGAGCGCCCGGCGCTCCTCGTAGAGGCGGCGGAACGCTGCTTCGTCCTGCGCGAGCGGGCGATCGCTTCGCTTCACGCGCTCCCAGCAGGTGTCGACGTCGACGTCGAGCCAGATCGTCAACGTGTCGGCGAGCGCGTCCCGCACGGCCGGCGAGGTGACCGCACCGCCGCCGAGCGCGAGCACGATCGCCTGCTCCTCGAGCGTGCGGAAAGCGGCCTCCCCCTCCTCGCGGAAGATCTCCGTGATGGGCTTGCCGGCCTCCGCTTCGACGAGATCGTCGGCGTCGATGCCGCCGAGCTCGCGGGCTGCGGTCGACTTGCCGGCACCCATGAAGCCGACGATCGCGACGTGCTTCTTCAGATCCGCTCCACGTAGGCGCACCAGGCGCCGACGAAGTCGCCGAGCGCGTCGCCGCCGAACTTCTCCCGAGCCGCGCACGCGAGCTCCCACGCGACCGCCGCCTCGGCGACGACCGCGAGCGCCTCGACAGCGGAGACGTCGCTGCGCTCGACGAGCGCGGTTGCCGCCTCTCCGGTCTCGAGGTCGACGGAGGCGAGCGGCCTCATCAAGGTCGGCAGCGGCTTCATCGCAGACCGGACGACGATCTCCTCACCGTTAGAGACGCCGGCCTCGATGCCGCCGGCGCGATTCGACGTCCTCCGCTTGTCGGTGCCAATCTCGTCGTGCGCCTCCGACCCACGCAGCGCGGAGAGTGCGAAGCCGTCCCCGATCTCGACTCCCTTGACAGCCTGGATCCCCATCACAGAGGCCGCCAGACGCGCGTCGAGCCGGTCTTCCCTGCGGGCGTAGCTGCCAAAGCCCGGCGGGACGCCTCGAGCGCGCACCTCGACTCTCCCGCCGAGCGTGTCCTTCTCCGCGCGCGCCTCGTCGACCGCCGCGGGATCCGCCCCCGCCTCCGGCAGAGCCTCCCCCGCGACCTCGATCCCGATCTGGCGAAGGAGGGTCTTCGCAACAGCACCCGCGGCGACATAGACCGCCGTGTGCCGGGCCGATGCGCGCTCGAGCGCATCGCGAACGTCCGCGAGCCCGTACTTCTGCACTCCGGCCAGGTCGGCGTGTCCCGGCCGCGGGAGCGTGACCGGCTTCGTCCCCTTCCCCTCCGGCTCGCCGTCGGGCGGCCACGGGCTCATCCCCCACGTCCAGTTCTTGTGGTCGCGGTTCCGGACGACGAGCGCGAGCGGCGTGCCGAGCGTGCGCCCGTGCCGGAGGCCGGCGAGCACCTCGACCTCGTCGGTCTCGATCTGCTGGCGCGGCGAGCGGCCGTAGCCCTGCTGGCGCCGGCGGAGGTCGGCGTCGATCACGTCCTTCTCGAGCACGAGCCCCGCGGGAAGACCCGAGACGATCGCGACGAGCGCAGGCCCGTGCGACTCGCCGGCCGTTGCCAGCTCGAGCGTCATGCGGGAGAGCGTAGTGGGCTAGAGCCGCGAAAGAACTCGCGAGACGAGGCTCCGCTGCCGGTGGGGCCTCACCGAGAGGAGAAACCGGCTCAGCCGCGCCGACTCGTGGGGGTCGAGCGAGATGGCCGCCTCGGCTTCTTCCCCGTGCCAGACGCTGAGACGGGCGTGCTGCGGCTCCGTGAGGTAGACGGAGACGCGGAGCCCGCCGTCGCCGACGTCCGGGTGGCCGCGGAAGTACTCGACGATCTTCGTCCGCTGCGCCTTGCCGCAGTGCGGGCAGAAGCGGAAGTCGTCCTGCACCCCTCCCCCGCATGCCCTGCAGCTGCGCATCGTGCTCGTTCTATGCCCTTGACAGCGTTCGGTCAAGCAGAGGGCCAAAGCGAGACGATTCGCTCGGCGGCGGCAAGGAGTTCGGCCGTGTCGATCTCGACGGTCGAGAGCGAGATCTCGAGGACCGGCCACTCGCAGAACACGCGCATCGCTCCGGCCTCGGGACGCGGCCAGAGCCAGAACGCAGGATTCATCCTCACGCGTCCTTGACCTCCGGACCCGCCTCCGCCGCCGACCGGCATGAACACGGGGCCGTCGGGTTCCTCGTCGGGCTTCATGAAGCGACGGCCCATTCTCCCCCCGAGATTCGAGACACGCTCGCCGTCCGGTAGCTCGAGGCCGATCCGCAGGAATCCGGAGGGCGGTTCCTCTCCCTCTTCGAAGACGTGCTGCTCGTGGAAGAGCCGGTTCGACTGCGAATTGCTCAGTCCGCGCGCCGCGGCGATGACGTCCAGCGTGAGGCCCGACGAGTAGACGATCGCGTGCGAGAGCGCGACCACTCCTTTGTCGGAGCGGGCAATGACCAGACCAAGCGGGACTGCCGCGCCGAGCTCATCCTCGGGCGGACCGAACCAGGGCGGCCTGTGCGGCGGCTCGCGCTCGGAATCCTCGTCGGCGTCCTCGCCGTCGTCGAACGCGAACATCTCGATGAAGTTCGAGCTCACGCCGACAAGCCTAGGGCTTGGCGCATCGCGCCGACGGGCGCCGGACGGCCGGTCCATAGCTCGAAGCTCGCCGCGCCCTGCGCGACGAGCACCTCGAGACCGTCGAGGACGCGGGCTCCTGCCGACGCCGCGGCTTCCGCCGTCGCTGTCCGCGGATACGGGAGGTCTATCAACGTCTGGCCCGGCCGCAGCTTGAACAGCACCCCGTCCCGCACCGGCGTGGCGTGGATCACGACGTCGGCGTCGCTCACGTCCGGTGGCCACTCCCCGCGGCGGGAGAACACGCGGGCCGACGGCAGCGCGTGCCGGAAGGCCGCGGCCGCGCCGCCGTCTCCGACGATCGCCGCGGCCGCGGCGTCGCCCACCTGCTCGAGGATCGCCGTGTCCGTCGACCATCCTTGCCCGCGCACGATCGTGTTCACCGACGGCACGTCTGCGGCGAGGATCCGTGCGGCGTCGAGCTTGTACGGCGCCGTGACGTTCGCGTACTCGAGCTCGCGCACGGCAGCGTCCAGCTCCTCCGGCAGGACGTCACGCAGCACGTACTCCCAGTCGAGCCCGGCGGCCGCGAAGGCCGCGTTCTGCATCCGGGGCGAGAGCGAATGCGCCACCGGATGGCCGAGCAGCGCTACGCGCCGGCGATCACCCGTAGCCATGCGTGGCTTTGTATTCCTCGAAAGCCTGCGCGCTGGCGGTGAAATAGGTGTGCACCTTGTCCGGCTCTGCCACGAAGTACAGCCACGGGCCCTTCGCGGGATCGGCAGCCGCCTGCATCGACGCGAGCCCGGGGTTCGCGATCGGCGTCGGGGGCAGACCGGCGTGCAGCCGCGTGTTGTACGGCGTCGGGTTCGCCAGCTCCGACTCCGTCAACGACTTCGTCCCCGGGATGTGCAGCGCGTAGCGGATCGTGGCGTCGATGCCGAGCGTCATTCCGAGGTGCAGCCGGTTGTAGATGACGCGCGCCACCTTGGGCCGATCGGCCGGCGCAACCGCTTCCTTCTCGATCATCGATGCGATCGTGAGGACGTCGTACGGCGTGAGGTTCTTGCTCTTCGCGTACGAGAGGTTCAGCGTCGCCCACTTCGCGGTGAACTCCTGGAGCTGCACGTTCACGAGCTGCGCCGAAGTCGTCTTACGGTCGAAGTTGTAGGTGTCCGGGAAGAGGAAGCCTTCGAGGGGCAGCTTCTTCCTGCCGAAGCCCGCGATGACGCGCGGCTTGGCGGTTGCCGCGGCATACGAGCTTCCCGACAGCTTCACCTTCCGCTTCGATTCGTGCACGGCGATCTTCGCCACGGCCTGCGCGCGCGCCGCCATCTGATCACGCGTGAACCCTTCCGGGAAGAGGACCCGGAATTGACGCAGCTGCCGGATGGTGGTGGTCGGGGGCTGGCTTCCGCCTCCGCCGCAGCCGGCCGCCGCGGTAAGGAGAAGCGCGGCGCAGAGCCCTAGGAGCGCGCCGCGCACCATTCGAGGTAGGTCGAGAGAAGATGAGCCGCGGCGAGCGCGTCCTCGGGCGCCGAGCCCGGCGTCTGCTGCGCGAGGTCGGTCGTGAAGCGCTCGTCGAAGAGCTCGACGGGCAGATCGAGGACGCCGCGGAGCGCTTCCACGAACCGCTCGGTCTCGGTCGCCTGCTCGCCGCGCGTGCCGCGGAGCGTCAACGGAAGCCCGACGACGACGCGCTCCACGTCCTCGTCGCGGGCCAGCCGCGCCAGCTCGGCGAGGCCGCTCTCGGAGCCCGCCTGCGCGACGATGCCGATCGGCCGGGCGAGCGTTCCGGTCGGATCTGAGACCGCGACTCCCGTGCGCGCGGAGCCGTAGTCGAGGGCCATCACCTTCACGCCGGCATCTTTACGGGGCGACGAGCTCCTTCGCCGCGGCGAGCGCGTCGGCGATGCCGTCGGGGTTCTTGCCGCCTGCCTCGGCGAGCGTCGGTTTGCCTCCCCCGCCTCCGCCGATGTGCTTGCCGAGCTCGCGGATCACCTGCACCGCGTCGAGCCCGCGGGCGACGAGCGACTGGTCGAAGTTGACGACGAGGAACACACGCCCATCGTCGCGCGACGCCACGATCGCTCCGTCCGCCTTCTCCTGCTGCCGGATCCGGTCGGAGAAGTCCCGCAGCGGACCGCCCTTCAGGCTCTTCACCTCGACGAGCAGTACGCCGCCCTCCTTGTCCTGGGAGACGATCTCCGCCTGCTCCGACTGGTTCGGCCGCCTTGCGTCCTTCCGGGCCTGCTCGAGCTCGCCGCGCAATGCATCCGCCTCGCGTGCCCGCTCGTGCAGGAGCGCGAACGCCTCGCCTGCGGTGACGGCTTCAATCCGCCGCGATCCGGCGCCGACCGAGCTCTCGGAGAGGACGGCGAACGGCCCGATCTCCGCGGTCGAGCGCACGTGCGTACCACCGCAGAGCTCCACCGACCAGCCATCGATGTCGACGACGCGCACGACGTCGCCGTACTTCTCGCCGAACAGCATCATCGCGCCGAGATCGCGCGCCTCCGAGAGCGGCGTCTCGAAGATCCGCACCGGCATGTTCGCGAACACGCGCTCGTTGACGCGGCTCTCCACCTCGGCGCGCTCTACCGGCGTCAGCGGCGAGGGGTGTGTGAAGTCGAAGCGGAGCTTGTCGGGACGCACGGCCGAGCCGGCTTGCTTCACGTGCTCGCCGAGCACTTCGCGCAGGACGTGGTGCAGGACGTGCGTCGCTGTGTGGTTCGCCATCGTCGGATAGCGGACGTTCCACGCCACGACGGCGCGCACACGGTCGCCTTCCGCGAAGCCGTTGCCGCGAAATACGAGCTCCTGGTCGTTCTCGAGGCGCAGCGCCTCGACGAGGTCGGCCCGCGAGCCGTCCTCCTTCTCGATCCAACCGGTGTCGGTGACCTGGCCGCCGCCCGCCGGATAGAACGGCGAGTCGGCGAGCTTCGCCTGGAAGAAGTCGTCGCCGAGGTCGGCGAAGGCCGTGATCGTGGTGCGCACGTCGATCTGCTCGTAGCCGACGAACTCCGTCCGCGGCGCTCCGCTGAAGCGCGGTTCGTAGCGCGCAGTGCTGCTCTGGCGGGAGATCTCCTGGTGCTCCTCCATCAACCGCGTGTACTCCTCGGCGTTGAAGGCGAGGCCACGCTCGCGCGCGAGCTCCTCGGTGAGCTCGGGCGGGAAGCCGTCGGTCGTGTACAGCTCGAAGACGTCTCTCGCCGTAAGCTCGCCCTTGGCGGCAGCCTCCTCGAACTTCGCCATGCCGCGCTCGAGCGTCTCGCCGAAGCGCTCCTCCTCAGCGGCGAGCACGCGGTGGATGTCGTCCCGATGCTCGACCAGCTCGGGATAGGCCACGCCCATTTGCTCGATCACCACGTCGGCGAGGCCGGGCAGGAACGGCGCCTGCATCCCGATCCGCAGCCCGTGCTGCACGGCACGGCGAATGACGCGGCGCAGGACGTAGCCGCGACCCTCGTTCGACGGCGTCACGCCCTCGACGGCGATGAACGTCATCCCGCGCCCGTGGTCGGCAAGGACGCGATGCGCCTTCGTGGCGTCCTCGGACGAGCCGTACGCGGCGCCGGACTGCTCGGCCACCCAGTCCATGATCAGCTGGTAGCCGTCGGTGTCGTAGACCGACGCGACGTCCTGCACGGCGCGCGCGACGCGTTCGAGCCCCCAGCCGGTGTCGATGTTCTTGCTCGGTAGCTCGGTGAGCGTGCCGTCGCCGTGGAGCTCGTACGACATGAAGACGAGGTTCCCGATCTCGAGGAAGCGCTCGCAGCGCGTGCAGCCCGGCAGGCAGTCCTCGTTGCCGCAGCCGGTCTCCTCGCCCCAGTCCCAGTAGATCTCCGAGTCCGGGCCGCATGGCCCGGGGCCGCCGACCGACCAGAAGTTCTCCGATGACGGCAGCGGGACGATCCGTTCCGATGGCATGCCGATCCGTTCCCAGTGGCCGATCGCCTCCTCGTCCGGGCCGAGCTTCAGGCCCGGATCGCCGGCGTGCACGCTGACCCAGACGCGGTCCCAGTCGAGCTTCAGGCGCTCCTGGATGAACTCGGTCGCGTACGCGATCGCGCCTTCCTTGAAGTACTCGCCGAACGAGAAGTTGCCGAGCATCTCGAAGAACGTGAGGTGGAAGGTGTCGAGCCCCACCTCGTCGATGTCGGGCGTGCGAAAGACTTTCTGGCACGTCGTCGTGAGCGGTGCGGGCGGCGCTTCACGGCCGAGGAAGAACGGCATCTGCGGCTGCATGCCGGCGCTCGTGTAGAGCGTCGAGCGGTCGTCCGCGCGCGGGATCAGGGAGGCGGACGGACAGCGCAAATGA
The DNA here is from genome assembly GCA_035248765.1 of Gaiellaceae bacterium. GTDB lineage: Bacteria > Actinomycetota > Thermoleophilia > Gaiellales > Gaiellaceae > Palsa-739. The sequence goes on from DATFHC010000085.1 coordinate 16,599, forward strand.
CCCTTCTCCTCGAAGAACGACTGGAACCCCTCCCGCAGCTCGGCTGTGGTGCGCACGGCGGCCATTCTAGGAGCGGGGCTGGTAGGAGCCGACCGCAGAGGACGCTACCCTCGGGCCGTGTCGCTCGACGTGCTCATCCCGGTTGAGCGTCGGCGGAGGAGGCGCCGATCCCGTGCGGGCAGGGTTCTTCTGCTTGTCCTGGTCGTGCTCGTCGCCGCAGGCGCTGGTGCGTGGTTCGCCCGCCGTGCGCTCAAGACGACGCACCATCCGGCAGCCGTCCAGCGTCCCAAGAGCAAGCCCGTAGCGAAGACGGTCACGGACTCCGCCCCGCAGGTGCCGCTTCCCCTCCTCCAGGGGGCTCCGCTCCTCGAAGGCCGGGTGCACGTCCGGGTCGCCGCGCCCGCCGCGATCGTCGTCGACGCGCACACGGGCCGCGTCCTCTGGGCCAGGCGCGCACACGATCGGCGGAAGATCGCCTCGCTGACGAAGATCATGACCGCCACCCTCGCGCTGCGCGAGGTGCCGTGGCAGAGCACGATCACCGTCGACGAGCGGGTGACGACAGTGGCCCTGGTCAAGGAAGGGCTTCGCCCGGGCGAGCGGGTCAAGGCATGGAAGCTCTTCTACGCGCTGCTCCTCTACTCCGGCAACGACGACGCGGCGCAGTTGGCCATCTCCTCCGCGGGCTCGATTCACGCGTTCTTGCGCCAGATGAATGCGGAGGCTCGCACGCTCGGCCTGCACGACACGCACTACACGACTCCGAGCGGCGTGATCGACAAGGGGAACTACTCGACGCCGTGGGATCTCGCCGCGCTGACCCGCTACGCGCTGCGGAATCCGCGCTTCACCCGGCTGGTGCGGACGAAACGGATCCAGGTGCGCTGGGTCGCTCCCACGAACTCCAAGATCTACCTCAACAACAACTACCTCCTGCACACCTACCACGGCGCGAACGGCGTCAAGACCGGCTACACGCACGAGTCGGGCTGGTGTCTCGTGGCGACGGCGACGCGACACGGCAAGAAGCTCATCGCGGTCGTCCTCGACTCGCCGAACATCTACGGCGACGCGAGGACGCTCCTCAACCTCGGCTTCAGTCACACGTAGCTACGGTTCTAGCCGCGGCGCCGACCCCGGCGTTGCGGGGTCGACGTGGAGAAGCGCTTGTTGAGATTGCCGTCGCTCGCAGCCGGGACGGATCTGGCGGTCGACCTCGGGACGGCGAACACCGTCGTCTTCCGTCGTAGCGAGGGCATCGTCCTCTTCGAGCCGTCCGTCGTCGCCATGGACCAGCAGACGGGCCAGGTCTACGCCGTCGGCGAGAAGGCGCGGCGGATGCTTGGCCGCACGCCAGCGACGATCGTCGCGACCCGGCCTCTGCGGCACGGCGTGATCGCGGACTTCGAAACGACCGAGCAGATGCTCGGGCAGTTCATCCGCATGGTCGGCGGGAATCGACTGCGCCGCGCGGTGATCGTCTGCGTCCCGAGCGGGTTGACGCAGGTCGAGCGAGACGCAGTGGTCGAGGCGACGCTCTCCGCGGGGGCTCGCGAGGCGCATCTGATCGAGGAGGCGATGGCGGGAGCGATCGGCGCCGGCCTGCCCGTGGAGGACGCCGTTGCGTCCCTCGTCGTCGACGTCGGCGGCGGCACGAGCGAAATGGCGGTGATCGCCCTCGGCGGGATTGTCGTCGCGACCTCGCTGCCGGTCGGCGGCTACGACCTCGACGACGCGATCGTCCGCTTCGTCCAGGAGCAGCACCGCATGTTGGTCGGCCACGAGCAGGCGGAGCGCGTGAAGCTCGAGATCGGGAGTGCGCTCGAAGGCCACGCCGTCGTCCGCGAGGCCGAGGTCGCCGGCCGCTACATGTCGACCGGGATGCTCGCCCGCATCACGCTCGGCGAAGACGAAGTCCGCCGCGCCCTCGAGCGGCCTCTGAACCGAATCGTCACGGCGCTGAAGGAGCTCCTGGAGCAGACGCCGGAGCAGCTCGCCTCGGACATTGCCGACCGCGGCGTCACCCTCGTCGGCGGAGGCACGTTGCTGCCGGGCTTCGGCGAGCTCATCCGCCGCGAGACCGGCCTTCCCGTGAGCCAGGACGACGAGCCGCTGACGACGGTCGCGCGAGGCGCAGGCGCGGCGCTCGCCGAGCTCGACACGTTGCGGCGCTCGCAGCGTGCCCGCGGCCGCTCCCGCCGCCGCGCCTGACCTGCGAGGATCCCGGGCGATGCGCGTTCGCCTCCTTCTCACAGCCGCCGTCGCAGCCGTGGGGCTCGCGACACTTGTGCAAGCGTCCTCGGCCGGTGGCGGCACCGACGGCGTGCCCAGCTTCGGCCACGTCTTCGTGGTCATCGGCGAGAACACCGACTACCAGCACCTGACAGCCACGAATGCGCCGTATCTGATGACGACGATCAGGCCGTCGTCGGCGTGGTTCACGAACTACTACGCCGCGACCCACTGGTCGCAGTCGAACTACGTCGCACTCACCAGCGGCCAGTTCACTCCGTGCGAGCAGAAGGACCTCGGCTATGCGTGCCGCGACGACGTCGACAACCTGTTCCACCAGCTCGACGGCGCGGGGCTCAGCTGGAAGGTGTGGCTCGAGGCGGGAACGGCCAAGTGCGACACCGGATCGGGCGGGAGCTGCACGAGCAACGAGCCTTGCCCGCTGACCGGCTTCTACACGACCGGCAACCCACCGATCGATTACACCGACATTCCCTACGACGAGTGCCTCGCCAACGACGTCCCCGCCGGCACGCCGGACGACGGGATGGCGACGTTCAACGCCGACCTTGCGAGCGGCGACGTCGGCGATTTCAACTTCGTCATCCCGAACGGCTGCGACGACGGCGAGGCGCAGTGCAAGCCCCTCAACAATCGCTACCTGCAGTTCGACCAGTTCCTCGCGCGAGAGGTTCCGCTGATCGAGGCCTCGCCCGCGTTCGGAGACGACAGCGTCATCGTCGTCACGTATGACGAGGATCAGCGCATGGGGGGCCTCGCCGCGAAGAACGGCCTCGGCTCGGGCGGCCACATCGCCACCGCGCTGATCAGCCCGCTCGTGAAGCCGGCCGAGTACCCCGACACGACCTACTCCTACAGCGTGCTTCGCACGATCCAGGACGGCTTCGGGCTCGGGCCGTACCTCGGCGTCGCGGCTCAGGTCACCGCGGTTCCAGTCGTCTGGAAGTAGTCCTCCGATCCGGCCTCCAGCGTTCGCGCGACCCACGGAAGCGCCTCGAGCCGCTCGAACGTCTCGCGCGCCTCCTCGAGCAACGAGCGGGCGTCGGCCGACCGACCCACTACCGCCAGCCGCTCGGCGTGCTCGAGCTGGGTGACCGCGAGCGGGAAGACGAGACCGTGCTCGCGGAAGATCTCCTCCCCGCGACGAAAGCCGGCCTCGGCGAGCGACACATCCGGCTCGAGCTTCGCGCGGAAGCGCGCCGCGTGGGCCAAGACGAGCGGTGTCCGCTCGCCGGACGGGAGCGACTCGATCAGGCCGAGGAGCTCCTCGAGCCTCTGCGCGTCACCCAGCTCGAAGGCGCACTCCATAGCCTCTACGAGCAGCAGCTTCACGGCCATCGACCCGATACCCACAAGGCTCAGGCTCTCCGGCAGTTGCCGGTCGGCGGTCTCGAACGCCTGGCGGACATTTCCTTCCGCGCGCAGGACGATTACCTCCGAGAGACCATACGCCGTGCCGATCTGGGGATCGTTCGAGTCCAGGGCGGCCGCCGTGTACCGATTGAGGCGCTCACGCGCGTCCGCGACCCCTCCACGCCGGCATTCGACCTCCACCGCGTACGAAGCCTGGATGCTGTATGCCTCGGCCGGGTCGACCTCATCGGCAGCCACGAGCGCCTCGTCCCAGTTGCCGAGTGCGACGTCGGTCGTGACTCCGCCCGCGCGCACGAAACCTTCGAACCTCCGATCGCCGATCCGGCGGGCGATCTCGAGCGAACGTTCGCTGACGATCGCGGATTCAGCGAAGGCGTCGCGAGCCTCGAGCATCGCCGCGAGATTGTTCGCCGCCCGCGTACCCGCACTCAAGATGTCGTGCGCGGTCGCGCGCTCGAGCGCCGCCGCGAGCAGAATCTCCGACTCGCGATGCCGGCCAAGACGCCCGAGAACAGTGCCCTTGCTGATCAGCGCCTGGATGAACACCTCTCCGAGTTCGAGCGCCTCGGAAAGCGCCAAGGCTTGCTCGAGTTGCGGCAACGCCTCGTCGAACCGCCCGGACAGCGCGAGGAAGCGGCCGAGCTGCGACGCGACTTCGGCTACGTCGCCGTCCGGATCTTCGCTCTCCAACGTCTCGAGGGCCTTCTCCAGTCGGGCGACGGCTTCGGCCAGGTGGCCTTCGTAAAAGTCGACCTCGGCGAGGCGTGCCGCCACGCGCGCCGCCGGATGACTCATCCCTGCGTGCTCATATGTGGAATGCGCTCGCTCGAAAAGCGCTCGAGCTTCCTCGTACCTGACTCGTCTCCCGGCCATCTGGCCCGCGCGCACCTGCAGGCCCGCGGCCGTGATCTCATCGTCGGTTAGCTCGGCAGCCTGTTCGAAGTAGCGCTGAGCCTCCCGAGCGGCCGCCAGCGAGGCTGCTCGGTCACCGGCGAGTGCCAGCTTCTCGCGTGCCTTCGCTCTGATCTCGTCCGCGTCCTCCGCCTCGGGAGCGGCCCGGTAGGCGTCGAGGTAATGGGAGGCGAGCACCTCGACGATCTCCTCTTCGTCCGGGAGGGCGGACTCGAGGTTCGCGGCCGCCGCGAGATGCTTCGAACGGCGTTCCCGCTTCGAGAGCGTCTCGTAGGCCACGTGGCGGATGAGGTCCTGGAGGAAGCTGTACTGCCCGTGCTCCGGCGAGCGCGGATCGGCCTGAAGCGCGAGGACTTCCTTGCGGACAAGAGAGGTCAACAGAGCTTCGACGGTCTCCGGAGCGATCCCGGAGAGCGTTGCCAGGGCCGACTTGCTGAACGTCTTGCCGAGGACGGATGCGTCCTGGAGCGCACGCCGCTCCTCGGCTGAGAGCCCGTCGAGCCGTGCGGCGATCAGCGCGTGCAGCGTCTCGGGTACCTCGAGCGACGCAATCGGGCCCGCAGGCCTGTACACCGGGCCGTCCTGGACGAGTGCGCCGCGGTCGAGAAGCATGCGCACCGTCTCGACCGCGTACAGGGGCACTCCCTCCGCGCGCTCGAGAATCTGGACACGAATCTCCTCGGGAAGTCCGGGAACGAGGCCGGCGAGCAGCTCCTCCATCGAAGCGGCGGAGAGAGGCTCGAGGTAGAGCGACGTGAAGTTGCGACGCCCCGCGCCCCAGGTCGGCCGGGACTCCTGCAGCTCGGGCCGCGCCAGCGTGAGAACGAAGAGGCGCGATTCGCGCGAGTACTCGAGCAGGTAGTCGATGAAGTCGAGCAGCGAGTCATCCGCCCACTGCATGTCCTCGAACACGAGCGCGGTCGGGTTCGCGTCCGCGAGCCGTTCGAAGAAGAGCCTCCAGGCGGCGAACAGGTCGTCGCGCTCGAAGCGCGGGCCCTCCTCGAGCCCCAGCAAATGCGCGACGCGGGGCTCGACGAACTTCCGCTCCTCTTCGTCCAGCATGTACTCGACGAGGGAGGTCTGGAGCTTTCCGAGCGCGGAGCCGGGCTCCTCGTCCTCCGAGATTCGGCAGCGCATCCGCACCAGATCGGCAAGGGCCCAGTAGGTGACTCCCTCCCCGTACGAGAGGCACCGGCCGCGCTGCCAGTACGTCAGCGCCGGGAGTCCGTCGATGTACTTGAAGAACTCCCAGGTGAGCCGGCTCTTGCCGATTCCCGCGATTCCGGTGACCGACACGAGGTGGGCCCTGCCGTCGTCGGCGCACGCATGGAAGAGATCCTTGATCAGCCGCAGCTCCCGGCCGCGGCCGACGAACGGCGCCTCGAGCCCCTGTGACTTGAGCGCACCGCGCGCGCCCGACACGACCCGGAGAGCGCGATAGAGCGGGTAGAGGCCTCCTTTGCCCTGCAGCTCGTGGGAGCCCGCGCTCTCGTAGGCGATCGTCTGCTCGGTCGTCCGGCGAGTCGAGTCGCCGACGTAGACGGTGCCGGGCTGGGCGACGGACTGGACACGCGATGCGGTGTTGACGAGGTCGCCGGCCACCATTCCCTGTCCCTCGGCTCCGATCGTGACGGCAGCCTCGCCGGTGAGAACCCCTGCCCGCGCTCGCAGCTCGGGGACTCCGACTTCGTCCCCCAGCGCCGAGACGGCGGTGACGAGGTCGAGCGCGGCGCGCACGGCTCGCTCGGCGTCGTCCTCGGTAGCGGTCGGCGTTCCCCAGACGGCCATCACCGCGTCGCCGATGAACTTCTCGACCGTTCCGCCGTAGAGCTCGATCAGCCGCCGCGAGGTGTCGAAGTAGCGGGACAGGAGCTCGCGCGTCTCTTCCGCGTCTCGGTTCTCCGACGCCGCGGTGAAACCGACGAGGTCGGCGAACAGCACCGAGACCAGGCGGCGCTCCGCCGCCGGCTGCGGAGTCGGAGCGACGGCGACCGTCTCGGTCGCGGCGGGCGCTGCCGCTGCGCCGACCAGTGCAGCGCCGCACGACCCGCAGAACTTGTTCCCCGGCGCGTTCTGCGCACCGCATTCCGGGCACTCGGCGGCGAGGGAGCTACCGCACTGGCCGCAGAACCTCTGCCCGGCAGGGTTCTCGGCTCCGCATTGGGAGCACGTGGTCACCGCTCAAATCTACGGCGCCTGGAAGGTCGCGTAAAGAGCCGGGGACCGATGGATCGGTCCCCGGCTCTGCTGCGTCTCTCGGACTAGGGGAACGTTGGCTCGCTCTCCAAGCACCCGAGGCCCGTGTTGGCGAAGTCCTTGTTGCTGAACTCCGTCTGGGTCAGGTAGTGGTGCCGATTGATCACCTGGTTGTAGACGTTTCCGTCGGCCGCCGTGCCTCCGAGGGGCGTGTCGAACCGGTAGGCGCATTCGTCGCCGTTCTCATTGCCGACCGCGTCGTACCAACCGGTCGAGACATCGGGATCGGTTATCGCCTCGGACATCTCGTGACTGAGCGGGCTGATCTCGACATCGGCATCGGGATTGCCGTTCGGCGACTGGAGGTGTCCCCTGCCGAACGCGATGCCCGCATCGCTGCCGCACGTGAAGAGGGCGGTCTGAAGCGGCGAGTGGTAGATCGGATAGGACAGGTTCGCGTAGACCATGCGATTCGAGTCCATGGTGTGGTACGCGCAGTACCCACCGGGGACCTTCGAATGGTTGATCGTGCAGGCCTGGTTGTGGGCCGTCGTCGGGCCCGCGTTGAAGCACGTCTCGACGTGTTTCGGGATGAACAGCACGTAGATGTGGGAGAGGTTCACCGGCAGGTTGTTCGCCTTGACAACGCTCGCCGTCTCGGCGTCCACCTGGGCATCGTCGATGCAGGCGTTGTAGCCGGAGCCGTCCGGATAAATGCCGGTGAGGTCCTTGTTATCCACGTTGCAGCCGTCCGGTGGCAGCGGGTTCGTGTCGTCAATCGGTGTGCCGCGCCGGATCTGGTAATTGATGCTCCCGTTGGTGCCGTAGTACTCGGTCAGCGTCGAGAACACGTTGGTGTACTTCCCGCTGTCGTGGGCGACATCAGCGAGGTACTGATTGATGAGGCCCTCGTACCCGGAGGCAAATGTGTCGCCTCCAGGCGGGTGCCAAAAGATCGGCGTCACAGTGATCGGACCAGTCGAGCTCGTGCCCATGACCTGGCCTCCGTGGAAGAGCAGCGGCGGAGAACCGCTCGAGACCGGGCTGTCACGACCGTCGACCGGCGACTGGCAACCGATCAGCGCCGGGCTGATGACACCGCCGAAGTGGCCCTGCGTAGCAGCCGTGCCAGCGAGGCAGGCACTGGCGGAGGCCGCCGCGTGCGCCGATCCGCCCGACGCCGAGATCGCGGTAGCGACGAGCCCCACGGCCAATAGGGCCAGGGTCAGGCGCGGACCATGTCCCATGTGTGCTCCCTTCACGCGTTTCCCCCTTGTTCGGTGTTTCGATCGCGCTCCTATATTCGGCGCGCGCCCGGGAACCTAGCGTTCACAAAGGGAGATTGCAAACACCCTTTGGGGTGTTGTCAGCTAGGGCGGCGGCTGCTGCGGCAGGACGCGGAACGTGAAGTGAACTTCCTGCCGTTCCGAATCGACTGCGGCCGGCGCCTTCCGCATCGGCTCGGCCAGCTCGAGCACCGACTCCACGAAACCGAGAACCTCGGCGGCAGTGGCCCACATGCGGAAGTTCCCGATCCACTGCGCGTCCTGCCACTCGAGCGGCAACTCGTAGCGGACTTCCATCCAGCGCTGCAGTGCCGCCTCGTCCCGTTCGACGAACATGCCCTCGATCTGGGCGTGCGCCGCCTGGAGCTCGGCACGCTCGGTTTCGGACGCGTCGGGAGGAACGGAGTTCGGAATCACCAGCCGCTCGGGCGAGCGCTTCCACCAGCGCTCGCGTCCGTTCCGCTGTTCGGCCTCCTCCACCATCCCAGCTCGGTGGAGCGCACGAAGGTGGTAGCTCGTTGCCCCGCTCGACTCGCCAAGCCGGCGGCCCAGCTGCGACGCGGTGGCCGGCCCCTCGGCGTGCAGAACCTGCAGCAGCTGCAGACGCAGTGGGTGCGCGAGGGCGCGGAGGTGCTCCACGCTCATCGGCCTTACGGAACGGGTGTCAGTGGCGATGCCGGAAGCCTACGACGATCGAGCTCCGGCAGCTAGCGGGTGAGTGACTCTTCGTCCTCGGCGATCGTCTCGCGGATCTTCTCGAGCGAGCGCCGGATCAGCCGGGAGACGTGCATCTGCGAGATGCCCACCTGCTGAGCGATCTGGGATTGCGTCAGCCCTTCGAAGAACCGCAGCTGCAGGATCGTGCGCTCGCGCTCGTCCAGCACCTTGAAGCCCGGCGCGAGCACGGCCCGGTCCTCCGAGACCTCGTACTGGTGCTCCTCGGTGCCGAGCGACTCGAGGGGGTCGAGGTCGTCGTCGTCGCCTCCGCCACCCCCGACGGACAGCGAGAGCGAGGTGTAGGCCCGGCCGGACTCGAGCGCCTCGAGCACTTCCTCCTCCTCGACGCCGGCTGCCTTCGCGAGCTCCGGGATCGTCGGCGAACGGGCGAGCTGCACGGTGAGTTGCTCGACGAGCCGCGAGAGCTGGACGTTGAGCTCCTGCAGGCCGCGCGGTACGCGCACCGACCAGCCCTTGTCGCGGAAGTGCCGCTTGATCTCGCCAATGATGTTCGGCGTGGCGTACGTCGTCAGCTCGACGCCGCGCTCGAGGTCGAAGCGGTCGATGGCCTTGATCAGCCCGATGGCTCCGATCTGGACGAGATCCTCGAGCTGTTCGCCGCGATACGAGTAGCGCCGCGCGAGGGACCTCACGAGCGACATGTACTGCTCGATGAGCTGCTCGCGCGCCTGCAGATCTCCGTCCTCGTGGTAGCGGCGAAGCAGAATCTTGTCGTCGACCCGCGTCATCCGCTCGCTCCGGCCGGACTTGCGATCCGCTTCGTCAGCTCGACCCAGGCGGCACCGTCATGCTGCCGGATCTCGTGCGTGTCGCACACGGTCGCGAGAACGCGATGAATGTCCAGCCCGCCGTCCGGGTCGTCGTCGCCCAGCGCCTCGGGCGGGAAGGGCCCGAGCGAGGCTCGCAGCGTTCCCGCTTCGGCGGAGAGTGAGACGACGAGCTCTGCCACGTCGTCGCGAAGAGCGAGCAGCGCCTCGATCCCGACCTGCAGGTCGTCGAGGTCGTCGTAGGTCACGTCGAGCCGCGCCGCAAGGCCGCCCGCGACGAGGTGGGCGATCGGCCGAAAGTCCTCTTCCGCCGGAATGACGAGCCGGATCTCGTCGGCCGTCACGTATCCGCGCTCCGCATTTGCGCACCTTCTGTAATCCGGTTCACCTCGCTGCCTCCGACCTTGCCGATCATCGGGAGGACTGACTCCTCCGCTCCGGGGAAGAACGGGGAAACGTGGCCGACGGTTCCGGCCCACCTGAATGCCACGACCAGCATTCCCCGGCGATCTTACTGAGCACCTGTGATCAGCCCGTATCCGACGACGGTATCCCCGTCGTAGAGCACGGCCGCCTGGCCCGCAGCGACGCCGTACGCCGGTTCGTCGAGCTCGAGCCGGAAACCCCGTGGTGTCGGGTCGACGGTCGCGCCGACGGCGGGCGAGCGGTAGCGGAGCTTCGCCTCCACCCGCTCGACGTCGGCGTAAAGGCGGCCGCGCGCCGTCACGCGCGTGCGGGCGAGCGACGCGCGCGGGCCGACGAGGACGGCGTTCGAGTCCGGACGCGTACCGAGCACGTAGAGGGGCTCCGCTGCTGACAGCCCGAGGCCGCGCCGCTGGCCGGGTGTGAAGCGCCAGAAGCCGTCGTGCAGGCCGAGCTCGGTCCCGTCTTCGCCGACGACCGCGCCCTCGCGCGGCTCGAGCCCCTGACGGCGGAGGAACTCGCGGTAGTCGTCGCCCGCGAGGAAGCACGCTTCCTGGCTCTCGGGGCGGTGCGCGGCAGCGAGCCCGGCACGCTCGGCCTCGGCGCGGGTCGCATCCTTGTCCTGCTCGCCGAGCGGGAAGGAGATCCGGGCGAGGCGCCGCGGGTCGAGGGACGCGAGCATGTAGCTCTGGTCCTTGGACGCAGCCGCGCCCCGCGCGAGCAGCAGGCGGCCGTCGCGTTCGACGATGCGCGCGTAGTGGCCGGTCGCGAGCCGTTCGGCGCCGGCGCGCCGCGCGAAGGCCAGCAGCTCTGCGAAGCGGAAGCCGCCGTTGCAGCGGGTGCACGGGTTCGGCGTCTCGCCGCGCGCATAGCCCCGGACGAACGGCGTGACCACGGCACGGCGGAACTCCTCACGGAGGTCGAGAGTGACGTGCGGCACGCCGAGCCGGTGGCATGTCTCGCGCGCGGCGATCACGCTGTCGGGTGAGCAGCACGCGCGCTCGGAGTCGGGACCTTCGGGATCGAGCCAGAGCCGCAGGGTCACTCCGATCGCGTTGGGTAGCGAGCGCAGAAGCGCGACCCCGCTGTCGACGCCGCCGCTCATCGCCACGGCAACGCGCCCAGGCGCCGGCGGCGCCTTGAAGATCGGGCCGAGCGCGTTCGCGAGCGCGTCCACCGCGAGCGTCTCGCCGCCGACGGACGCCGCGTCGACCAGCGTCAGCCCGGCGACGTCTCGCTCGAGTCCGGGCGCATCCGCCTCGACGATCCGGTCGCCGTCGACGTGCAGACGGACAGCCGCCCAGTCGCCGCCACGGCTCGAGTCTCCGAAGCACTCAATCATCAGTGGGCCCGAACATAGGGAACCTGATTTCTCAGGTGGGTGCCCTGCCACGCGAAGCGTGGACGCGGGCTCCCTTCATGGTGCTGTTGGTTCACCATTTAGCCCGGGCCCACAAACAGGCTAGCTCACGACGGAGGATCGAGCAGGTCGATCCCGAGCTCCCTCAGATGAGCTGGCTCGGCGTCGCTCGGCGCGCCGGTCATCGGATCGACGCCGGCCTGGTTCTTCGGGAAGGCGATCGTGTCGCGGAGGTTCGGCTCGCTCGCGAGCACCATCATCGTCCGGTCGACACCCCACGCGATGCCGCCGTGCGGCGGCGCGCCCATCGCGAGCGCGTCGAGGAGGAAGCCGAACTTCGCACGCTGCTGCTGGGTGCTGATTCCGAGCAGGTCGAACACACGCGCCTGGATGTCCGGCTCGTGGATCCTGAACGATCCTCCGGCCAGCTCGTTGCCGTTCCCGATCAGGTCGTAGGCGAAGGCGCGGGCGCTGCCGGGATCCTGGTCGAAGCGCTCCTCCCACTCCGGCGTTGGCCGCGTGAACGGGTGGTGCACCGCGGTCCAGCGCTCGTCGGTCTCCGACCACTCGAACATCGGGAAGTCCGTGATCCACATCCACGACCACGCGTCTACGTCGATCAGGCCCAGCCTCTCGGCGAGATGGATGCGCAGCGCGCCGAGCACGCGCGACGTCATCGGCCACGCGTCGGCGGCGAAGAGGAGCGTCTCGCCCGGCTTGCCGCCGAGCGCGGCGAGCGTCCCTTCCGAGAGAAACTTGGCGATCGGGGACCGGATCTCCCCCGACTCGTCGTAGACGAGGTACGCGAGGCCCTTCGCCCCCCATTCCTTCGCGAACTCCTCGAGCTGCACGAGCTCCGTCCGGGAGAACGTCCGCGGCGCGCGCAGGAAGCGTACGGACTCTGCCGACGCGAAGACGCCGAACTCCGAGCCACGCGTCGCCTCGGTTGCGTCCTCGATCTCGAGCTCGTAGCGCAGGTCGGGCTTGTCGGTGCCGAAGCGGCGGTCTGCCTCGTCCCAGGTCATGCGGAGGAAGGGGGGCTCGAGCTCGACGCCGAGGCACTCGCGCCAGATCGTCTGGACGAGCTGCTCGGTGAGCGAGATGAGCTCCTCGTAGTCGGGAAACGCCATCTCGACGTCGAGCTGCGTGATCTCCTGGACGCGGTCGGCGCGCAGATCCTCGTCGCGGAAGCAGACCGCGACCTGGTAGTAGCGCTCGAAGCCGGCGATCACGAGCAGCTGCTTCGCGATCTGCGGCGACTGCGGCAGTGCGTAGAAGTGGGCCGGTTGGAGGCGCGCCGGGACGAGGAAGTCCCGCGCACCTTCCGGCGTCGGCTTCCAGAGGACCGGCGTCTGGATGTCGACGAAGCCGGCGGCCTCCATGAGGCGCCGCATGATCCCGACCATCTGTCCGCGGAGCCGGATGTTCCGTTGCAGCCGTTCGCGGCGCAGGTCCAGCCAGCGGTAGCGGAGCCGGAGGGTCTCGTCGACGTTCTCCTCGTCGAGCTGAAACGGAAGGGGCGTCGAGCGCGAGAGGATCTGCAGCTCGTCCACCTGCACCTCGATCTGCCCCGTGGCCAGATTCGGGTTGATGAGCGCCGGCGCCCGCGCCACGACCTCGCCCGTCGCCTGGAGGACGAACTCGTTCCGGATCTCATGGGCGATCTCCGCCGCGGCAGGCGCGCGCTCGGGATTGATCACGAGCTGCGCCTTCCCCGCCGCGTCACGCAGGTCGACGAAGACGAGCCCGCCGTGGTCGCGGCGCGTGTCCGCCCAGCCGGCCACCGTGACACGGCGGCCCGCGTCATGCGCCCGAAGCTCGCCGCACATCGCGTCGCGCCAGGTCGTCGGCACTAGAGCTCCGCCAGCGTGTGCACGACGCGGTCGTCCTCCCCGCGCCGCCGCACCTCGTACGTCCCGTCGCTGCGAGCGACGACGACCGTCTCCGCGCCGAGCCGCTGCGCCTGCGTGAGCTGCCCCTTCATCGAGCGGCCAGCGTAGTCGGTGTCGACCAAGCGGCCCTCCGCCCGCCATTTCGCGATCTGCGGCAGAAGTCGGCTGCGAAGCTCGGGCTCCTCGAACGCGACGAAGAGGTCGAGGCGAGGCTCCTCAGCCGTCGCTCCCTCCCGTTCCATCGCGAGCTGGAGCCGCTCGAGCCCGGCGCCGAAGCCGACCCCCGGCGTCGCCGGGCCGCCGACCGCCTCGACCAGGTCGTCGTAGCGCCCGCCGCCGCAGATGGACGAGTTCACGTTCTCCTCGGGCCCGAGGAACTCGAAGGTCGTACGCGTGTAGTAGTCGAGGCCGCGCACGAGCACCGGATCGAGGACGTAGCGGACACCGTAGGCATCGAGGTACGCCTTGACAGCGTCGAAGTGCTCACGGCAGTCGTCGCAGAGCGACTGCCCGATTTTCGGCGCGTCGGCGAGCGCCGCAAGGAGCTGCTCGTTCTTGACGTCGAAGACCTGAAGGACGCTCGTGGCGCGCTTGTGCGCGACTTCCTCGTCCACGAGCTCCGGATGAGCGTCGAGCCATTCGTTCAACCGCGCGACGTACTGCGGCCGGCAGTTCGCGTCGCCGATCGAGTTGAGCCGCAGCTCCCACTCCGTCACTCCGAGCCGGCGCAGGAGCTCGACGTAGAACTGGATCACCTCGGCGTCGACGGCCGGATCTGCCGACCCGATCACTTCGAGCGACAGCTGCCAGTGCTCGCGGTAGCGGCCGCGCCCCGGCCGGCCGTAGCGGTACATGGGAGCGATCGCATAAGCCTTGACCGGTTGCGGCTCCTGGGAGAGGCCGTGCTCGACGTACGCGCGCGCGATCGGAGCTGTCCCCTCCGGACGCAACGTGATCGAGCGCTCGCCTCGATCCTCGAACGTGTACATCTCCTTGTGAACGACGTCGGACGCCTCGCCCGACGTGCGCTCGAAGAGCGCCGTCTCCTCGAAGCCGGGCGTCGATACGCGCGACCACCCGTACTGCTCGCACTGTTCCTCGATCGTTCGGATCACGCGCCACCAGAGGTGGTCGCGCGGCAGGACGTCGTGCGTCCCGCGTGGCGCCTGGAACTTGCTGCTCACGCGCCGGCGTTGCCGGAGGCAGCGCGGTCTTCCGGCCGGGCGTCGGCGGCTTGGCCGCCGACGCTCCCAGCCCCCGCGCGAAGCTCGGCCAGGAAGGGGTTCCGCGCGAGCTCGACGCCGAGCGTCGTTTCCGAGCCATGGCCCGGGTGGACGACCGTCTCGGGCGGGAAGCGGTCGGCCAGCATCCTCACCGAGGCGAGGAGCGTGTCCCAGTCCGCACCCGGCAGGTCGACCCGCCCGACGGAGCCCGCGAAGAGCAGGTCGCCGCTGAAGAGCTCGCCCTCGGCATGGAACGCGATGTGGGCGGGTGAGTGGCCGGGGGTGGCGAGGCATTCGAAGGAGATACCTGCGACCTCGATCGTCTCCCCGCCGCCCAGCAGGTGCTCGGGCACGTGCGGCCTTCCGGGGACGCCGACCGGCGCGAACTCCGGAAAGCGCTCGAGGCGCTCCCGCTCTCCTTCCGGCATCCAGACCTCGGCGCCGGTTCCCTCGGCGAGGTCGGCGACACCGCCGAGGTGGTCGAAGTGCCCGTGCGTGATGAGGATCCCGGCACAGGCCGTGTCGAGCCGGGCGAGCTCGAGGCGGAGCTGCGTCGCATCGCCACCCGGATCGACCACCGCGCACTCCGGAGCTCCACGTTCACGCCGCACGACGTAGCAGTTCGTCTGAAGCGGCCCGAGCGCGTATCTGTCCACTGCGGGCGGCATCGCGGCGAGTCTAGTGGACCTCTGGTTAGCCACCCGGGGGGTGCGGGAAGGGCCCGGTCGTGCGGCATTGGAACCTGCCCGAGATCGAGCTGCCGAACGGCACGCGGTCGCCGGTCGTCCTTCATTCGAAGGAAGGCGCGGAGCGGGCCGTCCTCATTGCGCTGCGGCCCGGCGAGGCACTCGGCGACCACGGCGTGAAGGAGTCGGCTCTCCTCCTCGTGCTCGACGGAGAGGTGCGCGTCGAGGCCGGCAGAGAGTCGGTCGAGGCCGGTGCAGGCACGCTGCTCCAGTTCGAGCCCGACGAGCGCCATTCGGTGACGAGCGGCGGCGGCGCCCGACTGCTCTTGCTCCTCGCTCCGTGGCCCGGCGAGGGCCACTATCGAGGCGACCGGCCGGCCGCGTCCGGCCTCAGTGCTTCCTAGGCTGCTGCTTCGAGCCCTGCTGCTCCATCCGGCGCTGCCACCGGTTGTGCGCGAACCGATCGATCATGAACGAGAACGGGACGAAGAGGGCCGTGTAGAGCAGCGAGATGAGGAGCGCAGACCCGAGGTTGTGATGGCCCTTCGAGCCGGCGAGGTAGAAGAACACGAAGATCACCACGCCGAGAATCAGCGAGCGCTTCGCGGCTCGCCGCCACGACGGAACTGGGGGCTCGCGAATCGAGCGGCCACCGCGCTGCGGAGCCGCCTTCGGTTTCGCTTTCGGCTTCGCGCCGTTTCTCTTCTCCGCGGGCGCCCCGGCGAGCTCTTCGGGAGGCTCCTCGAGCTCGTTTCCTTCCGCGTCGACCCAGACGGTCTCGTATTCGTGCCGACGTTCCTTCTGCGACCGGCGCCGCTGCTTCCTCGTGGGCATGGACGGCTAGCGTAGCTCGCCCCCGACGACCACCCTGGCCACGACGCGGCCACCGAGGTGGTAGGCGAGATAGCGCCAGTCCGGCGCGTCGAGGAGCGTGATGTCGGCCCGGTAGCCGGGCGCGAGACGTCCGATCCGGTCGGCCCGGCCGAGCACATGAGCGGCATTCACGGTGCACGCGGCGAGCGCTTCCGCAGGCGACAGGTGGAGCTGCGTCGCGGCGAGCGAGCAGACGAGCGGCAGGCTCTCGCAGAAGGCGCTGCCGGGGTTGAAGTCGGTCGCCAGGGCGACAGCCGCACCGGCGTCGACGAGAGCGCGCGCAGGTGGCATCGGCCGGTCGAGGAAGAGCGCGCTCGCAGGCAGGAGCACCCCGGCGACGTCGCTCGAGGCCAGTGTCCGGATCCCTTCCTCACCGGTCGCTTCGAGGTGGTCGACGGAGCGGGCAGCGAGCTCGACGGCGAGCGGGATCGCCCCTGACTCCGTGAACTGGTCGCCGTGGAGCCGCAGCGCGAGGCCTGCATCCCGGCACGCCTCCAGGTAGCGCCGCGCCTGTGCCGCGTCGAAGGCCCCGCGCTCGAGGAACACGTCCGCCGCCTCCGCAAGGTCGGCCGCGTCCGGCAGTACGTCGACGAGGGCGAAGTCCAGGTACGCGTCGGCGTCGGCGAACTCCGGCGGCACGGCGTGGGCGCCGAGCCAGGTCGGGACGCCGCCCGCCTCTCTGATCACGCGGAGCGACGCGAGCTCGGTCTCGCGGTCTAGCCCGTAGCCGGACTTGGCCTCGAAGGTCGTCGTGCCCTCGCGAAGCATCCACGAGCGGTGCAGCTCGACCACCGCGCGAAGGCCGCCCTCTCCCGCCGCCCGCGTCGCGCGAACGGTGGAGAGGATGCCGCCGCCGGCCGCGTGCAGCTCCTCGTAGCTCGCGCCGCCTGCGCGGAGCGAGAACTCGTCGACACGGTCGCCGCCGAACGCCGCGTGCGTGTGGCAATCGACGAGGCCTGGGATCCCACACAACCCGCGTCCGTCAAGCTCGACGACCTCGCCGTCGAGCGCCGGGAGATCGCCCATCCGGCCGACAGCCTCGATCGTCTCGCCGTCGCAGAGGACGAAGGCGTCCTCGATGACCTCGACCTCGCTCAGCGCCGAGCCGCGCAGAGGCGCACCGGTTCGGGCCGGCGTGGCCAGCTGCGCGAGATCGCGAACGAGCAGCACTACCGGGGGATCTGCAAGCCGCCCGCCTCGGCAGCCTCGAGCGCTTCGGGGTAGCCCGCATCGACGTGCCGCATGACGCCGGTGCCTGGATCGGTCGTCAGAACGCGCTCGAGTCGCTCGGCCTGCGCGTCGGTGCCGTCGGCGAGGACGACCATTCCCGCATGGATGGCGTTGCCGATCCCCACGCCGCCGCCGTGGTGGACGCTCACCCACGTCGCTCCCGCGGCGACGTTGACGAGCGCATTAAGGATCGGCCAGTCGGCAATCGCGTCGGATCCGTCCCGCATCGCTTCCGTCTCCCGGTACGGCGAGGCGACGGAGCCGGCGTCGAGGTGATCTCGCCCGATCACGACCGGCGCCTTGACCTCACCGCGCCGGACGAGCTCGTTGATCACGAGGCCCGCCTTGGCGCGATCGCCGTAGCCGAGCCAGCAGATCCGCGCGGGCAACCCCTGGAACGCCACCCGCTCCGGCGCCAGCTCGAACCACCGCTTCAGGAGCGGATCGTCCGGGAACAGCTCCTTCAGCCGATCGTCGATTGCCGTGATGTCCGACGGATCGCCGGAGAGGACGGCCCACCGGAAGGGGCCGACCCCGCGGCAGAAGAGCGGCCGGATATAGGCCGGGACGAAGCCCGGGTATGAGAACGCCTCCTCTACACCACCTTCACGCGCCTCACCCCGCAGGTTGTTGCCATAATCGAAAACATAGACGCCGCGCCGGACGTACTCGAGCAGCGCCTCGACGTGGCGCACGATCGACTCGCGCGCGAGCCGCAGGTACTCGTCCGGATCGGACGAGCGCAACGCGGCCGCCTCCTCCACCGAGTGACCACGCGGCACATAACCGGTCAGCGGGTCGTGGGCGGCGGTCTGGTCGGTGATCAGATCGAACTCCTCGCCGCGCGCCGCAAGCTCGGGAACGAGGTCAGCCGCGTTCCCCAGCAACCCCACCGAGAGCGGCCGCTTCTCGGCGGCAGCCGACCGCACTCGCTCGAGTCCGTCGTCGAGCGACTCGGTCGCCTCGTCGAGGTAGCGCGTCTCGAGCCTGCGCTCGATCCGGTGTGGATCGACCTCGATGCACAGGATTGCGGCGCCCGCCATCGTCCCGGCCAGGGGCTGCGCACCGCCCATGCCCCCGAGTCCCGCGGTGAGGATCGTCCGCCCGCGCAGATCGGGTGAGCCGAAGTGCTTCTCGCCGGCCGCCGCGAACGTCTGGTACGTCCCTTGGAGGATCCCCTGGCTCCCGATGTAGATCCACGAGCCGGCGGTCATCTGGCCGAACATCGTCAGGCCCTCGGCCTCGAGCCGCCGGAACTCGTCCCACGTCGCCCACTTCGGCACGAGGAGCGAGTTCGCAATCAGCACGCGCGGCGCGCCCTCGTGCGTGGTGAAGACGCCGACCGGCTTGCCGCTCTGGACGAGAAGCGTTTCGTCCGGACCCAGCTCGAGGAGCGACGCGACGATCGCGCGCAACGCCTCGTGACTCCGTGCCGCCTTGCCGGAGCCGCCGTAGACGACGAGCTCTTCGGGACGCTCTGCGACCTCCGGGTCGAGGTTGTTCAGAAGCATCCGCAGCGGCGCCTCGGTCGACCACTGGCGCGCGTTCAGGTCGGTCCCACGCGGAGCGCGAATGGACGAGAGGTCGCCTACGAGCGCTTCGATCCGCTCTGCGAGGGTCGCGGTCCCGCTCACGCAAGCACCCCCGACTCCGCCTCGACCGCCGCGACCAGCGAGCCGGCGCGAATCGCCTCCGCCACCGACTCGATGTCGCCGGCAAGTGGCCGGTCGTCGCGAAGCCGCGGCGACAGCTCACGCACGGCGGCCCGAGCAGCTCGTCCCCCGACCCCGGGCTCGAGCGGCGCGTGAAACTCGACCGCCTGCGCGCCCGCGAGCAGCTCGATCGCGAGGGCCCGCTCCGAGTTGGCGAGTACTTGCCACGCCTTCAAGCCCGCCGCGTTTCCCATCGAGACGTGATCCTCCTGCCCAGCGCTCGTCGGGATCGAGTCGACCGACGCGGGATGGCAGAGCGACTTGTTCTCGGAGACGAGTGAGGCAGCCACGTACTGCGGAATCATGAAGCCGCTGTTCAAGCCTCCGTCGGTGGTGAGGAACGCGGGCAGCCCGTCGGACAGGTTCGGGTTGACGAGACGCTCGAGGCGTCGCTCGGAGATGTTCGCGAGTTCCGCCACCGCCATCGCCAGCGCGTCGAGCGCGAACGCGAGTGGCTGCCCGTGGAAGTTGCCGTTCGACACGAGCTCCTCGTCGTCGACGAGGACGAGTGGATTGTCGGTCGCCGAGTTGAGCTCGACGCCGACCGTGTATTCGGCATACTCGAGCAGGTCGCGGCTGGCGCCGTGCACCTGCGGCGCGCAGCGGAGCGAGTACGCGTCCTGCACCTTGTCGCACCAGCGATGCGCCTCGATGATTGCCGACCCCTCGAGCAGCCGGAGGATGTTCGCCGCGGCATCGGCCTGGCCGCGCAGCGGGCGGAGCGCGTGGATCTGCGGCAGGAACGACGTACGCGATCCCTGTAGCGCCTCGAGTGACATCGCGCACGCGAGGTCCGCTGCCTTCGCGAGCCTCCGTGCCCGCACGAGGCCGAGCGCAAGAAACGATGCCATGAACTGCGTGCCGTTTATGAGCGACAGCCCTTCCTTTGCCTCGAGCCGAAGCGGCTCGAGACCGA
>DATFHC010000086.1:0-5268 GCA_035248765.1 Gaiellaceae bacterium
GCCTTCGATGACGATCGACCGCCGCACCTGGCGGCGTGACGCTCCCAGCGTGCGCAGGGTCGCGAGCTCGCGCGTCCGCTGGGCGATCGTGATCGAAAGCGAGTTCGCGATCACGAACGAGCCGACGAAGAGCGCGATCCCGCCGAACGCGAGCAGGAAGTCCTGCAGGAAGTTGAGGAAGCTCTCCGTGTCCTTCGCGTCCTCCTTCGCCTGCGCCTGGCCGGTTCGCACCTGGGTGTGCGGAGGCAGGATTCCGCGGATCTCGGCCGCGAGCTTCGCCGGGGTCACGCCGGGCTTCGCCTTCGCGCGGATCTGATCGAGCTTGCCGATGCGCTGGAAGAGCCGTTGCCCGGTCGGAAGGTCGAAGCCGGAGAGCGTCGCGCCGCCGAGGCTCGCCGCGCCGCCGAAGTGGACGACGCCGGAGATCTTCATCTGGAGCGTCGGTCCGTTGGCCTGGACGCCGATCGTCTGGCCGATCTGCAGGTGCTTCTTGTGGACGGTCGCCTCGTCGATCACGACCTCGTTCGCCCCGGGCCAGTTCCCGTCGACGAGCTTGAGCGAGTTGAGCACGGGCCGCTTCGGGTCGACGCTGAAGCCGAGATTCGGCGCGCCGCCGAAGTGCACGACCTTGCCGTCGAGGATGAGGTGCGCGTTGCCCCCGACGCCGCCGACGGCGTCGGAGACATCCGGCAGGTTGCGAATCTTCGGCAGCAGCGACTGGGCGAACGGCGGTGCCGTCGTCGTGCCGTTGTCGCTCAAACTGAACGCCGACTTGCCGGTCACGGTCGCGTCGGTGCCCTGGTAGACCTGGGTGAAGATCCCGCCGAACGCGCCCTTGATCGAGTCGGTGAGGACGTACGTGCCGGTGATCAGGGCGACGCCGAGGACGATCGCGATCGCGGTCAGGGCGGTGCGCAGCTTGCGCCGCGCCATGCCTCTCAGCGCGACGCTGATCATGTGCCGAGCGAGTTCATCACGCCGAGCACGTCTTGCTGGCTCGCGTCGTGGAGCTCCTTCACGATCAGGCCGTCCTCGAGGAAGAGGATCCGGTCCGCGATTGCCGCCGAGCGCGCCTCGTGCGTGACCATCACGGTCGTCTGGCCGTAGGCGTCGACCGAGGCTCGCATCAACTCGAGGATCTCGCCTGCGGTCTTCGAGTCGAGGTTCCCGGTGGGCTCGTCGGCGAAGAGGATCGTCGGCCGCGTGACGAGCGAGCGGGCGATCGCGACACGCTGCTGCTGGCCGCCCGATAGCTCGGCCGGCCGGTGCTTGCGTCGCTCTGCGAGGCCCATCTGCCCGAGCAGTGACTCGAGCCAGGCCTTCTCCGGCTTCTCGCCGGCGATCGAGAGCGGTAGGACGACGTTCTCCTCCGCGTCAAGCATGGGCAGGAGGTTGAAGAACTGGAAGACGAAGCCGATGTGCTCGCGCCGCAGGCGGGTGAGCCGGGTGTCGTCGAGCCCGGTGATCTCGGTACCGGCGATCTGCACCGTCCCCGAAGTCGGCTTGTCGAGGCCGGCGAGGATGTGCATCAGCGTCGACTTGCCCGAGCCGGAGGGGCCCATGACGGCGACGAGCTCGCCGGAGCGTACGTCGAGGTCGATGCCACGGAGGGCGTCCACCGCAGTCTCGCCTTCGCCGTAGCGCCGGGTGAGGCCGCGCGCCTCCACGGCGACGTTCGCGGGCACGACTATATCGCCTTGCGGCTGTTCCCTCACGGCCATGACGACCAAAGTAGACGAATTACGCGTCGGCCGGAAGGGCAGCTAACGGAACCTTCACCGACCGCCCCCGAGGAGGAAGCCGAGCACCGCTGCGCCGTAGGCGGCGACCAGGAGCATCCCTTCGCGCCGGTGCGAGCGGCCGTCCCACACGGTTGCCGCCACGACGATGGCGGCGCCTCCCATCGCGAAAACCTCCGTCCAGCGGAACGAGAGTGCGAGCGGATGTGTGAAGAGCAGCGAGAGGAGAGTCACGACCGGAATGACGAGCAGCCCGACCTGCGCGCTCGACGAGATTGCGATTTCCGACGCCAGCCGCATCTTCCCGGCGCGGGCGATGAGGATCGCACCGCCGTGCTCGGCCGCGTTGCCGACGATCGCCACGATCACGACGGCGATGAAGAACTCGCTCAGACCCACTGCCTTCGCGAACGCACCGAGAGAGTGGACGAGGATCTCGCTCACCCAGGCGGTGGCGCCGGTCGCGACACCGAGAGCGATCAGTGCAGTGGACAGCTTCCATGTGCCCTCGCCGGGCTCCTCGCGGTCCCGCTCGTGCTCGCGGTGGCGGCGCAGGTTGCGGCCCACGACGGCGAGGTAGAGGAGCAGGAGCACGACCGCCACCGGCATCGACGCGACCACGACGGTGTGGCGCTCCGGCGGCCCGGTGTAGCCGAGCGTCGTCGGAATCACCAGGGCCACGACCGCGGCGGCGACGAGCCCGATCTGCACGAGCAATGAGCGGCGGTCGATCCGCGCCCCGTCCGGGCCGGCGATCTGGGTCACTCCGTAGACGAGCAGGAGATTCGAGATCACGCTTCCCGAGAGCGAGCCGCGCACGACGACCGGCAGGTCGGCGCCCACGGCGAAGAGGGCGACGATGAGCTCCGGCGCGTTGCCGAAGCTCGCGTTGAGGAAGCCGCCGATGCCCGGCCCGGTGTGTTCCGCTGCGTGCTCGGTCGCCTCGCCGATCAGCCACGCAAGCGGGATGAGCGCCGCCGCGGCGAGCACGAAGAGCACGACGTCACCGGCGCCGGTGAGCTTGTCCACCGCGATCGTGGCGGGTGCGAGGAGGAGCGACCCCCACAGAAGCTGGCGGCGCACGGCGACCTACCCTAACGGGGCGTGCTCGGGGCAGTTCTCTTCGACTGGAACAACACGCTCGTGATACCGGGCCGCGCTCGGGCGCGACGACCCGGAGTTCACCGCGCGCTGGCGGGAGCTCCTGCTCGGCGACAGGCACGGGTACCGACCGTACGAGGAGCTTTTCGCCGAGCTCGGTGTCGAGGATCCCGGCGCTTGGCCTGGCCATGCCGTGAGCTCGGCGTCGGCCCAGCTGCGGCGCTCTTCGTCGGCGACGACCCGCGAAACGACGTGCAAGGTGCGGTCTGCGTGGGCATGAGCACGATGCAGGCGCTGTGGTTCAGAGCAGACGACACTCCAGGGATCGAGCCCGACTTCGTGGCGTTCACGGCCATGGACGTCCTCAACGCTGTCCGGCGCCTAGCCTGATTTCGGCTTCCTGTCAAGACTTGCGTAGCCCTCCAGCGGCTCCGACAATGCGTTCATGACACCCGAGCAGGCGCCCGCCGCGACCCTACCGCTGCACCCGCAGGACGAGGCGGAGTGCCGGCGCTGCGAGGTCCACTGCGACAAGGTCGTCTACCCGGCGGCGTGCCTCCAGCGATCGTGTCCCTTCGTCTATGCGTACGAGGAGCACGGGCACACCTACATGGGCTGCTTGCAACGCGTGTTCGAGGCGGAGATCGACGTCGAGATGCTGTCCGCCGCTGAGCGGACGCGCGAGGGCTTCGGTGCCGTGCGCGCGCTCCGGCGGCCGCTGCCGATGTGCGACGCGGCGGTGCAGGCGACGTTCGCGCATCGCGAGAGCGAGCTCGGCTGCCTCAATCCGGAGTTCGGTGAGCTGCCGGCAGGCTCGCCGACCTTCCGCGTGTTCGCGCGGGTCTCCTAGCCGGCTCTTTCAAGCGCTGCAGGATCAGGACGCCGACCGCCGGGCCGGCCGCAGCGAGCGCGAACGCGAGCCGCCAGCTGTGTGACGCGACGGACGCGATGCCCGCGGGAGCGCCGGCGACGACGAGCCCGAGCAGGGTCTGCTGGAAGCCCAGGGCGGCGCCCGTACGAGCCGAACCGGCCATCTCGGCGGCCGCGGCGTACGACAGCCCGTTCCACGCCATGCTCAGCACCCCGGCGACGACGAAGAGCGGCGCGATCAGCGCGAGCGGCGCGTCGGTGCCGGCCGCGACCGCGGCGGTGAAGACGGTGAGCGCGACACCGATCGTCCTCAGCGGCCGCAGGCGGCTGCCGAGCCGGTCGGAGATCCGTCCGGAACCGATCCGGGCAGCGATGGCGAGCACGTTGATCGTTGCGAACAGCGCGGCAGCGGCGTGCGTCGAGACGTGGCGGTGCTCGTGCAGGAAGAGCACGACGAAGCCGGTGATGCCGATCTGGGCGAGGAGATACAGACCGGTGCCGGTCCCCAGCAGCCACATGCGCGGGTCGTGAAGCGGGCGGGAAACGTCGCCGAGCTCCTGCTCGGCTTCCGACTTGCCACGGATGAAAACGGCGGCCACAACCGCTCCTGCGGCACACATGCACGCGAGGAAGAGGAAGGCAAGGCGGGTGCCACCTGCCGAGGCCAAGACGGGAAGGAGGACGCCGAGCGCTCCGCCGATCGGGATGGCCGTCTGCCGGATCCCCAGCGCGGTGCCGAGCTCCGACGCCGGGAACCAGGCCATGATCGCGCGGCCGCTCGCGGCGTTCACGCTCGCTCCGAGCGCTCCGACGCCGACGAGCGCTCCGGTCACGGTCCCAAAGCCGTGCGTGGTGGAAGCGACGGCAAGCGAGGCCGCCGCGCCGGTGAGCCCGGTCGCGATCACCCAGCGCTCGTCGACACGGTCGGCAACGAGTCCCCACGGCAGGAGCGTAAAGAGCATCCCGATCCCGATCGCCCCGAGGACGACCCCGGTTTCGCCGAGGGTCAGCCCGTAGTGCGACTTCAGCGCGGGGCCGAGCGCCGGCAGCCCGACCGAGGAAGCGGAGAAGCTCGCCTGCGCAAACGTCCCTGCGGCGAGGACCACCCATCGGTAGCGGCGATCGCTCACTTCATCCAGCGGGCGTGGAGATCCTTCGTCTTCTGGATCTCCGTAGCGTCAGGGCCGCGGTTCTCGGGCCCCGCGGTTTCGAGCACGGCGGGCAGGCCTTGCAGCCTCGGGTTGGAGAGGAACACGCCCAGCTTTTCGCCCAGCTCTCCTTCGAGGATGTTGGCGTGCCGGTCTCGGTTCGAGTTGAACGGGGCCGCGGCGTCGTTGACGTGAAGCGCACGTAGCCGGCCGAGCCCGACCGCCGAGTCGAGCTCGTCGAGGCACGCGTCGAGCGCGGCCGGCTCGGTCACGTCGACCCCCGACACCCAGAGATGGCACGAGTCGAGGCAGACGCCCAGCCGCGGATGGCCGCCGAGGCGCTCGTGGATCGTCGCCAGCTCCTCGATCGACCGCCCGATCGTCCCGCCGGCACCGGCCGAGTTCTCCAT
>DATFHC010000087.1:0-16281 GCA_035248765.1 Gaiellaceae bacterium
CAGCTCCTCTGCCGCGAGCTCGGCCTCGCGGTCGACCTGTTCGACGTCGAGGAGCCGTTCGGCGCTGCGCCGCTCGACCTCGAGCAGCGTTCGCGCGTCGTCGCGGCGGGAACGGCCTCGGTGTGCACGCAGATCGCCCGCGCCCTGTCCGTGTAGGGCTCTCCGGCTGGAACTACGCGCACTGGCGCAACGGCGTCTTCTACCCGCCACGGCTGCCCGCATCGCGCTGGCTCGAGTTCTACGCGGAGCGCTTCGACACGGTGGAGGTGAACTCGACCTTCTACCGGCTCCCTCGCCGCGACGCGGTCGCGCGCTGGGTCGAAGGGACACCGGACGAGTTCCTCTTCGCGGCCAAGGCCTCGCGCTATCTCACGCACGTCAAGCGGTTGCGCGACCTCGGGCCTGGACTCGAGCGCTTCCTCGAGCGCATCGAGCCGTTGCTCGGCTCGCCGAAGCTCGGCCCGCTCCTCTGGCAGCTGCCGCCGACGTTCCGCCGTGACGACGAGCGACTTGCGGACGCTCTCGTGCGGCTGCCCCGCGAGCTGCGGCATTGCGTCGAGTTTCGCCACCCGTCCTGGTTCGTGGAGGACACGTACGCGCTCCTGCGGGAGCACGGAGTCGCGCTCGCGATCGGCGACCGGCCACAGGTCAACGCCTTCCAGAGCCACGAGCTGACCGCGGACTGGACGTACGTCCGATTCCACGGCGGCACCCGCGGACGGCGCGGCAACTACAGCGACAGCGAGCTGCGCGAGTGGGCTGCGCGCCTACGACGCTGGAGCCGGAAGCACGAGGTCTACGCGTACTTCAACAACGACTGGGAGGGGTTCGCACCGCGCAACGCCGCGCTGTTGCAGCGCCTACTTCCGCGCTAGGACGCGATGCGGGCCGATGCCCCGGAAGTAGCCGTCTTCTTGCCCGCGGCGTTGCTCGCCGTGACTCGCACGCGGAAGCGGTGACCGGCGTCCTGCGAAGTCGCGCGGTACGTCGGATGCGTAGCACGGCGAATGCTCCTGCAACCGCCGCCGCGGGCGTTGCAGCGAAGCCACTGGTAGCGGTAGCTCCTCGGCGGGCCGAGCCAGGTGCCCTTGGTCACGGTGAGTCGTCCTCCTACGCGAGCGCGCCCGGAGATGCGGGGAGCCTTCTTCAGGTGCGGCACGCCGACGACCAGGGCGCTGCGCTTCGAGACCGTTTGCCCGGTGCCGGCGGCGTTCGTGGCCGTGACGACGACCTGGAACGTGTGTCCCGCATCTCCCCCGAGCAAGAAGAAGTCCTTGCCCGTCGCTCCCCCGACCGCGGCGCACGCGGTCCCGTTGGCCGCGCAGCGCAGCCACTGGTAGCTGAAGCTGGCCGGAGTGTTCCACGTGCCGGACGACACGGAGATCGCCTTCCCGGCGGCCGGCACGCCGGAGATGACGGGCGGAGCAGTCGCCTCCGGCACCGGTATGACGACGCTCGAGATTCCCGATGCTGCATAGGGCGACACGCCGTTCACATTCGTGGCGGTGACGGTTGAGCGAACTACGTTGCCGGCGTCGGAACTCGCGAGGGTGTAGGTGGATGCTGTCGCTCCCGGGATGTTGACGCAGCCCGCACCGCTCGGAAGGCAGCGCTGCCACTGATAGGAGTAGCTCGTCGCAGATCCGGTCCACGAGCCCACGGACGACGTGAGTACTTGGTTCACGGCCGCCGACCCGGTTAGGGCCGGGGCACCCGTGTTACCGGCTGTCGGGAGCCAGTAGATCGCGTACGTCGTGTTCGTGTGCATCACGAGGCCGGGAGGGTGATAGACGAGCGGCGGGGTCCCGTTCACGCTCGGGGGTGCTTCGGTCGTGCCACCGAGGTGCTGCACGCAGCCGAACTTCGTGGCCCCGGCATCCACGTTGCTCCACTCCTGCTGGAGCAGATAGTTGTTGCCGTTGATCGTCTGGTTGTACTCGGCGCCTGCAGTGCCGCTCAGCGCGCCCCAGGTCCAGGCACAGAGGTCACCATTTTCTGCCCCTCCGGCGTCCGTGTACCAGGCGTCGAGGAACGGATCCGTGATCGCCTCGTTGTGCTCATGGCTGATCGTGTTGATCGTGGCATCCGCATCATCGGCGTTCGGGGATTGATTGGTTCCTCCCACTCTCGGTAAGCAGAAGGGGACGCTGGTCGTCGCGTCGTACGGCTCGTTCGCGTAGATCACCGGCTCACCCTGCGAGTTTGTGAACGCGCTGTGGTAAGCGCAGTAGGTGTCCGTCGAGCACGCCTGATCACTGGAGACGGTGGCGTTACCGGGTAGGAAGCACGAACCGACGCCGGTCGGCGTCATGAGGAAGAACATCGTGCTCGGGCTGCCGTGCCAGCCTTCGGCGGTCATGACGGTCTGGATCTCCGCCTCGAGTTGCGCGTCGTCGAGGCACACGGGATCGGACAGTCCGTTGTCCGTGTCGTCGCAGCCGTTCGGAGGAAGTGGGTCCCTGGCGATGACGGAACCGCCGAACGTCGAGGCGTACTGGGCCGGGCCGCCTCCGTCGGTGTATTGGGGGTCGGTCGAGTAGACGTTCGTGCCGAGGCCGCTGTCATGCGCGACGTCCGCGAAGTACCGGTTGATCAGACTCACATAGTTCGCGTCGAAGGTGAGGGAGCTTGGAGCGGCGAAGCCGAGCGGCTTTGGCAATCCGCGCCCGGCGGACTGGGCCGCGCTCAGATGCGGCACGATGCCGGCCGGCCGGAGGTGCTGCGTCCCGGCCGAACCGGTTGCCGTCGCGGCGGGCACGAGCATCGCCAGCGCGACGGCGAGTGTTGCGACTAACCCCCTCAAAACCGTCCGTACGATCGCACGTTTTTCCGTGAATGCCAAGTTCGTGTCTTCAGTGAAGCGCCGCTGTGGTCCGGATGAGCCGCTGTAGCTCCGCTTTGAGGCTCGTGGCCGCTTTGTCGACTCCCGCCCCGGCGTCCTGTAGAGCGGTCAACTGCCGCGTGAGGTACGCAGCCTGGCTCGCGACGTAGCCGGAGTCGATCTGGCTCGACGGAGTTGTCGTCAGATAGGTCAGGAGGGTCTGGAGCTCGCGCGAGACTCGGGCGGCCGTCGCGCCGATGGCGTCCGCATCGCTCGAGACTGTGTCGGCCGCTTTGCCGGCGGTGCCTGCCCTGGTGGCGAGCGAAGCCGCGGCCTGTGAGGTCGCTCTGGCCGCAGCTGTTGCCTGGGCTGCCGTCTGCCGCTCGCGGACGATCGTCTCCCGAGCTGCGACCAGCGACCCGGAAAGCCGGTTCACGTGATCCGTCGCCTTCGCGAGCGCCGCCCGAGCGGCGGTGTCGCGCTGCGCCTGGTGTCGCCAGCCGATCGAGAAGGCGGCTGCGCTCACGAGGCCGCCGCAGAGGAAGGCGAGGGCCGTGAGCAACCACGCCGAGCGTGGGAGCCTGCGGCGGGTCGAGCGCACCGGTGCGGCAGCTGCGAACGGCGTGCGCTCGTTCAGGACGGGCCAGTGGGCCTGGGTCGTCGAGTCGGACGCCATCTGCGAGCGCTTCGCCGTCGACTGGCGTGCTCCTGCCCTTGAGTGGGCACGCTAACCTCGATCAGATGGAGCCATCGCGCGAAGACGTCCTGAATGCGCTCGAGCAGGTGATCGACCCGGAGCTCAAGCGTCCGGTCACCGAGCTCGACATGGTCCGCGACGTCGAGATCCACGACGGCGTCGTGGCGTTCACGATCGTCCTCACCGTTGCCGGCTGCCCGCTGCGCGACTCGTTCGAGCAACAGGTGGAGCAGGCGCTCGCGGACGTGCCCGGTGTCACGGGAGTCGAGCTCTCCTTCGACGTGATGACGCCCGAGGAGCGGCAGGCGCTGACGCAGAAGCTGCGCGGCGGCGCGCCGGAGCGAGACGGCGTGATCCGTCTCCCGGCCGACTGCCGTGTGCTCGCGGTGGCGAGCGGCAAGGGCGGCGTCGGGAAGTCGTCGCTCGCTGCGAACCTCGCGGTCTCGTTTTCGCAACTCGGTCACAGCGTCGGCGTCCTCGACGCGGACATCTACGGGCACTCGATCCCGCACGTCCTCGGCATCCGGCAGCGGCCGGTCGCGGTCGACGACCTGATCGTGCCGCCCGTCAAGGACGACCTGAAGCTGATGTCGATCGGCTTCTTCCTCGAGACGAGCAACGAGCCGGTCATGTGGCGTGGCCCGATGCTGCACCGCGCGCTCGAGCAGTTCCTCACAGACGTGCACTGGGGCGAGATCGACGTGCTCGTCGTGGACATGCCTCCGGGGACAGGCGATGTCTCGATCTCGCTCGGTCAGCTGCTGCCGCGCGCGGAAGTCGTCGTAGTGACGACGCCTCAGAAGCTCGCACAGGACGTTGCGGCGCGTGCGGCGGCGATGGCGCAGAAGACGAACATGCGCCTCCTCGGAGTCGTCGAGAACATGTCGGGGGACGCGTTCGGGAGCGGCGGCGGGGAGGAACTGGCCCGAGATCTGCGAGTGCCGCTGCTCGGCACGGTGCCGCTCGATCCTGCGCTCCGTGAGCAGGGCGACGCGGGTGCACCGGTCGTGTCCGCGCAGCCGGAGGCGGAGTCCGCGCAGGCGATCGTGGCGATCGCGCAGGAGATCGAGGCGCTGCGCCGCGAACGCGGCGGCATCGTCAAGTCGCTGCCGCTCGTCGGCTGAGCACTCAGTGGCCGCGGCGGCCTTTTTCGATCTCGACCGCACACTCTTGAGGCGGTCATCCGCTCTCGCCCTGGCGGGCTCCTTCCGCGAACGCGGCCTTATCTCCCGCCGGCAGATGCTGCGCGCCGCCGCGTGGCAGCTCCTGTTCGTTGCGCGCGGTGCAAGCCACGAGACGGTCCGCCGTGGCGCGGAGGACGGGCTGCGGCTCCTTGCCGGTTACCGGCCGGAGGACATGCAGGCGCTCGTCGCGGAGGCGATCGAGCCGGTGCTGCGCCCGCTCGTCTACGCCGAGCCGCTCCGCCTGGTCGAGCAGCACCGTGAGCGCGGTGAGCCGGTCTTCGTTGTCTCGGCCACGCTGCAGGAGATCGTGGAGGCGATCGCGGTGGATCTCGGGTTCGACGGCGGCCTTGGCACGATCTGCGAGGTGCGCGACGGCCGTTACACGGGCCGCGCCGTGCGAGCCCTGCATGCCGAAGGCAAGGCTGCGTGCCTGCGGGAAGTAGCCGGCCGGAACGGGTTCGACCTCGCAGCCTGCACGGCCTACTCCGACAGCCACACCGACCTGCCCTTCCTCGAGGCGGCGGGTCATCCGGTGGTGGTCAATCCCGATCGCGAGTTGCGGCGAATCGCTGCCGACCGCGGCTGGCCTGTGCTCGAGTTCAGCGCTCGCGCCTACCCGCATGCGCGCCGGCGAGTGCCGCCAGTACTCATCGGCACAGGTGCGGCCGCAGCCGCTGCTCTTCTCGCCGGGAAGATCCGTGGACGCTGAGGAGGGTCTCGGCCGGCTCCGGGCGCTCGGCTTCGGCGAGGTCGACGCGCAGGAGCTGTGGGAGCACTTCGACGGCGCCGAGCAGCGCGGCAAGCAGGGGCACGGCCACGCTCGGATCCCGTGGCTCGAGGGGCTCGAGGGATACGACCCGACGGCCCAGCCTTCTCTGGTGGAGAGCGAGGAGGGGTTCCAGCGCTGGCACGGCGGCGGCGCCATCGGCTACCTCGTGCTCGGGCGCGTCGTTCGTGCCCAGCTCGACCGCCCGCCGGTGCATGCGCGGCTCGTCGTCTGCGAGCGGACGTTCCCGACCGGGATGCTCGGACACCACGTGCGCCGGCTCGCCGATGCCGGGCTCGTCGGTGTGCTCGTCGCGACCTCGCCCGCGCGACTGGGACATCCGTCCGGCGGCCCGAAGCTCGCGGGCACGAACCCACTCGCGATCGGGATTCCGAGCAGCGGCGGCGATCCGGTCGTCGTCGACGTCTCGATGGGAGCGGTGACGTGGGGAGACGTCGTAGCCGGGATCGCGGAGGAGGAGCAGCTCGTCCCATTCGGCGGCGAACAGGCGCACAAGGCGTTCGCGCTCGCGCTCGGGCTACAGCTCCTCGTCGATGCGCTGGTGCGCGAGGAAGGTCACGGTGCGGTTCTACTGGTGGCACAGCCGGAGGCGGATCCAGTGCCGACGCTCCGTGAGCTCGCAGCCGGCGTTCGGCTGCCGGGCGACTCCTAGTGAGCTAGGAGGGCCTCGCCGCGTTCCCGCGCGGTCTCTGCGTCGAGCAATCCGGCCGTGTATGGAGCCACGCAGCCGGGCGTCTCGCACTCGCACGCGAGGTCGACCTCTCCCACGGGCTCGACTCCCATCGACTCGACGTGTGCGCGCCACTGGCGCAGCCGCGCTTCGTTCTCGTCGCGACGCCTGGCAGCCACGTCGCCGTGGGGCGCAGCCATCCACGTTGCGAGCAACGGCTCGAAGTGCCGCTCGATCGTCGGCAGCGTCTCCGTCACGTCAGCAATCTCGACGAGCGGAAGGCCATGCGACGCTGCGTCGACGCGCAGCCGTTCTGCAAGCTCGGCGTCGCGGGCCAGCCGGTTGACGCGAGCGCGTTCCGGATCGCGCGTGCGTGTTGCAAGATCCGATCCGCGCCGGCGCACGAGCGGCTGCTGCAGCTCCGAGGGTGCGACCACGTAGAGCACGTGCGCAGAAGATGAAGCGACCGGGGCGACCAACTCGGGCAGCAGCTGTGGGCCGTCGACGATGATCGGTGCTTCGTCGTCAATCGCGAGCAGGTCCTCGACGACGAGCGGGAAGCGTTCCCGTGCCTTCTCCTCGAACCAATCTGCAAGAGCGGCCGGTGTGGTGTCGACCCAAAGCTCGTCCAGAGTGCTTGGCTCCGGCGGCAGACGTGCGGCGTGCTCGTAGGTGTGCGCGTCAAGCGAGTAGAGGCGCAGGTCGTGCCGGTGCGCGAACAAGCGGGCGGCGGTGGTCTTGCCGACGCCGGACATTCCGCCGAGCCAGAGGACGCGCTCGAGCGCGGCGGTCAAGCCAGGGGAAAGCGTGGGTCGTCTCGGATCGAGGCGAAATCCTCGTCGGTCTGTGCGTACTCGCGGAAGCTTTCGTTCTTGGCGATGGCCTCGTTCAGGAGTTCGAGCGCGGTGTCGGTCTCTCCGGCGAGCGCCTCGACGCAGGCGAGGTCGTAGAGAATCGCCGGGCTTCCCGGCTTCGCCTCCAGCCCTTCGCGCAGCAGCTTCCGCGCCTCGTCGTAGCGGCCCGCGCGGAAGTCGGGGGAAGCGGCGAAGGCGTACTCCCACGCCGAGATCTCGTGCGGTTCGCCCGGCTTGCCGCCGATCGCGAGGACGGCGGCGTCGTCGCTGACCGCCACCGCGCCGCGGCGGACGTTCGGGTCGCGGAGGAAGACGAGCTCACCCTGGCAGAGCTCGTGCTCCTCGTCGCCGACCGTAAAGCGGACATGTCCTCGCAGGACGAGGTAGATCTCCTCGTGCAGGAGGACCCGCTCTGTGTGCTCTTCGATGACGCGGCCGTTCGCGCCCGGTGTGTACGCGTTGGCGCCGAACGCCCTGATGCCGAAGTGCTTGCGCACGGGCCGCCAAACGAAGCCGTCGGGCATCTCGATCCGGTCGAGCTGGTCGATGTGCGCGATGTTCATCCGAGGAGCTCCTGGAAGCGCGGATCCTCGCGGATCGCATCGAGGTCGCTGTCCTCGCGGAAGTACTGCGCTGAGTCGCCCTCGGTGTCGAGTTCCTTCGCGCGGTGCAGATGCTCGAAGGCCGCGTCAGCATTGCCTGCCAGGGCCTCGAAGCAGCCCGCGTTGTACGTCGTCGCCCAGTAGTCGGGCTTTTCCGCGATCAACTGGGTCATGATCGCCCTGCCCTCGTCGTAGCGACCCGCCTGCCGGTAGGTGTCCGCGAGGGCAAACGAGTCCCAGCCGCCGGCGTTGAATGCCTCACCGACCGTGCCCCCGACGGCGAAAACGATCGTGCCGTCCTCCTCCGCCGCGGCTGTGCGGAAGACCTCAGGGGGGACGAAGACGAGGGAGCCGGCCGGCGCATCGGCCGTCTCCTCACCCACCGTGAAGGTCGCGCGGCCGCGCACCACGGCATACAGCTCCTCGTTCCCGCTGTCTTCCTCGTGCGGCGGGATCAGCTGTCCGCCGCTGTCGGCGATCCAGGCGTTGACTCCCGCCGGCCGGAAGCCGAGCACGTGCCGTACCGGAATGAGGTTGTTCCCTCGATGCTGCGCCGTCTCGACCTCGTCGAGCTTGAGGATCGTGTAGCCGTCGCTCACGAGCTCGCCTTCCGCAAGGTTTCTAGGACGACGGGATCGATCGCAGCGGAGCCGTTCACACGCTCCTCGAGGTTCTCGACGCTTGCCCACTCCTCGAGCGAGTCGTAGCCGAGCCGTCCGAGTCGCTCCTCCACCTCGGCGCGCAGCTCGCCCTCGATCGGGAGCCAAAACCTCTCCGGTGTCCGGCCGAACAGCTGTTGATGGAGCTCGTAGACGCGCGCGAGCTCCTCGATCGGCCGGTCGTGGTCGTCGACGCGGAGGTCGATGAGGGTGTCGGACAGCGCCGCGTATCCGCCGTCGCGTTCCACGACGAGCAACGCGGCGGATTGCTGGCCGCGGCTGTCGCCGCCCGCTGCCTGCGCTGCGGCGAGTGCCTCGAGGAGACGCTCCGCGAGCGGGCGGCCGGAGTTCGCCTGGAACGTCTCGGCGAGCGCGTCGACGGTCTTGCCCGAGACCAGGATGTTCCCCTGTGCCGAGTAACACTCCCCGGTCCGGTTACCGGCCCAGTCGAGACAGCCGGAGCCGGTCCAGGCAGCGGATGCTCCCGACGCGTCCACCACGCCCAGCTGCCGGTCGTCGCGACCGTCGTCCGCCGCGGTGAGGCGCTCGACGACCTCGCCGGCGCTCAGACCTTCGCGGAGCAGCGCAAGCCCGTCCGGGCCGTAGCGCGGGTTCGCGTACGCCTGCGTCGCGACGGCGCCGACCTCGGGCTCGGCCCACGGGACGACGGAACCGACTGCGAGGAACTTCGACTGCACCGCCACGCCCCATTGCCTCGCCTCGAGATCGCAGCCGACGATCGAGTACGTGGCGACGAGCGGTTCAGCCATACGTCAATTCCGTGAGGTCGAGCCCGAGCAGGTCGCGCCGCCCCTCGGGGACGAGCACCGCCGCGACCTCGGGCCGCGCCAGAGCTGCACGCACCTCCTCCGGCGACGACGCTCGCACCACGACGGGACGACCCTGCTCGAACGCCTCGGCGATCGGCTGTAGGTCACCGACGCCGTCGAGGACGAGCGCCTCCTCCGCCGGCACGGCGGGATCCCCCTCGACTGCGAGCTCGGGGACTCGCCGGCCGCTTCCGCCCCACCAACGCTCCCTCATACCGTGACGGACTCTCCCGGCTCGATCGCCTCGACCTGGATGTTCGGCGCGAGCCGCTGCAGCTCGTCCGGCCGTCCCACGAGCGGCGGGAAGGTGCCGTAGTGGCACGGCACGCAGCGCTTGACGTCGAGCAGCTCGAGCGCGACGGCCGCTTCCTCGGGGCCCATCGTGTAGTGGTCGCCGATCGGGAGGACGGCGAGGTCGGGTTTGTAGAGGCGGCCGATGAGCTGCATGTCGCCGAACACGCACGTGTCTCCGGCGAAGTACACGCTCTTACCCTCGGCGCGCACGACGATCCCGCAGGGCTCGCCCATGTACTCGAGGTCGTTGTTGGAGCTCGAATGGTGTGCGTTCGTGTACGTGAATTTGACCCCGTCGACGGTGACGGTGCCGCCCTTGTTCGGGTCGAGGACGTTCTGGAGCTCGTGCTTCATCTGCAGCCAGTCGGCCAGCTCGACGGCCGCGATCACCGTGCAGCCGTGCTTCTTGGCAAGGTCGACGGTGTCGCCGAGGTGGTCGCCGTGGGCGTGCGTGATTGCGATCACGTCAACCTGCTCCGGGGTCTGTTCAGCCTCAGGGCACTTGGGGTTGCCGTTGAGGAAAGGATCGATGTAGATGCGCGTCCCGTCTGCGTCGAGACGGAATGTGGAGTGTCCGAGCCATGTGAGTTCCATGGCCTCGAGCCTACTGAGGAAGGACCATCCGATGCGGCCGTGAACCTGTACGGGTGCTCGGCTCGCGGCTCCTGCCCCTGGTGCTCGCGACGACTGCTTTCGCGGCTGGGGTCGGGGGACTCGACACACTCGCGCTCTGGCTCGGCCTGCTGACGGTTCCCGCCGCCGCCGCGGCGGCATTCGTCGCCGTCGGCGACGTGCTGGACGGACGGACTGCGCACCTTCGTGCGGTGACGAGCGCCCTCGCGCTAGCGCTCGTCGTGGTCGCGTCGGCCGCCCGCTCGAACGCCCCGACCGCGGCGGGAGCGTCTCCCATCGCGACGTGGGCGCTGTTCCTCGCGCTGCTTGCGTACACGGTTCCGCTCGTCGCCTGGGTGCTCCAGCCTGTGCGTGTACCGCGCCCGGCCCGCTCTCGGCGCCGCCGCCTCCGCGCGGCCGAGGTCGACGAACTTCTCTCGCGCGCCGCCTAAGAAGAGCGAGCGGCACCCCGCCGGAGCAGGGCGCCGCCCATTGGTGCGCCTACGGGAGGCGCACCTGGAACGCGACCGTGCGGCGCGATGAGACGCCGCCGAGAATCGGGTCGCCCTGCTTCCGCGCGCGGATGAACACGGCGAGCAGGTGCTGGCCCCTGCCCCTGGCGGGGAAGCCCCTCTCGCGCGACATCGTGAGCGCGATCGTCCCGTCCGACCCGGTCAGCTTCTCGGCTCCGCCGAACTGGTTGTACGGGATCGCGACCGCGAAGACCGCAGCGCCCTCCACGGGGCGGCCGTTGCAGGCGGTCACCTTGACGCGCATCGTGACGCTGCGTGTCGAGAGCGTCACGGGCGCCGGTGAGATCGACGCATGCGACACCTGGAGGCGCGCCGGCATGGCCAGATCGCTGGCCTGGATCGTCCCGGTGCCCGCAGGGCAGCCGTTGGCCGAGCCGCCGGGCACGGCAGCCGTCTGCTTCGACGTGTACGTCGTCGAACCGTTCGCGTTCGTCGCCGTGACCGAGAGGCGGAACGTGCTGCCGGCATCCGCCTGCGTCACCGCGTAGGTGTTGCCCGAGGCCCCCGAGATCGCCGCACAGCCATTGCCGTTCGCATCGCAGCGGATCCAGGCGACGGCGGTGGACGTCGGACTGCCGTTCCACGTCCCCGTGTTCGCGGTCAGGGTCGAGCTGACGGAAGGTGTGCCCGAGATGCTCGGCGCCGTTGTCGGCGTCGGCGCCGTCGTGCCCGAGACGACTGCGGTTGGCGCGGACGTCGCGTTGGCGGAACCGTTCGAGTTCTTCGCCGTCACCGTGACGCGGAGCGTGTGCGCCACATCGGCGGCAACGGCCGTGTAGGTCGCGGCCGTTGCGCTGCCGATCGCAGCACACGAGTTCCCGCTCGCGTCACACCGGCTCCAGGCATAGGTGTATGAGCTCGGAGTGTTCGTCCAGGTTCCGTTGGTCGTCGACAGCTCCTGTCCCTCCTGGGCAGTCCCCGAGATCGTCGGGGTTGCGGTGTTCGCAGGCCCACCGCCCG
This sequence comes from Gaiellaceae bacterium, assembly GCA_035248765.1. GTDB lineage: Bacteria > Actinomycetota > Thermoleophilia > Gaiellales > Gaiellaceae > Palsa-739. The sequence continues at coordinate 11,504 of DATFHC010000087.1, forward strand.
CGGCCCGGCCGCTACCCGGCTGGCCGAAGACAGCGCCGACAAGCGCCGCCGCAACCGCGATCACGATCGCGGTACCAATGTTCGTGCGTTTCATCGAACCCCTCCTTCGTAATGCGATCAGTTACTACGAGGAAGGGGTAACCGGCCGGGACGGGTCCCAAGCCGGTCTTTGCAGAACCTTTTCAGGTGGATGGTGGCGCCTCGCCGAACGACGAGGCGCCACCGCTCAACTGCTTTGCCTGATCAGTGCCCGAACCGGAAAGCGACCACCCGGCGGGAGGACACGCCGCCGAGGACCGGATCGCCCGGCTTCGCGGCGCGTGCGAACACCGCGAGAAGCCGTTGGTGCTGGGCGGCGGGGAAGCCGCTCTGCCGTGTCTCGACGAGCGTCACATGGCCGGTCGCGTCCGTTGTCCCCTGCGCACCGGCGAACTGGTTGAACGGGATCGCGGTCGCGTAGACGGTTGCTCCCGTCACCGCCCGGCCATTGCAGGCCGTGATCGCGAAGTGGAGATGGATCGCGCGCGTCGAACGGCTCACGGCCGGTGAGACCGAGGCAGCGGCGATCACGAGGCGCTCCGGTGGCGCGACCTGCGTGACTTGAATGGGGCCGGTGCCGGGCGCGCATCCGGACGGTGAGACGACCGCGGATGGAGCGGATGTCGCCGGCGTGGGTGTGACGCCGCTTCCGTTTCGCGCCGTCACCGTCACGCGGAGGGTGTGTCCCAGGTCTCCTGGTTGAACGGTGTAGCTCCTCTTAGTCGCGCCGGTGAGGGAGAGGCATGAGGATCCACTCGCGTCGCATTGGCTCCAGGCGTACGAAAAGGAGGTCGGCTGATTCGTCCAACTCCCCCGGGTCGAGGTCAGGGTCAGTCCCACCTGGGGAGTTCCCTGGATGACCGGCGCCTTCGTGTTCCTCGGAACAGCGGTACTTGCGGCTCGGCTCGAGCCCGGCTGTCCGAAGACGGCGCCGAGCACGGCGCCCGCGATCACCGCGAGCGCGAGTCCGAGCCTTGTTCGCATCACGTGACTCCCTAGCATGGCCAGCTCCTTCGGTCGTTCAACTATCTGAACGTCTTACCTGGCCAGCGCGACTGCGTAACGTCCGCAACGCACTTCCTTGCAGAATCTTTTAAACCGGAAGCGCGCTCGCGGCGTGCCGTGCGAGGTCGATCAGCGGCTGAACGGCGAAGAGGGAGCCGACCGAGACGGCGAGCGCCGCGCCTACTGCGAGATGCAGGAGCTTCTCCGCCGCCGGCGCACCGCCACTGACTGCGACGCTGCCGCCCGGCTGCACCTGGAGCTCCTCTGACGGGCGCATGTACATCGCCCGCACGATCCCGAGGTAGTAGTAGAGGCTGACGAGCGTCGCGAGCACGCCGACGATCACGAGCCACACCCAACCGTGCCGGTACGCGGCGGCGAAGACGTAGAACTTGCCGACGAAGCCGCCGCCCAGAGGCAGACCGGCGAAGCCGAACATGAAAAACCACATCGCGACGCCGAGGAACGGGCGCTCCCAGCCGAACCCGGCGAGGTTCTCGAGCGTCACCGGCACCCCGAGCTCCCGCTCCCGCGCCGCGACGATGGCGAACGAGCCGAACGCCATCGCCGAGTAGGGGACGAGGTAGTACATGAGCGCGCGGCCGCCGAGCGCGCTTCCGGCGCTGACCGCGATCAGCATGAAACCCGCGTGCGAGATCGACGAGTAGGCGAGGATCCGTTTTACGTTCCGCTGCACGAGCGCCGCAAAGTTGCCGATCGCGAGCGAGGCGGTCGCGACGATCGCGAACGCCCAGCTCCAGAGGCGGCCGTCGTGCGGGAAGGCCGTCGTCATCAAGCGGAACGTGAGAAGAAGCGCCGCGACCTTCGTCGCAGACGACATCCAGGCGGTCACGGTCGTCGGCGCGCCTTCGTAGACGTCCGGTGTCCACATGTGGAATGGCGCGGCGGACATCTTGAAGCCCAGCCCCGCGATGATCAGCGCGATCCCGGTGACCGCGAACGTGTCGCCGGTCAATCCCTTCGCCGCGATGGTGGTCGCAATACCGTGGAACGAGATCTGCCCCGTTGCGCCGTAGACGAGGGCCGAGCCGAAGAGGAGTGCGCCGGCCCCGAAAGAGCCGACGATGAGGTACTTCAGGCCCGCCTCGAGTGAGCCCTCGAGGTCGTAGTCGATCGCGCACATGACGTAGAGCGCGATCGAGAACCACTCGAGCGCGAGGAACAGGACCATGAGGTTCGCCGCGCCGACGAAGAAGGCCATCCCGGCGCCGGAGGCGAGGAGCAGTGCGTAGAACTCCGCGATGTGGTCGTCGCGCCGCTCGGGATCCGTGGAGCGTCGCCGGCCAGGAATGTGCTCATGGCCGACGAGCGTCGTCGCGAGGCCGGTGGCGCAGAGGATGATCTGGCCGAGCGCGGTCCAGCGATCGCGATAGAAGGCGCCGGAGACGATCGTGTGCCCGTGCGCGCTGTCGACGTAGAGCCAGACCGAGAGGACGAGCCCCGCGGTGAAGCCGGCGAGGGAGAACCCGCCTGCGGCGAGTCGGCGGATCGCTCGAGGGACGAGCACCGCGCACAGGAGCGCGAAGAACGCCGCGCCGATCAGCGCGAAGATCGGGCCGAGGCCGAACCAGTCGATGTGGGGCGCGTGGAGGCTCACTTGAACTGGCTCTTCACCGTGGCCGCCGGACTCGGGCCGACGAAGGAGTGGTGGCTGATCCCGGCCGGCCAGGCAGAGAGCGCGAGCAGCACTCCCACGAGCGGGACGACGAGGGCGAGCTCGCCGGGGCGCAGGTCGAGCGCCTCGTCCGCGACGGTCGAGCCGCGCGCCTCGTGCAGGACGCCCGAGATCAGCCGCAGCATGTACATCGCCGCGAGCACGATCGCGCCGGCGCCGATCGCCGACCACCACCAGGCGCGCTGGAAGACGCCTGCGAGGATGAGGAACTCGCCTGCGAACGAGGCGGAGCCGGGGACGGCGAGCGAGATGATCCCGACCGTCATCAGCAGCGTCGCGAGCGCGGGTCTCCCGCGTGCCATCCCGCCGAGCAGCCGGAACTCTCCGGTCGTCGTCCGTCGCTCGACGGCGCCGGCGATGAGGAACAGCGACGTCGAGATCAGCCCGTGCGCCACCATTTGCAGCACGGCGCCGTCGAAGCCGAGGTCGCGGCCGGCGAAGAGGCCGAGTGCAATCAGGCCCGACTGGGCGAGCGAGGAGTAGGAGACGACGTCGCGGAAGTTCGTCGAGCGGAACGCCAGCAGGGAGCCGTACACCAGAGCTGCGGCGGCGAGCGCGAGCACCGCCGTCCGGTAGAAGGACGTCGGGTCCGGGAACTTCGCGATCGCGATCCGCAGCATCCCGTAGAGGCCCGCCTTCGCGATCACGCCCGACAGAACGGCGCTGACCTCCGGCGGAGCCTCGCGGTACGCGTCGGGCAGCCAGCCGTGGAACGGGAAGAGCGGCGCCTTGATGACGAAGGCGAGCATGAAGCCGAGGAAGAGCCAGCGGCTTGCGCTCGTTGGCCCGTCGACGAGGTCGAACGTCCCCGCTTTCAGCCCGTAGACGACGATCGCCGCGAGCATGAGCAGCGACCCCGCCATCGTGTAGATGACGAGCTTGATCGTCGCCTCCATGCGCCGAGCGCCGCCCCAGACGCCGATCAGGACGTACAGCGGGATCAGCATCGCCTCGAAGAAGGCGTAGAACACGATCAGGTCCTGCGCGACGAAGACTCCGACCGTCGCCCCCGTGAGCAGGAGCATGAGCCCGAAGTACGCCCGCGGGCGGTCGCGGCCGACCCAGAAGCCGTAGCCCGTGCACGCGGCCATCGCGATCACGGTGAGCCCGACGAGCCAGACCGAGAAGCCGTAGACGCCGACGTGGTACGTGACCCCGAGGTCGTTGAACCACGTCGCGCGCTCCTCCATCTGCAGGCCCGAGCGCGCGAAGTCGAAGCGCGCGGCCTGCTCGATCCAGAAGCCGACTTCGGCGAGTGAGAAGAGCATCGCGAGCGCGCCCGTCGCGTAGCGCGAGAGCGGTAGCAGCCAGACGAGAATCGCGCCCGCGATCGGGAGCCAGATCAGGATCGAGGTCAGGGAGCTGGCGCTCATTTGGCGATGAGGAAGGCGAGGACGACGGCTGCGGCGCCGGCCGCGAGGAAGAGAACGTAGGTACGCAAGAGGCCGGTTTGGATCCGTCGCACGAGGCCGCCCGTCTCCATCGTTGCCTCGCCGAGGTCGGAGCCGGTCTGAAGGATCACGGGTTCTTCGATCTCACGCCGCAGGCCGTTCGCGATCGCGGCTGCAGGCTTGTAGAAGAGGGCGTCGTAGAGTTCGTCGAAATAGAACTTGTGCTCGAGCGTCCGCTGCCAGAACTGGGCGGCCGGGATCTCGACCTTCCGCTCGGAGTAGATCGCCCACGCGATGCCCATGCCGACGAGGCCGGCGATCACGGTGGCCGCAGAGGTGTAGTACTCCTGCGCCGAAGTGGGCTCCGCGGCGGCGAGCGTCTGCGCCGCGGGCGCGAGCCAGTCGGTGAACGGGTGCCACTTAGGCGACCACTGCAGCCAGCCGCCGACTGTCGCGAGTACGGCGAGCACCCCTACCGGGACGAGCATCGTCATCGCCCCCTCACGGCCGTGATGGTCGTGGTAGTGCTCGCGCACGAACGGGCTCGGCTCGCCGGGGAAGACGAGGAACCAGAGCCGGAAGGTGTAGAGCCCGGTCAGGAGCGCGCCCGCGATCCCGCAGACCCAGAAGATCCAGCCGTACCAGGT
>DATFHC010000088.1:0-24085 GCA_035248765.1 Gaiellaceae bacterium
GCAGGCGGTCAACGTGCAGGTGCTCGACATCGACCGCGAACGGCAGCGGATCTCGCTCGGGCTCAAGCAGACCCAGACCGATCCCTGGCAGCAGGTGCTCGACAGCTACCAGGAGGGCGACGTCGTGCAGGGCACCGTCACAAAGGTCGTCACCTTCGGTTCGTTCGTCGAGATCCTGCCGGGCGTCGAAGGGCTCGTTCACATCTCCGAGCTCGCGCAGCACCACGTCGAGAACCCGCGCGAGATCGTCTCGCAGGGCGACAAAGTTCATGTCCGGATCCTCGAGGTCGACGCCGAGCGGCGCCGCCTCTCGCTCTCGCTCAAGCGCGTCGAGGACGGCATGCCCGTGCAGCCGATGCCCGGCGAGGAGGCTGAGCCTCCGGCACTCGGGCTCTCGGACGAGGTCTTCGCCGACGAGGTTCCGGCCGCCGAGACGCTCGAGCCTGCGCCGGTTGCGGAGGAAGAGCCCGCCGCCGAGGAGCCGGTCGCCGAAGTCGCGGCGGAGCCCGAGGTCGAAGAAGCCGCGGCCGAGGAGCCGGCCGCAGAGGTCGAGCCCGAGGAAGAGGCTCCCGCTCCCGACGCCTCCGAAGAGCCCGCACCGGGCTCCGACGAGGAACCGGCCGCGTAGCGCGAACCCGGACGCCACGACTCCGGCGGCGTGCCTCGCCACAACACCGAAACCGCTCTCTGATGATCTCCCGTTCGCGCGCGGAGGCGAGACCGCGCTCTCGCCGGAGCGCATGAGCCGCCGGTCACGCGTGCCGAAGGAGGGGGCTCGTGGGGGCACCACGGGTTCCCCCACGTCGAGACCGCTTGCGGTCGCGCTCACGGGCGGAATCGCGGCTGGCAAGAGCGAGGCTCTCCGTGCGTTCGAGCGCCACGGCGCAGCCGTGATCTCGAGCGACGACGTCGTTCACCGCCTCTATCGCGAGGACGAAGGACTGCAGGCGGCCCTGCGGGAACACTGGGGCGACCGCGTGTTCCGGGGCGGCGAGGTCGACCGCGAGGAGATCGGCCGTATCGTCTTCGCTGATTGCGCAGAGCTCGCCTGGCTCGAAGCCGAGCTCCACCCACGAGTGCGGGCCGCTACCGACGAGTGGCTCGCGGAGCAGACGGCCGAAGTGGCCGTCGCCGAGATCCCGCTCCTCTTCGAAACCGGCGGCGAGGCCCGGTTCGACCTCGTCGTCGTCGTGACCGCACCGCGCGAGGTGCGGGATGCACGCCGTGGCGCCCTCGCCGAGAGGGAGGGTCGGCTCGTGCCCGAAGAGGAGAAAATGAGGCGGGCGGACTTCTGTTACGTGAACGACGGCACGCTCGAAAAGCTCGACGCCTTCGTCGCCGGAGTGGTGGAGGAGCTACGACCCCCGTCCTGAGACGCTGGCTCGCCGCAGGCGCCGTCCTCTTCGCTGCGGTCGGCGTGTTCCTGTACCTGCAGAAGACGGAGCCGTCCTGGTACGCGCGGCTCTGGTACCCGCTCCACTACTCGGCGATCGTTCGCGGCCACGCCGCCCACTACGACCTCGATCCGGCGTTCCTCGCGGCGGTGATCGAGGCGGAGAGCAAGTTCAACCCCGACGCGCATTCGAGTGCCGGGGCCGTCGGTCTGATGCAGCTGACGCCGGGCACGGCCAAGGGGATCGCGCTCTACACCGGCGGCCACCACTTCCGTCTCTCGGACCTCACGAACCCGGAGATCAACGTCCGCTACGGCGCGTGGTACCTCCGGCATCTGCTCGACCACTACCACGACAACGAACGGCTCGCTCTGGCTGCCTACAACGCCGGCGAGGAGAACGTCGACCACTGGCAGAGCGAGCACAAGGGGATCCAGTTCGACGAGACCCGCGACTACGTCAACAAGGTCGAGCGGCTGAAGAAGATCTATCGCCGCGCATACGCCAACCAGCTCGGCTACTGATCCGCTCGCTGCTCGAGCTCGTTCGACTTGTTGGCGAGCGCGGCGAAGCTCGCCTGGAGGAAGTCGTTGAGCCCGGCGGCGCCGAGCGTCCACGTGACTAAGCGTCCGAAGCGCGGCGCGATGATCTGAGTCGCACCGAGGCCGGCTGCGACCCATGTGCCGATGCACCGGCTGCAGGTGACGAGCTCGCCGATTGCCTGACGCATTCCGCCGGTCTCGCGCGGATCCTCTCCGCCTTCGTGCGCGCGGCCTTCGACGAACGGCTCTCGCAGGAAGCTCGTCACCTCGTCGTCCGTGAGCGTCCGCGCCGCCTTGAACGTCGCAAGCGCAAGCGCTGCCAGGTCGAGCGTCGTGTGCTCGTACGGATCACGGTCGAGCACGCGGGCGAGCGCGCCCGCTCCCGCGAGTCCTCCTCCAAACGCTGCCATCAGCAGCGCATAGGCACCGTAAGGGGGCCTTTCGAGCACGGATACCCTGTGCCCATGGCCGAGCTGCGCACAACATCGGCAGCTTCGGCTTGAGCGACTTCCGGCGCTACTGGATCGGGGAGGCGCTGTCGAATCTCGGCACGCGCACGGGGAACATCGCGTATCCGCTCCTCGCTCTCGCGCTGACGCATTCGGCCGCCCTCGCGGGTGTGCTTGCGTTCTCCCGGTCGGCCGCGTGGTTCGTGCTCGCGCTGCCTGCAGGCGCTCTGATCGACAGGCTCGACCGGAAGAAGCTGATGGTGATCTGCGACCTCGCTTCGGCGCTGGTCCTCGCGACGGTGGTGGTGTCGCTCGCTCTCCACGAGCTCACGTATGCACAACTGCTCACCGTGGCGGTCGTCCAGGGCGTCTTCGTCGTCTTTTTCTCGTTGTCGGAGAGCGGAGCCGTCCGGCACCTCGTGGCCGACGACGACCTGCCGGGCGCGATCGCCCAGAACACCGCGCGCAACTCGGCTGCGTGGCTGGCCGGCCCGCCGCTCGGCGGTGTCCTCTACGCGGTACAGCGGTCGCTGCCCTTCGCGGCCGATGTCGTCTCCTACCTCGCCTCGGCGGCGATGCTCCTGTCGATCCGGAAGCCGTTCCACAAGGCCCGCGAACGCGAGCCATGGAGCGCCAGGGCGCACACGCGCGAGATCCGCGAGGGTGTCGCCTGGATCTGGCGCCAGCCCTTCGTACGCGCCGCGGCACTCATCGTCGGCGGGGCGAACTTCATGTCGAATGCGGGCTCGCTGCTGATGATCATCGTCGCGCGCGACCGCGGCGCTTCGGCGCCGATGATCGGCTTCATGATGAGTGCCGCCGCCGTCGGCAGCCTCGGAGGGGCGATCGCCGCGACGCGCCTGCACCGAGTGTTCAGCCCGCGCGCGATCGTCGTGACGTACCCGTGGCTCGGAGCAGCGGCCATGCTCGTCCTCGTCTTCCGCCAGCCGCCGCTGGCTATGGGTGCGATCTTCGGTGTGTGGGTGTTCTTCGGGCCGACGTGGGACGCGATCGTGGAGGGCCGCCGTCTCCTCTTGACTCCTGACGAGATGCAGGGCCGAGCCTCGAGCGTCGTCTACCTCTTCGCGCTCGGCGGCGCCGCGCTTGGGCCGCTCGTGGGAGGAGTGCTCGTCACCGGGTTCGGCGGGTCGGAGGCGTTCCTGGCCGTCGGGGTCTTCGGAGTGCTGCTCGCGAGCGCCGCGACGCTTGCTCCGGGCCTCCGCGAGATGGGGCAAGCGGCGTCCTACCCCGCCTGAGGAGGCGCATCGGGCGCCGATACCCTGTGCTCGTGGCCGAGCTGCGCACAACCTCCGCCTACACCCCGACCGGGGATCAGCCGCAGGCGATCGACAAGCTCGGCGAGGCGATTCTCGCCGGCGAGCGCTACCAGACGCTCGTCGGCGCGACGGGCACGGGCAAGACGGCGACCATGGCGTGGACGATCGAGAAAACCGGCCGGCCGGCGCTCGTGATCGCCCACAACAAGACGCTCGCGGCGCAGCTCTGCAACGAGTTCCGGGAGTTCTTCCCGCACAACGCCGTCGAATACTTCGTCTCCTATTACGACTACTACCAGCCCGAGGCGTACGTCCCGCAGGCCGACCTCTACATCGAAAAGGACTCGTCCCGGAACGACGACATCGCGCGGCTGCGGCTCGCCGCGACTTCCTCGCTCTTCACGCGCCGCGACGTGGTCGTGGTCGCGTCCGTCTCCTGCATCTACGGCCTCGGCTCGCCGGAGGAATGGCGGGAGCGGATGATCTACGTGGAGGTCGGCGCGGAGCACGACCGCGATCTCCTGCTGCGGAAGCTGATCGACTCGCAGTACGTCCGCAACGACACAATGCTCGGCCGTGGCCGCTTCCGCGTGAAGGGCGACGTGGTCGAGGTGCAGCCGGCGAACCAGGAGACGGCGTACCGCATCTCGTTCTTCGGCGACGAGGTGGAGGGGATGACGCACTTCGACCCGCTCACGGGTGAGGTGCTCGCGAAGCTCGACAATCTCTCGATCTGGCCCGCAACGGAGTACGTCACCTCGCAGCCGACCGTCGAGCGCGCCGTCGACGAGATCCGGCACGAGCTCGAGCAGCAGGTCGCGATGTTCGAGGAGGAGGGGAAGCTGCTCGAGGCGCACCGCATCCGGCAGAGGACGGAGTACGACCTCGAGATGCTGAAGGAGCTCGGCTTCTGCAACGGGATCGAGAACTACTCGCGAATCCTGGAGGGCCGCGCCGCCGGGACACATCCGTTCACGCTGCTCGACTACTTCCCGAGCGACTTCGTCGTCTTCGTCGACGAGTCGCACCAGACGGTGCCCCAGCTGGGCGGCATGTACGAGGGCGATCGCTCGCGGAAGCAGACGCTCGTGGACTTCGGCTTCCGGCTCCCCTCGGCGCTCGACAACCGGCCGCTCCGGTTCGACGAGTTCCTGCGCAAGGTGCCGCAGCTCGTGTTCGTCTCGGCGACGCCGGGGTCGTTCGAGCTCCGGAACTCCGAGGTGGTAGCCGAGCAGCTCATCCGGCCGACCGGCATCGTCGACCCCGAGGTCGATCTGCGCGCGACGAAGAACCAGATCGACGACCTCCTGGGCGAGATCCGCGCTCGGGAGGCGGCGGGCGAGCGCGTGCTCGTCACGACGCTGACGAAGAAGATGGCCGAAGACCTCACCGACTATTTGCTCGAGTCCGGTGTGAAGGCGCGCTACCTCCACTCCGAGATCGACACGCTCGAGCGGATCCAGATCGTGCGCGACTTGCGGCTCGGCGAGTTCGACGTCCTCGTCGGCGTCAACCTCCTCCGCGAGGGGCTCGACCTGCCGGAGGTGTCGCTCGTCGCGATTCTCGACGCCGACAAGGAGGGCTTCCTGCGTGGGCGGACGAGCCTGATCCAGACGATCGGCCGCGCGGCGCGGAACGTCAACGGCAAGGTGCTGATGTACGCCGACAAGCAGACGGAGGCGATCAAGGAGGCGCTCGACGAGACGAACCGCCGCCGCGCCGTCCAGCTCGCATACAACGAGGAGCACGGGATCGTGCCGGAGACGATCGCGAAAGGGGTCTCCGACATCGCCGAGCTACTCCAGCTCGAGTCCCCGACTGTTCCCTCGTCACGGCGCCGGCGCGGTGCGACGAAGGTCGAGGGCATGTCGCGCGACGAGCTCGAGAAGCTCGTCGTCACGCTCGAGGAGGAGATGTACCTCGCCGCGGAAGAGCTCCGCTTCGAGTACGCCGCGAAGCTGCGGGACGAGGTCAAAGACCTGCGGCGCGATCTGCAGGCGCTCGAGCAGACCGCGGCGTAGCGTTCCGCACATAGTGCGTTCTCACGGGGCTCCGCTACGCTCCGCGCATGCTCGGAGCCGTTATCGGGGCCGTGTTCATCGCCTTCGTCACCGGAGCGCTCGCGCGCTTCGCGCTGCCGGGGCCCGATCCCATGCCACCCTGGCTCACGGTGGCCATCGGCCTCGCCGGGACGGCGATCGGCACCGGGCTCGTGATCGGGATCGGGGGCCGCGACGCGGCGTCCTGGTCCGCGCTTGCGAGCTTCTTCGCGGCCGTGGTTCTCGTCGTCATCTACCGCCGCTTCATCCAGAAGCGCGCGCTCTGGGGTGCCGATGCCTATCGCTTCCCCGAGCGCGGCTTCGGAGTGGAGCAATACCGCGAACGGCTGAAGCGGGCGGGCATCGACCCCGACTCGATCGGGATCGAGCCCTTCGGCGCGCTCCAGCAGATGCGATCCGCGCAGGCGGCGCCCGGAACAGCGGTGCGCACCGATTCCTCCGGCCCTCCGACCGAGAACCCGGCCCACTATCTCGGGTTGCTCGAGGAGCTCCACGACTCCGGCGTCCTCGACGACGCCGAGTACACGGCCTCGCGCACGCGCCTACTTGAAAGCCTCAGGTAGCAGTGGTCCTCTGGTTCATCCTCTACCTCGCCTTCAGCGGCCTGATCGTCGGTGCGCTCGCGCGGCTCGCGCTGCCTGGACCCGACCCGATGTCGATCCTCGCCACGATCGGGCTCGGCCTGGCGGGATCGTTCGTCGGCGGTGTGGTCGCGTTCATCCTGATCGGGCATGCCGGCGGGATCATCTTCTCGATCCTCGCCGCGACGCTCCTGCTCTACCTGCATCGCCGCTTCGTCCAGCACCGGCCGCTGACCGGACCGGGCGCAAGGCAACTGCCACCGCGCTAGCGCAGGAAGCGACGCTCCGCGCCGAGCGTCCAGTCACCGCGCGACCAGCGGAACGTGCGGACGACGATCGCGTCTCCGTCCGCCTCGTGGAGGTGGAGCCCGCGCGCCTCGCCGAGCCGTCGCGGCCGCGGCTGGCCGAACCCGGGCGCGATCGCGATCACGGCCGTGCGCGCCTGGTCGCCGACGACCTCGAACTCGTGCCGCTCGCTCACCGCCGCCTGGTGGATGTGCCCGGCGAGGATGAGGTCTGCGCCGGCGTCCACGAGCGCACGGAGGACGCGGTTGCGGTGCGGGACGGGAAACTTCCGCGCCGCGCGCCACGGCGCGCCGAGCAAGTGGTGGTGGAGGACGGCCACGCGGAAGGCTCCCGGCGCCGCCGCGCCGAGCCGTTCAGCCGCGCGCTCGAGCTGCGCACCACTAAGCGCCCCGCCCTGGTGGCGGAACGGCCGGGCCGAGTTGAGCCCCACGACGTGGAGCTCAGGCGACGAGGCCGTCGGCTCCGTCGTCTTCCACACCCGCTCGAACTCGGCCCAGGGACGCGTGAACCGGGCAAGCGTGTACGGAAGGTCGTGATTGCCGGGCACCGCGAGCACCGGCGGCCCCAGCGAGCGCAGCAGCTTCGCCGCGCGCTCGAGCTGCTGTCGTCGGCCACGGTGCGCGAGATCGCCGGATGCGACGACGAGTTGGGGCTCGAAACGCTCCACGAGACGGGCCAGGGCTTGCTCGGCTTCAGGTTCCTCATGTGTACCCGCGTGCAGGTCGGAAACATGGAGGAGCCTGGCGTTCACGACCGAACGAGGCTATAGATTGGAAGTAGTGAGCGAAGACAGCGCGGAGATCTTCGACGACCTGTACGTGGGCCTGCGGGCCGGCGGGGCGCTGCGCAAACAGCGGCGCGGCGAGGAGCTGACGCATGAGGAGAAGGAAGCGCTCAGCCGCTGGCAGCGGCTCTCGACCGCGCGCAAGGCGGCCGCGCTCGGCGCTTTCGCGCTCGGGACGTTCGGGCTCGGGTTCACGCTCGGCGGTCTGGTCTTCGGCCGCTGGCGCAAGCCGCGGACGAACTAGCCCTTCGCTTCGCCCGCTCCCGGGAAGAGCACGGCCGGTGCGTCCTCCTCCGCTGGGTCGCGGCCGCGGACCACGACGTCGACGAGGGTCGCGATGACGGACGCAATCGGGATCGCGATCAGGACGTAGACCGCGCCGAGCAGGTAGCCGACTCCGATCACCGACACGAGCACGACGAGTGGCGACAGACCGACGGCGTGGCCCATGACCCGTGGGGCGATGATGTAGTCCTCGAGCTGGCGCAGGACGAGCACGGCGATTCCGGCACCCAGCGCGACCGTCCAACCCGCGGTCAGTCCGGCCCCGATGGCGACGACGCCCGCTGCCAGCGGCCCGACGATGGGGACGAGCTCGACCAGGCCGGCGAATGACCCCAGCAGGAGCCAGTACGGCTCGCCGACCAGCCAGAACGCGAGCGACAGCAGCGTTGCGACGATGACGACGAGCAGGAACTGGCCACGGACGAAGGCGCCGAGCTTCTTGTCGATGAGGACCCAGGTGTCGCGGGTCACGCGCCGGTGCTTGCGCGGTATGAGCGACTGGACGAGCCCGATCGCTCCGTCACGCTCGAAGATCCAGTAGGCGCCGACCGAGAACATGAACAGGATCCCGACGAGGATCTCGAACAGCGTCTTCGTCGCGGTGAGTGCGGGGTGGAGGAGGCTTGCGCCCGACGGAAGCTTGTGCAGGCGCTTGTCGACCGCGCTCAGGATCGCGTGCCGGATCCCGTGAGAGTGCACGGCTGCGTGGTGGAGCTCGGACTGTGAGGTCGGCAGCTGGCCGCCGATCGCGTGGTCGACCTGCGTGATCGCAACCGGCACGACGAGGTAGAGGAAGAGGCCGATAGCCGCGAGGAAGCCGACATAGTGGATGACGACGCCGACGCTCCGCGGGATCCGGGCGCGGCGGTTGAGCCATTCGATGCTCGGCCGCATCGCCGAGGCGATCACGAAGCCGAGGAAGAGCAGCGCAATAACGATCCGGAGCTTCCAGAGCGCGAGTGTGGCAACGATGATGGCGACGGCGACGAGGGTCGCCGTCGCTGCTCGGCGTGCGGTTCCGGTCACTTCCCGAGGGATTCCCCGTCGGAACTAGAACGAAGCGGGCGTGGATACGCCCGTCCTGGAGGCGCATCGGCACGGAATCGCGCTGGCGCGCCCGCTCCTGCGCGCACTGACTCTCGCCCTCGCCGGCGCTTTGTGCCTCTGGGCGCCGTGGACTGCGACTGCCGCGGCCGGGGCAGTGCTCCTCGCGCTCGCCGCGATGATCGCTGTGATCGCTGTGGGCCGCTGGGAGCGAACGCACCTCTCGGTCACCGGGAGCGCGCTCGTCATCGAGCACGGCTTCCTCAACCGCCGCACCGCGTCGATCTCACTTAATGGCACGGTGTTCGAGGTCGAGCGAACGTTGCTCGGCCGGATCTTCGGCTACGGCACTGTCATCGCCGGGGAACTCGAGATCGACTGGGTGCCGCGGCGGCTTACGCGGCTTCTCCAGCAACGCCGGTAGCGCTTACGGCACGCCGAGTGCGTTCAGGGTCGCGTCGACGACCGGGAACACGTGCGGTGGACTCACGTTGCCGAGCGTGACGGCGACGATGCCGAGCTTCGGGTTGATGTCGAGCTCGCCTGCAGCGCCGGGCGCGCCGCCGTTGTGCCAGATCGTGCCTCCGTTCCGGGTCCCGAAGCCGTAGGCGTAGCCGCCGCCGGGGGCGGGAACCTTGGACGTGGTGATCGTCTCGACGAGCGCGCGGCTGACGAGGCGCCCGCCCTCGAGCGCACGGGCGAACGCCAGTAGGTCCCGAGCGGACGAGTAGCACCCTCCGGCGGAAGTGCCCACGGGGGCGAGCGTCGACGTGTTCGTGGCTCCACCGTCCTGGTATCCGAGCGCGGCGAACGCGGGGAGACGCGTGCGCTCGTAGCAGCCCGTGTGGGTCATGCCAGCCCGCTTCCAGACATGCCGCGCCACGTACCTGTCGTAGCGCTCGCCGCTCGCCTTCTCGATCACCAGTCCGGCGAGGAGAAAGCCCGAGTTGCTGTACGACCAGCGGGCTCCCGGCTTGAACTGCAGGCTCTCCCGCGTGATGAGTGGGAGATACGCGCTGAGCGTGGTCAGCTTGGGGAGGAGCCGCTCGTAGCCGGGATCGCCGAAGAAGTCCCCGAGGCCCGATGTGTGGTCGAGCAGCTGCGCGAGCGTGATCGGGCGCAGGCGCGCAGGGAGGCGCGGAAGGTACTTCCCGATCCGGTCGCCGAAGCGGAGCTTGCCGGCCTGGACGAGCTGAGCAGCGGCGACGCCCGTGAACATCTTCCCCATCGAGGCGAGGTTGAAGGCGGTGTCGAGCGTCACGTGCCGCCCACGGGAGCGATTTGCCAACCCGTAGCCGTGCGCAAAGACGATCCGGCCATGGCGCGCGACGGCGACCTCGCCGCTGAAGCCGGCCCGGTTCGCGGCTGTCCGCACCTGCTGCGCCAGCTTCGAAGAGGCTGACGCGGTCGGAACCATGGTCAGCGCCACGATGACCACGGCCAGGGCTCGCTTCATCCGTCGAGCTTCGTCTGTCGAGCTAAGAACGGCCTAAAGGGACCTGACCCGAACGTCCGTTCGGCCAGTAGAATGTCCCTCCAGATGGCTGCCGACGAACTCGTAGTCCACGGCGCCCGCGAGCACAACCTGAAGGACATCACCGTCCGCCTGCCGCGGAACCGCCTCATCTGCATCACCGGCCTTTCCGGCTCCGGCAAGTCGTCCCTTGCCTTCGACACGATCTACGCGGAGGGGCAGCGCCGCTACGTCGAGTCGCTCTCCGCATACGCGCGCCAGTTCCTGCAGATGATGGAGAAGCCGGACGTCGACCACATCGACGGTCTCAGCCCGGCGATCTCGATCGACCAGAAGACGACGTCTCGGAACCCACGCTCCACGGTCGGCACGGTGACCGAGATCTACGACTACCTCCGGCTCCTCTATGCGCGCGTGGGGCGGCCGCACTGCCCGATCTGCGGCAAGCCGATCGCCGGCCAGAGCCTCGACGCGATCGTCGACCAGGTGCTGAAGGTCGAGGACGGAACGCGGTTCACGGTCAACGCGCCGGTCGTCCGAGATCGCAAGGGCGAGTACAGGGACGTGTTCGAGGATCTGACGCGCGAGGGCTTCACGCGCGTCAAGGTCGACGGCGAGCAGTACGTCCTCGAGGAGGGCGTGCCCGAGCTCGACAAGAAGTTCAAGCACACGATCGAGGTGGTCGTCGACCGGCTCGTGATGCGTGCCGACCTGCGGCTGCGCCTCACGCAGTCGATCGAGACGGCCGCGGGGCTTGCGGAGGGACTGGTGGCGGTGGACCTCGTGGACACCGGCGAGCAGCTCCTCTTCTCGGAGAACTTCGCCTGCCCCGACCACGGTGTCTCGCTGCCGGAGCTCCAGCCGCGGATCTTCTCCTTCAACGCGCCGCACGGCGCTTGCCCCCGCTGCACCGGTCTCGGCTCGCAGCAGGAGATCGATCCCGACTTGCTCGTTCCGGATCCGTCGCTCTCGATCGACGACGGCGCGCTCGTGCCGTGGTCGGTCGGCGGCTCGTCCGGCTTCTACGAGGCCGTGATCCAGGCGATCGCCGACCGCTACGAGATCGACACCTCGAAGCCGTGGCGGGAGCTGACCGAGGAGGAGCAGGCTCGCTTCCTCAACGGGACGGACGGCGAGAAGATCTACGTCCAGTACCGCAATCGCA
This sequence comes from Gaiellaceae bacterium, assembly GCA_035248765.1. Taxonomy (GTDB): domain Bacteria; phylum Actinomycetota; class Thermoleophilia; order Gaiellales; family Gaiellaceae; genus Palsa-739. Next base: position 11,362 of record DATFHC010000088.1, read on the forward strand.
TGGGGCGACGGCGTCAGTACATGCTCGCGTTCGACGGCATCGTCGCGAGCCTGCAGCGGCGTTACCGCGAGACGGACTCGTCCACCGCACGTGAGCGGATCGAGGAGTACATGTCGCTGCGCCCATGCCCGGTCTGCAAGGGCGCGCGCCTCAAGCCCGAGGTGCTCGCGGTGACAATCGGCGAGCGCTCGATCCACGAGTTCACACAGCTCTCGGTGACGCGGGCGCTCGGATTCCTCGACGAGCTGAACCTGACGCCGACAGAGGAGCTGATCGGGCACCGGATCGTGAAGGAGATTCGCGAACGGCTCACCTTCCTCGACGACGTCGGGGTCGGCTACCTCACGCTCGACCGGGCGGCGGCGACGCTCTCGGGCGGAGAGGCGCAGAGGCTGCGGCTCGCGACGCAGATCGGCTCGCAACTCGTCGGCGTTCTCTACATCCTCGACGAGCCGTCGATCGGCCTTCACCAGCGCGACAACGCACGCTTGATCGACACGCTCGGCCGGCTTCGCGACATCGGCAACACCGTCGTCGTCGTCGAGCACGACGAGGAGATGATGCGCCGCTCCGACTGGCTCGTGGACATGGGACAGGGCGCGGGCCTGCACGGAGGCGAGGTCGTTGCCGAGGGCCCGGCGACGAAGGTCGAGCGCGTGGCGAAGTCGGTCACCGGCCAGTTCCTGTCGGGCAAGCGCTCGATCGCGGTGCCCGAGCGGCGGGACGAGGATCGCGGCTCGTTCCTCGTCAAGGGCGCCGCGCAGCACAATCTCAAGGAGATCGACGTCGAGTTCCCGGTCGGCAAGTTCATCTGTGTGACGGGTGTCTCGGGCTCCGGCAAGTCGACGCTCGTCAACGAGATCGTGTTCAAGGCGCTCGCGAACAGGCTCAACCGGGCGCGCGTCAAGCCGGGCGCGCACGGCGGCGTCGAGGGGATCGACGTCTTCGACAAGGTGATCGAGATCGACCAGAAGCCGATCGGCCGCACGCCGCGGTCGAACCCGGCGACCTACACCGACCTCTTCACGCACATCCGCGAGCTCTACTCGCTCACGCCGGAGGCGAAGGTGCGCGGCTACAAGCCGGGCCGCTTCTCCTTCAACGTGCGCGGCGGGCGCTGCGAGACGTGCAAGGGCGACGGCCAGATCAAGATCGAGATGCACTTCCTGCCCGACGTCTACGTGCCGTGCGAGACCTGCAAGGGCGCGCGGTACAACCGCGAGACGCTCGAGGTGCGGTTCAAGGGCAAGTCGATCGCGGACGTGCTCGAGATGTCGGTGGAGGAAGCGCTGCGCTTCTTCGCCAAGATCCCGAAGATCCGGCGGCGGCTGCAGACCCTGCACGACGTCGGGCTCGACTACATCAAGCTCGGCCAGCCGGCGACGACGCTCTCCGGGGGCGAGGCGCAACGGGTCAAGCTCGCGGCCGAGCTGTGCAAGGTGGCGACCGGGAAGACGCTCTACATCCTCGACGAGCCGACCACCGGGCTCCACTTCGCGGACATCGAGAAGCTGCTGGAGACGTTACAGAGGCTCGTCGATGGGGGTAACACGATGATCGTGATCGAGCACAACCTCGACGTGATCAAGCAGGCCGACTGGGTGATCGACCTCGGTCCGGAGGGCGGCGAGGCGGGCGGCGAGCTCATCGCGGTCGGGACTCCCGAGGACGTCGCCGGTGTCGAGGGAAGCTTCACGGGCGAGTTCCTGCGGCACGTGCTGCCGGCTCCGGCGGTTGCCGCGGCGTGAGCGACATCCGCCACACGCTCGCGCCGGTGGGTGTCGCGCCGGCCATGGGTCGCGGCTACTCCCACGTCGTCAGCGCCACGGGACGGCTCGTCGTGGTCTCCGGCCAGGTGGCGTTCGACGAGGCCGGCGAGGTGGTCGGGCTCAGCGATCCGGCGCAGCAGGCAGAGCAGGCGTTCGAAAACGTTCGTCGCTGTCTCGCGGTCGAGGGCGCGACGTTCGACGACGTCGTGAAGCTCACGTACTACGTGACCGACATCCGCTTCCTCGCGGAGATCCGCACGGTGCGGGACACCCTCATGCCCGGCGCGGAGAAACCGGCCAGCACCGCGGTGCAGGTCGTTGCGCTCGCGCTGCCCGAGCTCCTGCTCGAGATCGAAGCGCTTGCGGTCGTCGCCGCGGATTAGCGGCGCTACGCTCCCTCCGTGGCAGTTGAGGCGGCACGCGTTCCGGCGCTCGAGCGGAGCTGGTGGCTGCGCGCCCCGGCGGTGCTCGTAGCGCCGCGCTCGGTCTTCACCTCTTTGCGGGATGAATCGACGGAGGCGGTCGAGGCCAGGCAAGAGCCGCTGATGGCGATTGCGGGTCTCGCGGGGATTTCGGCGGTTCTCGGCACACCCGTGGCGCGCGGGATCCTGAACCAGTCCGGCACGACTCCGATCATCGTTGCGGTGTGGGCGTTCCTCGGCGGTCTCGCTTACGCGGTCGGGGTCTACTGGCTCGGTGGAGGGCTCCTCTACGGCGCGGCCCGTCGCTTCGGCGGGCTGGGGAGTTATCTGCGGTCGCGGAGCGTGCTCGCGCTGTCGTCGGCACCGCTTGCGCTCGCGCTGTTCACGCTCTGGCCGATCAGGATCGCGGTCTACGGGCAGAACCTCTTCCGCACCGGGGGCGACGACTGGGGCCCCGGCGACCGCGCCTTCGGAGGGCTCCTTTATTTCGCGTTCGCCTGGAGCGCGATCCTGCTCGTCATCGGCGTCCGCAGCGTGCACGGCTGGTCGTGGAGTCGAAGCCTCGCGGCGGTAGGCCTGGCGGTGGCGCTCCCGGCGCTCATCGTCCTCGCGACTGTCCTCTAGCCCGGGCTACGGCTCTGGCTTGTGGCCGGGAAGCCATGCTCCGCCGATGGCTTCGTATCGGCTGGCAGTCATCGGGATGATGTCCCGACAGCCGCACTCGCAGAAGAACGCGATTGCCTGGTCTCCCTCGCTTCGGTCGAGCCTTTCGGCCATCGCGAGGATTTCGGCGTTCGCCGCTCTCGCAGCGTGAGGATTGTTCGGGCGGCTCTGGGAGTTTCCGGCGTCCACCTCGGACTACGACCCTAGTTTGCGGCCTCGAACTCTGCCTGCTCCTCTTCGGACATGGCGTATGCGTGCTGCTCCTCCGGAAAGACGCCGCTCCGCACCTCGGTTGCATAGGCGGTGAGCGCGTCGCGGATCTCCGCGGAGAGATTCGCGTACCGCTTGACGAAGCGGGGGAGATGCCCCTCGGACAGCCCGAGCAGATCGTGGTAGACGAGCACCTGGCCGTCGCAGTCTGCCCCGGCGCCGATCCCGATCGTCGGGATCGAGAGCTCCGACGTGATTCGCGCGGCGACCGGCGCCGGGACCGCCTCGAGCACGAGCGAGCAGCAGCCCGCATCCTCCAGTTCCTTGGCGCCCTCGACGATCCGCTGCGCAGCCTCGGCAGTCCGGCCCTGCGTCTTGAAGCCGCCGAGCATGGTCGCCGACTGCGGCGTCAGCCCGACGTGGCCCATGACCGGGATGCCGGCCTGGACGATCGCGCGCGCGCGAGAGACCATCGGCCCGGCGCCCTCGAGCTTGACGATGTCCGCGCCGCCCTCCTTGACGAAGCGAACGGCGGTGCGCACGGCGTCCTCGTCCGAGGTCTCGTACGAGCCGAACGGCATGTCGCCGACCACGATCGGGCGATGCACCTGGCGGGAGACCGTTCGTGTCAGGAAGAGCATCTCGTCGACGGTCACGGGCGTCGTGCCCGGGTGGCCGAGCACGACCATCGCGGCGGTGTCGCCGACGAGAACCACGTCGATGCCCGCGTCCTCGGCGAAGCGTGCGCCCGGCGCGTCGTAGGCGGTGACCATCACGATCTTGTCCCCGCGTCGCTTCATCGCGATCAGCTCGGGGACCTGCAGCTTGCCGGCGGGAATGCTCATCGGATCTCTCCTTCCAGGAGGACGTTGTCGATCAAACGCGTGGAGCCGACGCGGATCGCGGCGGCGAGGATCTTGGCGTCGCCGAGCTCGACCACCTCGACGTAGTCGGGCTCGAGGCCGTTGAGGGAGGCGCGCGCTGCGGCGACGGGGTCTGGCTCGCCCGCCGCGGACGCGAGTGCCCTCGGCAGGCTGAGCGCACGGGCTCGCTCCTCGGGCGTGAGCCGCACGTTGCGAGAGGAAAGAGCGAGTCCGTCTCCGTCGCGCACCGTGGGGACGACCCGAATCTCGACCGCGACGTCGAGGTCGCGGACCAGGCGGCGGATCACCGCCGCCTGTTGCGCGTCCTTCTGGCCGAAGTAGGCGCGCTCCGGCTGGACGAGGTTGAACAGCTTCAGGCAGACCGTCGCCACGCCGCGGAAGTGCCCGGCCCGGGCGGCGCCCTCGGCTCCGGTCACCTCCGGCACGACCCAGGTGGCGAAACCCTCCGGATACAGCTCCTCTGGGGCGAAGACGACATCGACGCCTTCGGCCTCCGCGATCTCGAGATCGCGTACCTCGTCGCGCGGATAGGCCTCGAGGTCGGCGCCGTCGTCGAATTGCGCCGGATTGACATAGAGCGACGCGACGACGCGTTCGTTCTCCGCGCGGGCCGCCTGGAAGAGGGCCCGGTGGCCGTCGTGGAACGCTCCCATCGTCGGAACGAGGCCGGTGCCCGGAGCCGTCTCGAGCTCGGCGATTCTGCGGACGACCCTCATGCGAGCTGCACCGTCGCTTTGGCGAGCGTCTCGTACAGGTTCTCGAGCTCCGGCTGTGCCGCCTTGATCGCCTGCTTGTGCGCCTCGACCGTCGCCCAGTCGCCGCGCGCGATCGGCCCCGTCAGCTGGAAGCCGTTCTCGATCGTGCGCGTCATCAGCGGCACGACGCCTTCGGCCGGAACGCCGAGCCGCGTCGCCGCGCGCTGCAGCGTCACGAGGTAGTTCGACGCGAAGACGGCGCCGGCGTGGTAGAGCGTCCGATCCTCGTCCGCGAGTTCGAACGGCCGCAGCCCGACGAGCTCGGCGAGCTCGCGCGCAATCGCCAGCGCCTCCTCGGTCTCGCCGCTGATCGCCGCCCATGCCCCGTCGAACTGCGCAGGGTCGCCGCTGCGATCAAACGTCTGCAGGGGGTGAACCGAGAAGCGGCGCTCGTGCGGATCGAGCGCGACGAGCGGTGTTGCGCCGGAGACGTGTCCGATCCAGCCTCGACCGAGAGTTGTACTCCGCGCAATCTCGGGAATGGCCGTGTCGGGGACGCAGAGGAGGACGAGGTCCGGATCGTTCTCGCTCACGGCCACGCCCCGCTCCCGAAGGCGGGCGGCCAAGGCCGAACCGACGCGGCCCGAACCGATGACTTGGACTCTCTCGATCACGATCTCGCTCCAGCTCCGAGGCGGATGCCGGGCAGGACGAGTGTACCCGCGCTGCCGCTGCCGACCCGCCGCAGGTGCTCTAATCGAGGTCGCACCTTGACGTCCGCCGCAGTCGCCCTCGCCCAGAAGCTCAGCCCGGCACGCCGCCGCGAGCTGCTGCTCGGCGCTGCCCTGACCGCGGGCTTTGCGGCCCTCGTTCACGCCGTCGGGCCTGCCCCGGGCGATGCGCCGGTCCATCTCTACCGGACGTTCCTCGTCCGCGACGGAGCGCTCGTCTGGGACAACTTCTGGTACTCCGGGACATACCCGCTCGCGTCCTACAGCCTCCTCTACTACCTGCCGGCGGCGCTCGTCGGGAACCTGCCGCTCGTCTTCGTCGCCGCCGTCGGGTCGACCGTCCTCTTCTCGTCGCTCGCGCTGCGGGAGTGGGGGAACGCCGCGCTTTGGCCTTCGCGCGTGTTCGGCGTGCTCGCCGCCGCGCCGCTCTTCACGGGGCTCTACGCGTACTCCCTCGGTTTCACTGCAATGCTCGCGACGCTCAAGCTGCTGCAGCTCCGGCGGTCGCGACTCGCCGCGGTCGGAGCCGCCCTCACCGTCGGCTTCAGCCCGCTCGCGTTCGCGTTCCTCTGTCTCGTGGTCGGCTCGTACGCCGTCTCGCGCCGGGTGATCGGCCGTCGTCACCTCTGGTTCGGTCTCGGCCTCGCCCTGGCGGCTGGAATCGAGGTCGCAGCGCTCGTCCTCTTCCCGGCAGGTACCGGCATCTACCCGTTCCACTGGATCGACTTCGTCGGCGTACTGCTCGTCTCGTCGGTCGGCGTCCTCGTCGCTCGGCACGCGCGCGGCGGCGGGCCGCTCGTCGCGTTCTTTGCGCTCTGGGGCCTCGGGAGCGTCGTCGTCTACATCGTGCCGTCTCCGCTCGGGGACAACTGGACGCGGCTGAGCGCATTCGTGTTCCCGGTCATGCTCCTCACGGCGAGCCTCGCAGGATTCCGGCCGCGGCGGATCGTCGTCGCCGCGCTCGCGGTCGCGTTCGTCTACAACGTCGTGCCATACGCGCTCCTCGTCCCGTCGCGGCTCGACAACGCGACGCAGCACGCGAGCTTCTGGCGGCCGGCGCTCGGCTTCCTCCGCGCCCACGACCGGCCCGGCTACCGGGTCGAGGTCGTGCCGACGGCCGAGCACTGGGAGGCGTACTGGGTGCCGAAGTCCGGCTTCCCGCTCGCTCGCGGCTGGTACCGGCAGCTCGACACCGCCGACAACCCGGCGCTCTACGAGAAGCATCTCCGCGCGGCCGCATACCGCGAGTGGCTCCGCTCCGCTGCCGTCCGGTACGTGCTCCTCTCGACGACCGCACCGCTGGACTGGGACGGCGGCCCCCAGGAGGCGCGCGTCCTTCGCTCAGCGGGCTCAGGGCTGAAGGTCGTCTTCCACAGCGCGAACTGGACGATCTACGAGCTGCCGCACGCGACGCCGCTCCTGACCGGCCCAGCGGAGCCGGTCGTGACCTCCTTCGGACACACGGTGATCCAGGGTCGTGTGTTCGCGGCCGGCCGCTATCTGCTCCGCGCGCACTACAACCCGTACTGGCACCTGCAGGGAGGCGGATGCGTGGCGCGGGGGCCGGACAAGATGACGCTCCTCGACCTGCCTCGCCCCGAGCGGTTCGCCCTCTCCGTGCCGGGGACGCCGGGCGGCCTTGCGCGCGAGGTCCTCGGCGGCGAGAACGCAGCCTGCGAGTCGAGCTAGGAAGCCGGCAAGGCATCGGGGACAGGTAGCCAGAGGCGAACAGTCGGCAACCTGTCCCCGATACAGTCCCCTTATGCCGATCTACGAGTACGTCTGCATGGAGTGCGAGTCGCATTTCGAGGAGCTCGTTCGCGGCGAGGAGCAGGTCGCGTGTCCCGACTGCACCGCCACGAACGTCTCGCGCCAGTTCTCCTCCTTCGCCGTGCACGGTCTATCGAAGCCGGTGACCGCCGGCGGCGGCGGAGGTTGTTGCGGCGGCTCCTGCGGCTGCGGCCACTAGCTCGTCGTGGCTCGGGGGGACGACGACGGCGAGCTGCTGACGCCCGCCGCCCACGCTCAGCTCGAGTCCGAGCTCGCCGAGCTCGAAGGGCCGAAGCGCAAGGAGGTCGTGCAGGCGATCGCGACAGCGCGGGCGCACGGCGACCTGTCCGAGAACTTCGAGTACCACGCGGCGAAGAACGAGCAGGGGTTGCTCGAGGCGCGGATCCGGGTGCTGCGCCACCGCCTCCAGCACGCGACGATCGTCGACGAGGAGGCCGCGGCGGCGAGCGGGGTCGTCACGGTCGGCTCGAAGGTCGAGCTCGAGCGGGAGGACGGCGAGCGGATGGCTGTCGAGATCACCGGGGTCGGCGGGGTTTCTCCCGACTCCCCGGTCGGCCAGGCGTTGCTCGGAAAGGCGCCGGGGGACGAGATCGAGGTGGAGGCGCCTCGAGGCCGTTGGCGGGCCCGGATCGTGTCCGTCGGGCGCGCCTCGTAGACTCGCTCTCCGTGAGTGCCATGCCGGTTGCCTCCGTCGAGACGCTCGAGGTGTACGCGGCAGCGACGGCGAGCTGCACGCGCTGCCGGCTTGCGGAGGGAAGGACGCAGGTCGTCTTCGGCGCGGGAAATCCGCACGCCGACCTGATGTTCATCGGCGAGGCGCCTGGCTTTCACGAGGACAAGCAGGGCGTCCCGTTCGTCGGCCAGGCGGGGAAGCTGCTCGAAAAGCTCCTCGGCGGGGTCGGGCTCTGGCGCGACGACGTCTACATCGCGAACGTTCTAAAGTGCCGCCCGCCCGGCAATCGCGACCCGCAACCCGACGAGATCGAGGCGTGCGAGCCGCATCTCTTCCGCCAGATCGAGCTGATCGAGCCGAAGGTGATCGCAACGCTCGGGAACTTCGCAACGAAGCTCCTCTCGGGCCGGCCGCTCGGGATCACGCGCGTGCACGGCCAGGAGCAGGAGCTCACGATCGCGGGCCGCAGTGTCCTCCTCTATCCGCTCTACCACCCTGCCGCTGCGCTCTACACGCCGGCGATGCTGAAGGTGCTCGAAGCCGATTTCGCACGTCTGCCCGAGCTCATGGGACGTGGCCTGCAACCGGCTGCCGTGGCGCCCGAGCCCGAGGCGGAGCCCGCCGTCGCCGCACCCGTGGAGCAGCTCGGCCTGTTCTGAGCGTCCGCTCCGCTTGACATAGGCGTCACAAGTGGCGTAACCCTTGCGCGTGAGCGAGCTTCCGCAAGGCACCGTCACCTTCCTCTTCACGGACATCGAGGGCTCGACAGAGCTGCTCAAACGGCTCGGGCCGCGCTACGCCGAGGTCCTCGAGGGCCACGCGAGGATCCTGCGCGAGGCCGCGTCCTCCCACGGCGGGCGGGAGATCGACAACCAGGGAGACTCCTTCTTCTTCGCCTTCGCCCGCGCCAACGGCGCGCTCGGCGCTGCGGTCGTCGCACAGCGCGCGCTGGCCGCACACGACTGGCCGGACGGCGTGGACGTCCGGGTCCGGATGGGATTGCATACGGGAGAGCCCTCGGCCGCGGGCGAGCGGTACGTCGGGCTCGGCGTCCATCGCGCGGCGCGCATCGGCGCAGCCGGTCACGGCGGTCAAGTGCTCCTCTCGAACGCGACACGGGAACTCGTCGAGGAAGAGCTCGACGGAGTGGTCGTGAGAGAACTCGGTCTCTACAAGCTGAAGGACATCGATCGCCCGGAGCGCCTCTACCAGCTCGACATCGGCGGACTGCCGTCGGACTTCGCCCCGCTGAAGGCGGAGAAGGCCGACTCGGACCGGCATTTCAGTCGGCGGCCGGTTGTCATCGGCGCCCTCGCAGGTGTCATCGCCGCCGCAGTGGCGATCCCGGTCTTTGCGCTCGGCGGGGGCAGCGGCGAGGCCGGGGCCGCCCTCGATGTCGCGGAGAACAATTCGCTCGCGGTGATCGCGCCCGGCTCGGGCCGCCTCGTCGCCGATCCCGGTGTCGGTGCGACGCCGACTGCAGTGGCCTACGGCGAGGGTGCGTACTGGGTCGCGAATGCGGACGGGGACAGCGTGTCGAGGATCGCTCCAGCCACCAACCAGGTCGTCGACACGGTTGCGAACGTCGGCAGCAGCCCGAGCGCCATCACGATCGGCGGCGGCTCCGTGTGGGTCACGAACAGTCTTGACGGCACCGTCGCGAAGATCGACCCCGGGACGAACACGGTCGTGCAGACAATCACCGTCGGCAACGGGCCGGTCGGGATCGTGTACGCGGCAGGCGCGGTCTGGGTGGCGAACACCGCCGACGGCACGATCACGCGGATCGACCCGTCGTCCGGCAACACGTCGAAACGGTCACTACCGATCGCTGCCACTAAGCTCGCGTACGGCGACGGGACGCTCTGGGCGACCCAGCGCGCCTCGGGCCAGGTGGTGCGGATCGACCCGGCGTCCGGGGCGCTCGTGGCTCCGATTCGGGTCGGCAACGGCCCGACCGGCATCGCGTTCGGCGACGGCTCGGCGTGGGTGGCCAACAGCCTCGACGGAACCATCTCGCGCGTCGATCCAGGGACGAACTCCGTGAGCGCGACGATTCCGACCGGCGATACCCCGACGGGCGTAGCCCTCGACGCGCGCGGCGGCGTCTGGGTTGCAAACCAGTACGGCGGCACGCTCAGTCGAATCGACCCCAAGACGAATCAACCGGGAAAACCGATCGACGTCGGAAATCAGCCGCAGGGAATCGCAACCGCAGGCGGACAGCTGCTCGTGAGCGTCGCCGCACGGCAGGGTGTCGGTCACCGTGGCGGCACGCTCAAGATCGCGCTGAGCTTCGGGCTCGACGCGATTGACACCGCGGCCGCGTACTCGACCGCGTCGTGGCCGATCCTCCACCTCACTAACGACGGCCTGGTCGCCTTCGATCACGCGAGCGGCGTGGCCGGAGACCAGCTCGTCCCGGATCTTGCGGTGTCGCTGCCGGAACCGACCGACGGTGGCAAGACCTACACATTCCGCCTGCGGCCGCACATCCGCTATTCCGACGGCAAGCCGGTCGAGGCGACCGACGTTCGCGCCAGCTTCGAGCGTTACTACCGAAACGGGACGCTTCCCGTTTCCTTCTACGACGGGATCGTTGGCGCGGCTGCTTGCAGAAGCCCTTCGCAACGGTGCGACCTGTCGAAAGGCATCGTCGCCGACAACAGGACAAAGACGGTCACCTTCCACCTCACGTCCGCAGACCCGGAGTTTCTCTACCAGCTGGCGGTTCCAACTGCTTCTGTCGTCCCCGCGGGGACTCCCCCGAAGCTTCCGGGCGGCGGACCGGGACCTGCGACCGGTCCGTACCGGATCTCGGCGTACCGCGCCGATCACTACCTCACCCTCGTCCGCAACCGTTACTTCCGAGAGTGGTCGCGGGCAGCACAGCCGGACGGATACCCAAACAGGATCGAGATCCGGATCAGCCCGAAGAACAGCGCCGACGACCTGATCAAGACCGTGGCTTCCGGGCGTGCAGACCTCGTGAGCACCCTGTGGACGAACTCACCGACACAGTCGCAGCTCGACGCAACGATGAGCCAGTATGCGAGCCAGGTCCACACGAACCCGCTGCCGACGACGAACGGCCTCTTCCTCAACACCCGCGTCGCGCCCTTCAACCGCGTCGACGTCCGGCGGGCGCTGAACTACGCGGTCGACCGAACGGCGTTCGTCCAGGAGAGTGGCGGTTCCGTCCTTGCGGCGCCGAGCTGTCAGATCTTGCCGCCCGGCCTTCCGGGCTACCGACCCTACTGTCCGTATACCGCGAGCAGCACCAGCTCCGGGAAATGGTCTGCTCCCGATCTCACCAAGGCGCGCACCCTCGTCGCCCGCTCGGGAACGCGCGGAATGAAGGTCACGATGTGGGTGGACAACTACACGGAGGCCATCGGGCCGCCTGTGACGAATCTGCTCCGATCGCTCGGCTATCGCCCGTCGGTCAAGGTCGTGCAGAACGGCAAGGGGTTCATCTACTTCAATGTCGTCGGAGATTCGCGGAAGAAGGCGCAGATCGGGATCTTTGGTTGGACTGCCGACTATCCGGCTCCGTCCGACTTCTTCCTCCAGCTCTTCACGTGTGCCGCGTTCAAGTCGAACAGCCCCGCGAACGCCAACTATCCCGAGTTCTGTGACCCTGCGATCGACCGGCAGATCAAACGGGCGCTCGCGCAGGAAGTGTTGAACCCGCAGGCGGCTGACCAACTCTGGCAAGGCGTCGACCGTGCTCTCACCGACCAGTCGGTGATCGTCTCCCTCAACAGCAGCAGGACCGTCGACGTGGTGTCGAAGCGGGTCGGCAACTATCAGTACAGCGGCAACGGCTTCGGGGTCTTGATCGACCAGCTCTGGGTGCGCTAGAGCGGTTCCTCAAGACCCTGGACGGCGACCATGCGAAGGGTCGCGGCGCCCTGCCGCAATACCTTCGCCTGCTCGTACTTCGGCGACGAGTACCAGGCTTTCGCCGCCTCCAGGTCCGGGAACTCGAGGATTACGAGCCGCGCCGGATGCCAGTCGCCCTCGAGCACGGCGAGCTCGCCGCCCCGTACGACGAAGCGGCCTTCGCCGGCGTGGACGGCGTCCGGCGACGCAGCCTGGTACTGCGCGTACTGGTCGGGGTCGTAGATCTCCGTCTCGACGATCACGTAAGCTGGCATGTGCGGGATCGTAGTCTTGGTCGCGATGGCCGAGACGACCACCAGCTCGCCCGAGGAGACGGAGGCGCTCGCCGGCGAGCTCGCACGCCGGCTGGCGACCGGCGACGTCGTGACGGTCGCGGGGGAGCTCGGCTCCGGCAAGACGACGTTCGTCCGCGGTGCGTGTGGCGCCCTCGGTGTGGAGGAGCGCGTGACCAGCCCGACCTACACCATCGGCCACCGCTATCACGGCGACGGGGTTGAGGTCTCGCACCTCGACCTCTACCGCTTCCAGGGGCTTTCGCCGGCGGAATGGGGTGACCTCGAGCCGTACTTCGAGCAGGCGATCGCATTCGTTGAATGGCCCGAGGCCGGCGAGGGCGTGCTGCCGCCGCCTCGTTTCGCGGTTCGTTTGCGGCATGCTGGCGGCGGGAGAGCCGTGGAGATCGAGGAATGCTGACGCTCGCGTTCGACACGGCGACTGCCGTCGCCACGAGCGCGCTCGTGGACGAGGAGGAGTTGCTCGGCGAGCGTGTCTCGCGGGCGCAGACGCTGCTCGAGGACGTCGACGCTCTGCTGCGCCAGGCGGGCTCGCATCCGTCCGAGCTCGACCGGCTTGTCGTCGGCGTCGGCCCCGGCAGCTTTACGGGAGTCCGGATCGGGCTCGCCGTTGCCCGCGGGCTCGCGCTCTCGCTCGACCTGCCCGGCTCCGGCGTCTCCACGCTCGCGGCACTCGCCGCCGGCGCT
>DATFHC010000089.1:0-10809 GCA_035248765.1 Gaiellaceae bacterium
CTGGTTCGCTCCCTTACCGCCCGGCACGCGCGCGAAGGCGCCGCCGCCGACCGTCTCGCCGGGCGCCGGTAGCCGCTCGACCCGCACCACGAGGTCGAGGTTGACGGAGCCGACGACGGTGATCCGGGGCGCCACGGCGCCCATCGTAGGAGGAGCCGATTCGCCCCGGACGGGGTATGAGTCCCGGAAGGCAGCACTAGACTCCGGGCTCCAGGAGGTTCGCCGTGGCAGAGATCGCGTACGACGGCGTGTCCAAGGTCTACGACGACGGGACGTGGGCCGTCGAGGACCTCGACCTCGAGATCGAGGACGGCGAGTTCATGGTGCTCGTCGGGCCGTCCGGCTGCGGCAAGACGACGGCCCTCCGGATGCTCGCGGGGCTCGAGGAGATCAGCGAGGGCGAGATCCGGATCGGCGACCGGATCGTCAACGACCTGACCCCGCGCGACCGAGACATCGCGATGGTTTTCCAGAGCTACGCGCTCTACCCGCATCTCTCCGTCTACGACAACATCGCCTTCGGCCTGCGCGTCAAGAAGATGGCGAAGCAGGAGATCGACAAGCGCGTGCGCAACGCGGCGCAGGTCCTCGGGCTCGAGCCGTTCCTGAAGCGCAAGCCGCGCGCGCTCTCGGGCGGCCAGCGGCAGCGCGTCGCGATGGGGCGGGCGATCGTGCGCGAGCCGGCGGCGTTCCTCATGGACGAGCCGCTGTCGAACCTCGACGCGAAGCTGCGCGTGCAGATGCGCGCCGAGGTGAGCCGCCTCCAGCGCGACCTCGGCACGACGACCATCTACGTCACGCACGACCAGGTCGAGGCGATGACGATGGGAGACCGTGTCGCCGTCATGCGGAAGGGCGAGCTGCTGCAGGTCGCCGATCCGCAGACGCTCTACGACCGTCCCGTCAACCTCTTCGTCGGAGGCTTCATCGGCTCGCCGGCTATGAACATGATCGAGGCGACGGTGACGCGGCAGAACGGAGGGCTCGCGGTCGACGTCGGCAAGCAACACCTCCGGCTCGACGAGGAGACGCTCCGAACGCGGCCCGCGCTTCAAAGCTACGAAGGTCGAACGATCATCCTCGGCATCCGGCCGGAGGAGCTCGAGGAGACGTCGCTCGAGCCGGACACGCCGCCCGACCGCCGCCTGCGCGGAGTCGTCGAGCTGCGGGAGGCGCTTGGGTCGGAGCTGATGGTGCATTTCACGGTCGAGGGAACGCACGCGGCACTGACCGAGGACGTGAAAGAGCTTGCGCACGACGCCGGCGCCCCGACCGAAGGACCTGGGATCGAGAGCAAGGGCTCGGGCGCGCTTCTCGTCGGACGCTTCGGCGCGCGGGCCTCGGTCGAGGAAGGGAAGCCGGTCGAGGTCGCGGTGGACACGCGCTCGCTCCACTTCTTCGACGCCGAGACGAGCGAAGGAATCTACGACGGACAGGCAAGTCAGAAAGGAGCGTCAGCGTGAGGGAGATCCACAGCAGGAACCGGGTCGTGCGGTTGGCGGCCCTCGCAGCAGTTGTCGCGGCGCTCGTGGCCATCGCGGCCGGATGCGGCGGCAGCTCGAATAAGAGCGGCGGGAGCTCGACGGGGAACTCGAGCGTCTCCGGCTCGGTCAAGTTCTGGGGCATCTGGACCGCGCAGGAACAGAAGGCGTTCCAGAAGGTGATCGCGGGCTTCAACAAGCATTACCCGAACGTCACGGTCACCTACACGTCGAAGGGCAACGACATCCCGACGATCCTGTCAACTGCCATCTCAGGCGGCAGCCCGCCAGACATGGCCGACGTCGCCCAGCCGGGCCTCGTCAAGCAGCTCGTGCAGCAGGGGCACCTGAAGCCGATCACGTACGCGAAGGCGGCGATCTCCAGCAACTTCTCGCCGGCCTGGGAGAACCTCGGCGCGGTCAACGGCAAGCTCTACGCGCTCCTTTTCAAGGCAGCCAACAAGTCGACCCTTTGGTACAACGTCAACGTCCTCAAGCAGGCCGGCGTCAAGCCACCGACCACGTGGTCGCAGCTCATCAGCGACGCCAAGACGATCAAGGCGTCGGGCACGCCTGCCTACTCGCTCTGTGGAGCGAGCGGCTGGACCCTGACGGACATCTTCGAAAACATCTACCTGCGTGAGTGGGGGTCGGCGAAATACAACGACCTCTCGACCCACAAGATCAAGTGGACCGATCCGTCGGTGACAAAGTCACTGCAGAACATGGCGCAGATCCTCGGCGACACGGGGAACATCTACGGCGGCACGAGCGGCGCGCTGCAGACCGATTATCCGACCTGCGTCGACTACAACTTCTCGACCCCGCCGAAGGCGGCATTCAACCTGCAGGGCGACTTCGTGAGCCTCGAGATCCTGCAGGCGACGAAGGCGAAGCCCGAGACGGACTTCAACGTCGTCCCGTTCCCGACGATCACGCCGGGGCCGAATGCAAAGGCCGTCGAAACCGGCGGCGACCTGATCATCACCTTCCGCGACACCCCGGCGATCGAGGCGTTCATGAAGTACCTCGCCACACCGCAAGCCGCGGAGATCTGGGCGAAGCTCGGCGGCTTCGGGACGGGCAACAAGAACGTGCCGACCAGCGTCTACCCGGATCCGATCACGAAGGCCACGGCATCGCCGCTCGCGGGCGCGACGTCGGTCGCGTTCGACATGTCCGACAACCAGCCCGCCTCCTTCGGCGCGACTACGGGCCAGGGCGAGTGGGGCATCTTCCAGACGTTCCTCCAACACCCGACGGAGATCTCGAGCATCCAGCAGCAGCTCGAAAGCGCCGCCGCCAAGGCGTACAAGAGCGGGAAGTAGGGCTTGAGCAGTCAGCCGATCGCGGTGGAGCCGCTCCCCGGGGCGGCTCCACCGGAGCCCACAGGGGGAGGACGCTCCCGCTACCTGACGGGGACGTTCTTCCTCCTGCCGGCGGCCTTCCTGCTCGGCGTCTGGCTCGTCTATCCGACCGTCTACACGATCGTCCGCAGCTTCTTCGGACAGACCGGCTACCTCGGCACCTGGGTCGGGATCGACAACTACAAGACGCTGTTCACCACGTCGACGCTCGTGACGGCGATCAAGAACAACGCGATCTGGGTGGGCGTCGTCCCCGCCTTCGTCACGGCGATCGGGCTCATCTTCGCCGTCCTGACCGAGCGCGTCCGCTGGGCCGTCGCCTTCAAGACCGTCGTCTTCCTGCCGATGGCGATCTCCGCGTTCGCCACCGGCGTGACGTGGCGGATCATGTACCAGCAGGATCCGCACCAGGGCGCGATCAACGCCCTCGGCCGCACGGTCTCGGACGCCTTTTCGGCGCCGGGAGTCCTGTCCAACGCCCTCCCGTCGACGACGAGCCTCCAGACGCACGGTGGAGGACTGCTCCTGAAGACGCCGCTCCACCCGGGGGGCGTGGCTCTGCTCGGACTGACGGGGATCGCCCCGCAGGACATGCCTCAGGGGGCGCAACAGGCGATGAAGCCGGCCGGCAAGGCCGGCACGATCGACGGCGTCGTCTGGCGCGACTTCAAGCCGGGCGGCGGCAAGCCCGGCGTCGTCGAGCAGGGCGAGCAGGGGCTGCCGGGCGTCACGGTCGAGCTGAGGGACTCGTCCGGCAAGGTCGTGCAGAAGACGAAGACCGACCCGAACGGCACCTTCGCGTTCACCGGCGTGGCGGGAGGCACGTACAACGCCGGGATCGGCGCGGCGACGTTCTCGAAACCGTTCGGCGGTTACTCGTGGCTCGGGCCGAGCCTGATCACTCCCGCGCTCCTGATCGCCTACATCTGGATCTGGGCCGGCTTCGCCATGGTGGTGATCGCGGCCGGGCTCGCGGCGATGCCGCGCGACGTGCTCGAGGCGGCACGAACCGACGGCGCGACCGAGCTGCAGGTCTTCCGCCGCGTCACCGTTCCCCTGCTCGCGCCGGTCCTCAGCGTGGTCTTCATCACGATGATCATCAACGTCCTCAAGGTGTTCGACATCGTGATCGCGCTCGCACCGGAATCGACGCAGAAGAACGCGAACGTGATCGCGCTCGCGATGTGGCGGACGGCGTTCAGCGGCTTCGATTTCGGGACCGGCTCCGCGATCGCGGTTTTCCTCTTCGTCCTCGTGCTGCCCGTGCTCGCGCTCAACATCCGACGGTTCCGCAGGGAGACCTGACGTGGCCGCGGCCCCCGAGGCGATCCGTCTGCCCGCTCAGCGCGACACCGTCGCCGCCAAGATCCTGCGCGCCGCGGCGAATACGCCGCTCCAGATCTTCCTCGTCGTCATGGGCCTGCTCTGGCTCGTACCGACCATCGGCCTCTTCATCACGTCGATCCTGCCCGCGTCGGAGGTCACGACCGCCGGCTGGTGGAGGATCTTCTCCCACCCGAGCCTGGCGACCTTCTCGAACTACAGCGACCTGTTCCACAACTCGGGCCTGACCACGGCGCTCGAGACCACCGCCTACATCGCCGTGGGGAACACGTTGCTCGTCGTCATCGTGGCCGCGCTCGCGGGCTACGCCTTCGCCTGGCTCGACTTCCCCGGCCGCGACTGGCTCTTCATCTGCGTGATCGGCCTCCTCGTCGTGCCTTTGCAGATGGCGCTGATCCCGATGTTCAAGCTCTACCACACGTTCGGGATCGGCGGGACGACGCTGAGCGTGATCCTCTTCCACGCCGCGTTCGGTCTCCCCTTCGCGGTCTTCCTCTTGCGGAACTTCTTCATCGGGATACCGAAGGACATCCTCGAGTCGGCCCGGATCGACGGAGCGAGCGAGATCTGGATCTTCCTTCGCCTGATCCTGCCGCTCGGCCTGCCGGCGATCGCCTCACTCGCGATCTTCCAGTTCCTCTGGACCTGGAACGACCTGATCGTCTCGCTGACGTTCAACGTCCAGCCGATCACGGTGTGGATCTTCGGCCAGCTGCGGCAGTTCTCCTCGAGCATCGACATCATCGCCCCGGCGTCGTTCCTCTCGCTCGTCGTCCCGCTCGTCATCTTCTTCGCCTTCCAGCGCTACTTCGTCCAGGGGCTGCTCGCCGGCTCGGTGAAGTAGTGGCCCGCGTCGCCATTGTGGGCTCCGGGCTCGCGGGCTTCACCGCGTACCAGACGCTGCGCCGAGAGTTCCCGCCGGCCGAGATCGCCGTCTTCGGGACGGATGCCGATCCCGCAGCGGTGTGGCGCGTGCGGGCGGCGGCGATCCGCCAGCGCGAGATGCGCTCGGAAAGCGACGGCCACTGCTTGCCGACCTCGTTCCCGGGGCTGGCGTTCTCGAGTGTCCGCCGACGCCGTTCGGCCCGGCCGCTGCTCGAGTCGGTGCTCGACCGCTACCACCCGACCGTCGACGAGTTCCTCGCACACGTCGAGCGGCTGCGCGAGCGGAGTGGCTGGGACGAGAGCTTCGTGCACCGCCGTGTCGAGCGCGTGAGCGCGGCGGACGGCGACTTCGAGCTCGACGGCAAGCGTTTTCGGCACGTGCTCCTCGCGCTCGGCCATCCGGGACTGAACGTCCCCGAGGAGCTGTACGACGACCCGCGGGTCGTCCACTCCTACGAGCCGCACGACTACGCGCCGACCGTGACCGTCGTCGGCGCGGGCCTTGCCGCGGCAACCGAGTGGCTGAACGCGCTCGCCGCGGGCTCCGAGGTCGTGTCGGTGCGCCGGCGCGAGCCGGCACGCCGCCCTCTCAACGTGCCGCGCCAGTACTTCTCCCGCCGCGGGCTCGCGGGCTACCACCGCTTGACGCCGCGCGAGCGGATCGAGCGTCTCCGCACGCTGACGGCGCCCTCGTACCCGGCGGGTCACCAGTGGGACGTGCCGCTCGAGCTCGCCAGGCGGGAGGGCCGCTTCCGTGTGGAGCCCTCGCTGAACGGGAGCGCGCAGGTAATCTGCGCGACCGGTTTCCGGCGTGGCTTCCGGCACGACCCACTGCTCGCGCGGCTCGTCGCCGAGCACGACCTCGCGACGGCGGACGACTGGCTCGTGCTCGATCCCGACTCGGCGGTCCCGGGCCTGAGCAACTCGGAGCGGACACTCGCCGTCGCGGGCGCGCCCGCGCAATGGGCGTTCCCGGCCGCCGACACGCTCGCGGGCGCACGGTTCGCCGCCCACGCCTTTTTGCGAAGGATCAAGGCTTGTCGTACACGCTGAGGGGACGCGTCGAGTCCCGCCTCGTGGCGCTCCTGCCGGTGTTGCTCGGCGCGTGCGTGGTTGCGGCTGCGCTTCGTCGCTGGTGGCCGGTCGAGCTCGTGGCGCTGATGGCGGCGGTGGGCGTCTTCCTCGACGCCGAGGTCTGGCATCGGCTGCTCCCGTACCAGCCGGCGTGGGCGACGATCCCGCTCGGCGCGATCGAGCTCGGAGCGCTGATGGCGATCGTGTACGGCTTCGGGCTGCATGCGCCGCTTGGCCCCGCGCTCGCGCTCTTCGGCGCGGGCTGGCTGGCGCACTTCGTCTTCGCGCAGGCCGGCTTCCCGCTGCTACGGCTCGGCTATGCGGAGGACGGCGGGGAGCTGGGAAGAGTCGGTGTCGTCGCGGCAGTTGCTCTGGTTCTCGCGTTCGCCGGGTCGGCGGCGACCTACGTCGTGCGGCTCCCGCCGGTCGTCCACCTGAGCGCCGGCGTCCACCAGGGGCCCCTCGTGATCACGCGCCGCGAGGTGCTCCAGGGCGCGCCCGGCGCGGTCGTCCGCGGGGGCATCGTCGTCGCGCACGACGACGTCCAGATCAAGAACCTGACGGTGGTCGGCGGCGAGAACGGGATCACGGTCGACCACGTCCGAGGCACGGTGATCGACGGCGTGACGGTGGAGGGAGCGAAGCTCGACGGCATCCACGTCCGCCTCGCCGGCGTCGTCATCCGCAACTGCACCGTCGACATGCTCGGCAACCGGCTCGGCCAGGGCATCGACATCTCGTTCAACATGGACATGGGGATGAGCATGGTCGAGGGCTGCACCGTCGTCGGCGGGCAGCAGGGGATCACCACGCACTCCTCGTCAACCGACATCACGGGCAACCGGGTCAGCCGCACGACCCGCCAGGCGATCTCGGTCGACGAGATGTCGATGGGGATGGCGTCCCACAACACCGTTCGCGACGCGCTCGGAATCGGGCTCTATTGCGGCGATCGCTCGATGTGCATGTTCGACCACAACACGGTGATCGGGACGCGCGCGGACAAGGCCTCCGGCCTCCGAAATCGGCGCGGCTATGGCGTGTTCGCCGACTTCCAGTCGGAAGCGAGTCTCTGGCGGAACTCCCTCGCGGCGAACCCGGTCGCGGTGGGAGCGTTCACCGGCGCCACACTGGCCACGACGTCGCGCCCCGGCTGGTGAGCGACGTCTACAACTACGAGCGCTTCGACGAATACGTCGAGAGCGGCGTCGACAAGCGCGAGTTCGGCGCCTTCCCGAACATGCTGCACGCCGGGGAGCGCGCCCCCGACGGAGAGCTCCAGCAACTCGACGGCGAGCGCGTTCGCCTGTCGGAGCTCTGGCGCGAGCGGGGCATCGTCCTCGAGTTCGGCTCCTTCACCTGACCGTACTGCGCCGCAGAGGGTCCTCTGCTCGATCAGCTCGCGACGAAGCATCCCGGTTACGGCTGGTACTTCGTCTACACGCGCGAGGCGCATCCGGGGGAGCTCCTCGGGGCTCACACGAGCTTCGAGGAGAAGCTCGCCGCGGCGGGCCGGCTCCGGGACGAGCTCGGGATCACGCGGCCGATCCTGGTGGACGACGTCGAGGGCTCCGTTCACACCGCCTACGGCCGGATGCCCAACATGTCCTGGGTGCTCGATCGCGGCGGCACAATCCTCTACAAAGCGGAGTGGACTTCCGCCGCGCGGATCTACGACTTCCTCGAGCGGCGGCAGGCGCAACGCACCGGGATGACCACGCCCTTTCACACCGAGCAACTCGAGCTGCGCTCGATCGACCGCGACGCCTTCTACCGGGGCCTGGAGCGAAACGGCCCGAGGGCGTTCACCGAGTTCAAGCGGGCGGAGGAGATCTGGGCAGAGCGGGCGCGCGCCGGGTCGTAAGGATTCTGTAACCAGGTTAGGGATGACTGCTAACCTGGTTACAGGTTTTGGCGAACGCGACGAGACAGGAAATCGATGCGATGGCGGTGGCAGACCGCCTTCGCCCCACGCTCCTCCGTCTCGGCAACGCGCTCCGGCGTGAGCGCCTCGCGGGAGTCTCGCCGCAGCAGATCGGGCTCCTCGTATCGATCAAGTACCGGCCCGGCGTGACGGTCGGCGAGCTCGCCGCGGACGACAGGGTCTCCACCGCCGCGATGTCGAAACGCATCACGCGACTCGAGCGCGACGGCCTCGTCGCCCGCACGCCGAGCGAGGCCGACCGGCGCTGCGTCGGCCTCACGCTGACCGACGAGGGCCAGCGGACGCTTCGACGCGTCCGCTCCCGCCGAACCGCCTGGCTCGCGAGCCGCCTGACCGAACTGTCGCCGGACGAGCTTGCCGCGGTCGCAGCCGCAGCCGAGCCGCTTGCGCACCTCCTCCACGAGGGACGGCGCGCGTGACGAAAGCCGCGAAGCGCACCTTCCACAGCCTCCGCTACCGGAACTACCGCCTCTTCTTCGGCGGACAGGCCGTCTCCCAAACCGGCTCGTGGATGCAGCGGATCGCGCTCGCCTGGTTCATCCTCCAGCTGACGCATTCGCCGTTCGACGTCGGCCTGATGGCGTTCGCGCAGTTCACGCCTTACATGCTCCTCGGGCTGTTCGCCGGCGTCCTCGCCGACCGGCTCGACGCGCGCCGCACCGTACTCGCGACGCAGGCGGCGCAGCTCGTCTCGGCCTCGGCACTCGCCTGGATCGCGTTCGGCGGCTTCGCGCAGCCGTGGATGCTGTACCTGATCGCCGCCGTGAACGGGACGGTGCTCGTGCTCGACGTGCCGTCGCGCCAGCAGCTCACGTACCGGATGGTCGGACGGGACGATCTGCCGAACGCAATCGCGCTCAACTCGACGCTCTTCAACGCGTCGCGGATCTTCGGTCCGGCCGTCGCGGGTGCCCTGCTCGCCGCCGGCGTGGGCATCTCCTTCCTCGTGAACGCGATCAGCTTTCTCGCCGTCCTGATCGGCCTGCTGGCGATGCGCGTCTCGGAGTTCTTCCCGCTCGAGGAGTTCGAGCGTCCGGCGATCCTCGCTGGAACCCGCGAGGGCCTGCGTTGGATCCGAAGGCAGCCGCGGATGATGGCGCTCCTCGCGCTGGTCTTCGTGATCAGCACGTTCTGCTTCAACTTCAACGTCACGCTGCCGGTGCTCGCGAAGGTGACCCTGAACGCGCACGGCTACGTGTACGGGCTGCTGTTCGCGTCATTCGGAGCCGGCGCGCTCCTCGGCGCACTCGCAGCGGCAGCGCTGGGGCGTGCGTCGACGAAGGTGCTGCTGATCGGTGGCGCGCTCTTCGCGGCTTCGGAGCTCCTGCTCGCACCGCTCAACTCGGCCCTGCTCGCCGGCGTCCTGCTCTTCCTCTGCGGCGCGGGCTTCACCGCCTGGTCGGCGAACTCGAACGCGAGCATGCAGCTCGCAGCGCCCGACCGCCTGCGCGGCCGCGTGATCGGCCTCTACTTCTACGCCTTCAACGGCACGGGAGCGCTGGCTGGCCTGATGACGGGCTGGCTCTGCGACGTTGGCGGCACAGAGCTGGCGTTCGCCGTCTCCGGGATCATCGGCCTCGTGGCGGTCGGCGGGACCGCGCTAGCCCTCGGCTGGACACCGCGGCTCGTCACCCGCCGCCGCGCCGACCAGCCGCAGCACGCCTAGGTCCCCATCGCAAACTACGTCATCCGGACGCAGAAGGCACGCTCGGTTGCGCCTTGATCGAGTGCTTCAACCAGACCATGGTGAACCGGCAGCGGCTCATCTGGCCCCCGCGTAGGTCCGGCAGAGATTTGCCGCTCGCAGCCCTCGCTCCACGCCGTACTCGTGGCTTGATTGGAGCCCGATGACGGGCGCGGAACTCTTACCCAACGTGGCCGCGCCCGTCGTGCATGAGCTGCTAGATGCGGTCGAGACCGAAGTGCTCGCGAGCGACCCGGAGCTGAGCCGATTCGTGCCGCATCGCGCGCCCTCACCCTGGCTTTACGACGACGGCCAATGGTGGCCGAAGGCGGGAGGCGAGCTAGCGCTAGCCGACGACCCAGGTCTCGCCTGAGTGGAGTAGCTCCGCGAGATCCCCGGCCCCGCGCTTCTCCTCCGCCTCGCGCAGCTGCTCGGCCATCAGGTCGTCGTAGACCGGGCGCTCGATGTTGCGGAAGACGCCGACCGGCGTCCCGCCGTGCTTGTCCTGGGACACGCGCGACAGCGCGAATGCCAGCGCCGAGGTCTCGTGGTTCGCCGAGTGGACAAGCACTCCCGCGTCGTCGGAGGCGCACGCTTCGATCGAGCCGTCCGAGCGCTGGCGCAGTGCCTTCTGCTTCTCGGCGCCCCACACGATCGGCTCGCCGTCGCGCAGGACGATCCGGTTCACGCCCTCCTTGTCGTCACGGACCTCGTCGAACGCGTCGTCGTTGAAGATCGGGCAGTTCTGGAAGATCTCGACGAACGCGCTGCCGCGATGCTCGGCCGCGGCGCGCAGGACCTCGGTCATCCCCTTCTTGTCCGTGTCGATCGCCCGCGCGACGAACGTCGCCTCGGCGCCGATCGCGAGCGAGATCGGATTGAAGGGCCAGTCGAGCGAGCCCATCGGCGTCGACTTCGTCACCTTCCCCAGCTCGCTCGTCGGCGAGTACTGCCCCTTCGTCAGCCCGTAGATCCGGTTGTTGAAGAGGAGGATCTTGAAGTCGACGTTGCGCCGGAGCGCGTGGATCA
>DATFHC010000090.1:0-22635 GCA_035248765.1 Gaiellaceae bacterium
CGCGAACCAGCAGGAAGAGGCAGGTGACGACAAGCAGCACCTCGAAGCCGGACGCGACGCCGTCCCCCAGGCCGAACGGCGACGGCTCCTTCGAGTCCGGCCCGATCGGCATCGCGCCGGCCCGGTCGAGGATCCAGAGCGCAACGATCGCGGAATTGCCGATCGCTCCGAGGACGAGCAGGGGTTCCCACCGACGGAGCAGCAGCCAGATCGGCCAGACGAGCTGGGCGATGCCACTGAGGACGAAGAACACGCCGTAGAGCGCGTACTCGTCGAAATGCATCTTGATCACCGCGAAGTGGATGGCCGCGGCTCCCGCCGACGCGAGCGCTGCGAGGTAGAGCAGCTCATCGCTTGCCGAGTTCGACGACGTCTTGGCCACGAAACTCGTCAGCGAGACGATCGCCACCGCGACGAAGGCGACTACCGCCGAAGCGATGACCGCTGCCGCTGTGTCCGAGGCCGTGAACCCGGGAGTCCAGCCGAGCAGCGTCGGCAGCAGCGCCGCGACAGCCACCCACGGGAGGATCCGTGTCCACTGTGCGGCCGGCCGACCGTGCCGCATGACGGTCGACCGGCCAACGGTGTCTTGCATCAGCGGAACCGGCCCGGGAACTGCTGGACGATCCCGTTGCTGAGCATTTCGGCCATGTCGAGGATGTGGCCGATGTAGACGTTGTATTCCTGGATCGCGCTCTGGTAGCGGCCATTGAGCTGATCCACCGCCAGGGCGATGACCTGGTCCAGGTGGATGCGCATCATCTGCCTCATCGCGTGCAGCGACCAATGCGCCGGGTTGGCCGAGTGGAGGAAGGCCGCGACCTGATTGCCGTTGGCGTAGAACGCGGCCTTGGCCTGGGCGAGCTGGACGGTGTTACCCGACTTCGCCGCAGCCAGCACGTTGACCGCGTCGTTGATGTGATCCTTGAGCAGCGCGGTCAGCCTGTTGCCGGCCTTTCGGCCGTAGTAGGGCTTGACGGCGTTGCCGATGTCCACCTGGTTCTGCAGCAACCGTGCGACCACCAGGTTCGTGTCGGGAAGACCTCCGACGAAGTCCACGATCGCGCGCTCGGTCCAGGTTCCGTGTGCCTGCCAGAGGGCGCGCATGCCGTCGTGGAGGGCCAGCGCTTTCTGCGTGGTGACGGTCCTGTGCATGGACGTTGTGCTCGCCGCGGACAGAGATGCGACGGCAAGAGCCGAGATCACGGCCGCTACGGACACCATTGCGAACGCGCGGCCACGCGAAAACCACGTTGTGCTCAACATTGAGCGACCCCCTTGTTGGACGTTGTGGGCGTTACACCATTGGTGTCGCGGGCGAGCGCGTTCTTACCTGTCGCATCCGCGCCCGCCGCCGATGAGATTCGAGTGATCTGCCAGTCTCTGCGACATGAAGCTTCTTCTCACGTCCGCCGGCGTCAAGAACCCGAGCATCCACGAGGCACTTCTCCAGCTATTGGGCAAGCCGATCGCCGAGGCCAACGCCCTCTGCATCCCCACCGCGCAGTACGGCCACCCGATGGTCACGCCCGACATGGTCTGGAGTTTCATCAGCGGCACGTCTCCGCTCCCGATGACCGGGCTGGGCTGGAAATCGGTGGGAGTACTGGAGCTCACCGCGCTGCCCAGCCTCGATGAAGAACGGTGGGTTCCGTGGGTCCGGGAGACGGATGTCCTGCTGGTGACAGGCGGAGATGCCCTTTACCTGTGCCACTGGATCCGGGAATCCGGGCTCGCCGACCTGTTCCCGTCGCTGAGCGAGACGGTCTGGGTGGGACTGAGCGCCGGGAGCATGGTCATGACTCCTAGGGTCGGCGAGGACTTCATCCAGTGGAGACCGCCGAGCGGCGACGACACCACGCTGGGCATCGTCGACTTCTCGATCTGCCCACACCTTGCTCCCGACGGGATGCCCGGCAACTCCATGGCCGACGCAAAAGAGTGGGCGGCCAAGATTCCGGGGCGGGCCTACGCGATCGACGACGAGACCGCGTTCAAGGTGACCGACGGCAACGTCGAGATCATCTCCGAGGGGCACTGGGAATTGCTCAACCCCTAGGAACCCGCTCGCGGGGCGCTCGCTACTTCGTGCCATAGAGACGGTCGCCGGCGTCGCCGAGGCCCGGGACGATGAAGCCGCGCTCGTTCAGGCCGCGGTCGACGGCCGCGCACACGATGTGAACGTCGGGATGCCGGCGCTGCACTTCCTCGATTCCGGGCGGCGCAGCGACGATGCAGACGAGCGTGACCGATTGTGCTCCCGCCTCCTTCACCGCGCCGATCGCCGCGCAGCTCGAATGTCCCGTGGCGAGCATCGGGTCGAGGACGAGCGCGTCTCGTTCGGCCAGGTCGTCGGGGAGCTTGAGGTAGTACTGCACCGGCTCGAGCGTCTCCTCGTCGCGGTACATCCCGACGAACCCGACCCGCGCGCTCGAGACGAGCGACAGGACGCCGTCGAGCATCCCTACCCCCGCCCGCAAGACCGGGCAGACCGCGACCTTCTTCCCCGAGATCCGTTGCGCGGTCATCGTCTCGAGCGGCGTATCGATTTCCCTGTCCTCGGTCGGCATGTCCTTCGTCGCCTCGTACGTGAGGAGGAGCGTGATCTCGTTCGCGAGCTTGCGGAAGTGGACCGTCGGCGTGTCCTTGTCGCGCAGGTAGCTGAGCTTGTGCTGGACGAGCGGGTGCTCGACCACCGTGAGACGCGGCTCGCTCACGCCACGTACGTCGTGTACCCGCGGAACCCCTCGTAGAGCGGATGCTTCGCGCACAGCGCGTCGACCCGGGCGCGGAGCGCGCCGAGATCCGGCGACTCGGTCAGCGCCTCGCAGATGATGCGGCCCACCTCGCGGAAGTCGTCCTCGTCGAGGCCGCGCATGGTCATCGCCGGGGAGCCGAGCCGGATGCCCGAGGTGACGAACGGCGAACGCTCGTCGAACGGAATCGTGTTGCGGTTGACGGTCACGGAGATCTCGTGCAGCCGCTCCTCCGCCGCTTTGCCCGTCCACTCGGAGTCGCGTAGGTCGACCAGGAGGAGGTGGGTGTCGGTGCCGCCCGTGACGAGCGAGAGCCCTCCCTCGAGCAGCGCCTCGCCAAGCGCGTCGGCGTTGCGCCGGATCTGCGCCTGGTACTCGCGGAAGGCTTCGGTCATCGCGATCCGGAAGCACGTCGCCTTCGCCGCAATCGTGTGCTCGAGCGGGCCTCCCTGCATCCCGGGCATCACGGCCGAGTCGACCGCCTTCGCGTGTTCCTCGCGACAGAGGATGAAGCCGGCGCGCGGACCGGCGAGGGTCTTGTGGGTCGTCGAGGTGACGAAATCGCAGTGCTCGACCGGGTTCGGGTGAATCCCCGCGGCGACGAGGCCGGAGAAGTGCGCCATGTCGCAGAGGAGCAGCGCGCCGACCTCGTCGGCGATCGCTCGGAAGCGTCCGGTGTCCACGGTGCGCGGATAGGCCGAGCCGCCGCAGACGATCACCTTCGGCCGCGCCTCCTTCGCCTTCGCCAGCACGTCGTCGTAGTCGACGGTCAGCGTCTCGGGCGAGACGCCGTAGTGGACGGCGTTGTAGAGGCGGCCCGAGAAGTTGACCTTGTGGCCGTGCGTGAGGTGCCCGCCCTGGTCGAGCCGGAGCGCCATCAGCGTGTCGCCCGGCTCCAACACAGCTGCGTAGACCGCCATGTTCGTCTGCGCCCCCGCGTGCGGCTGGACGTTCGCGTGCTCGGCGCCGAACAGCTCCTTCGCGCGGTCGATCGCGAGCTGCTCGATCTGGTCGACCACCTCGCAACCGCCGTAATAGCGGCGGCCCGGGTAGCCCTCGGCGTACTTGTTCGTCGGCACCGACCCGACCGCCTCGAGGACGGCGGGCCACGTGAAGTTCTCGGAGGCGATCAGCTCGATCTGACCGCGCTGCCGCTCGAGCTCGTCGCCGATCAGCCGCGCGATCTCGGGATCGATCTCGTCGAGGCCGGCGTGCCTCAGCTCGTGGAACGTCGCCTGCGTCGTAGCCACGGCTTGATGCTACTCGGGGAGCTGGCCGGCGCCCGCACGGAGGACGCGTGGCTCGCCGGTCGTGAGATCTATCACCGTCGACGGGACGCCCGGAAGCACGCCTGCGTCCACGATCGCCCCGCAGGCGGCGCGGATCTCCTCGGGGACGTCCTCGAGGCTGCGCGGATCCCGCCCGCCGGCGAGGTTCGCGCTGGTCGCGGCCATTACCCCGACCTCGCGGACGACCGCGGCCGCGCTGGCCGGGAGCTCCGGCACCCTGACTCCCACCTCACCGAACACGAGCGTGAACGGCCCCGGCAGGTACCGCTCGACGACGGCCCGGTCGAGTCCCGGGACGCTCTCGAGCAGCGCATCGACGTCAGCGGCGAGCAGCGCGACCGGCTTGGAGCGGTCGCGGCCCTTGAGCTCGTAGAGGACGTCCTCATGGCCCGGGAGTGCGCAGAGCCCGTAGACGGTGTCGGTCGGGAGGATCACCGCGCGGCCGGCCCGCAGCGCGGCGACCGCCCGCTCGCTCACAGCAGGAACTCGGTCAGGGCCGCGCGGAACGCTTCGGGCTGCTCGAGGTAGAGGAAGTGACCCGCGGCCGGAATCGTGACGAGCCGCCCGTCGGAGAGCTCGCGGACGATCGCCTCCCCACAGACGGGGCCGGCGATCATGTCGTCCTCCCCGGCGAGGACGAGCGTCGGGGCCGCGACCGTGCGTAGCTCGGTCCGGAGGTCGAGCGTCGGGAACTCGCCCATGTTGAACTGGTGCAGCGGCTCAGAGTGCGCAAAATCCGAGAAGAGCTCGCGCCCGGCTCGCTCGTTGCCCTCCCAGCGGTGGAAGTAGAGCGGGGCCTGACGCTGCGTGTTCGCGATGAGCTCGTCCACGGAAGTGAAGTCGCCCGCCTGCTCCTCCTCGATCGCCCTCTGCGCCTCGTCGAACCACGGCTTGTCGCGGCGCGCCTCGATCCCGCGCTCCATAGCCGCTTGCGCCTCGTCGCCCCAGACGGCGAGCGTGCCTGCCAGGACGAGCCGGCTCACGCGCGCGCCAGACGCCGCGGCATAAACCATCGCGACCATCCCGCCGTGCGAGAAACCGAGCAGATCGAGTTGCTCGACCCCGAGATGCTCGCGCAGCGCTTCGAGGTCGGCTGCGTACGAGGCGAGCGAGTAGTCGTCGGCCGGATCCGAGCCGGCCGATCCGCGCGGACTGAGGAACAGGAGGTCGAACGTGTCGTCGAGACCGGCGAAGTCGCGGAACTCCGCAGCGGAGCAACCGGGCCCGCCGGGATGGCAGACGAGGAGGGGGCCGCTCCCACGGCGCTCGTACGAAAGGGTCAGACCCGCGGGTGTGGTGAAGATGTCGATCACGGCCGCCGCCCCTCCACGACCCTATCGCGGCCGGTCAGGTCGGCGGTGATCACCACCTCCACGTAGCCGAGACGCTCGAACATCTCCGCGACCTCCGTCGCCTGGCCGTCGCCCGTTTCGAGGACGACGAAGCGCGCGTTCGCCGCGCGCGCCAGGCGCTCGTGCTCGCCGCGGCCGACGAGCGCGATCTCCGGCTCGAACCGCAGCTCCGGCAAGAGCTCTGCCGGGTCCTCGACGTATGGAGGGTTCGCAACGACCGCGTCCCAGCCCTCCGCTGCGGCGGCGGCACCGTCACCCTCCCGCAGCTCGACCGCGAGCGGCAAGCGCTCGGCGTTCTCGCGTGCCAGCGCGAGCGCATCGGCCGAGACGTCGATGCCCGTCACCCGCGCGTCGGGTCGCTCGTCCTTGAGCGCCAGCGCAATCGCGCCCGAGCCGACGCCGACGTCGAGGATCCGCGGCCCCTCCGTCCCATACACGAGAGCGAGCGCACGCTCGACCAGCGTCTCGGTCTCCGGCCGCGGGACGAGCGCGCGTGCGTCTGTCTTCAGCGTCAACCGGCGGAAGCCCCATTCACCGAGGACATAGGCGAGCGGCTCCCGCTCCTCACGGCGGATGAGGAGCGGCTCGAGGCCGCGCACCTCGTCGTCGAGACGCGCCGCCAGGCCAGAGCGCGTGGTGCCGAGGAGATGTGCGACGAGCCACTCCGCGTCGACGCGCGGCGTGTCGACACCGGCCGCGGCGAGCCTCCGCTCCGCCTCCGCGAGCGCTCTTCGCGCGGTCACTCGCCGAGCGCGCGGCGCCGGTCCTCGGTCGCCAGCGCCTCGGTGAACTCGTCGAGCTCCCCCTGGAGGATCCGGTCGAGCTGGTGGACCGTGAGCTTGACCCGATGATCCGTGAGCCGGTTCTCGGGGAAGTTGTAGGTGCGGATCTTCTCCGCGCGCTCGCCCGATCCGATCTGCGAGCGGCGCGTCGCGTCGAGCTCCGCGCGCTGCCGCTCGAGCTCGCGCTCGTACAGGCGCGCGCGCAGGACGCGCATCGCCTTCTCGCGGTTCTGCAGCTGTGACTTCTCGTCCTGCATCGAGACGACGACGCCCGTCGGGAGGTGCGTGATCCGGACCGCGGAGTCGGTCGTGTTGACGGACTGGCCACCCGGGCCGGTCGAGCGGTAGACGTCGATCTTGAGCTCGTTGGGGTCGATCTCGACCTCGACCTCCTCCGCCTCGGGCATCACCGCGACGGTCGCCGTGGACGTGTGGATGCGGCCCGCGCTCTCCGTCTCGGGTACGCGCTGCACCCGGTGCGTGCCGCCCTCCCATTTGAAGACCGAGTACGCGCCGTCGCCCTTGACCGCGAAGGTCGCCTCCTTGTAGCCGCCGCCGTCGTTCGGGCTCGCCTCGAGCTGCTCAACCTTGAAGCCTCGCCGCTCGGCATAGCGGCTGAGCATCCGGTAGACGTCCCCGGCCCACAGCGCGGCCTCGTCGCCTCCGACCCCCTGCCGCACCTCGACGATCACGTCCTTGCGATCGGCCGGATCCGTCGGGACGAGAGCGAGACGCAACTCCTCCTGCAGGCCCCCCGTCCGCTCCTCGAGCTCGGGGA
This sequence comes from Gaiellaceae bacterium, assembly GCA_035248765.1. Lineage (GTDB taxonomy): Bacteria > Actinomycetota > Thermoleophilia > Gaiellales > Gaiellaceae > Palsa-739. The sequence continues at coordinate 6,958 of DATFHC010000090.1, forward strand.
CGAGCTCACGGAGGTCGGAGTCCTCACGCGCCGCCGCGAGGTCGTCCCGCGCGGCTTCCCACTGCTGCGCGAGCTTGTACGGCTGCTCCAGCTCCTTCAGGCGCCGGCCGACGTCCGCCGCTTCGCGGTGGTCGTTGTAGACGGCCGGATCGGCCATCCGCGCCTGCAGCTCCTCGTAGGTACGCTCGAGCTCCGAGACGAGGTTGTCAAAGTCAGTCGCCATGGGAACGGCAAAGATAGCCCCTTGCCCAGATCACTTCACTTCGGATAGCTTCACGCTTTAGTAGGTAAAGCGTCGGAGGAGGTCGAGCATGTCGGTTGTCGATGAGGTCACCAAAGCGAACGAGAGCTACGCGTCCAGCTTCGAAAAAGGATCTCTGGCGGCGCCGCCGGGACGGAAGTTCGCTGTCGTGACCTGCATGGACGCCCGACTCGACCCCGCCCGCTTCCTCGGCCTCGAGGAGGGTGACGCGCACGTGATCAGGAACGCCGGGGGGCTCGTCAACGACGAGACCATCCGCTCGCTCGTCATCTCGCATCACCTGCTCGGCACCGGGGAGGCCGTCGTGATCGGACACTCGGGCTGCGGAATGCTCACGTTCACGAACGCCGACCTGCACGAGAAGCTCGGACCCGACTCGGAGAGCATCGACTTCCAGCCGTTTCCCGACGTGGCCGAGAGCGTCCGGCAGAGCGTGGAACGGATCCGCAGCCATCCGCTGCTTCCCGATTCGTTCGGCGCGAGCGGCTTCGTCTACGAGGTCGAGACAGGACGGATCGAGCCGGTCTGACCGACCAGCGCGGCGGAGTCCTCGAGCGAGAGCTTCCGCCCAACGTCGCGAGCCGTGGCGAGCGCTTCCGGCGCCATTGAGGCTGAGAGAAGGGACAGCGCACGCTCGTGCTGGGCCAGCTCGAGTCCGGTCAGGCTGCCGCCGAGCGCCATCCGTAGCTCACCCGCTGCACCAAGCAGTTGCGCGGCCCGCTCGGGATCGGTGGTGGCGAGCGCGCAGCCGGCAAGTTCGAGCGCCCAGCAGGCGTTGTCGCGATCGTGCGCAGGCGCCGCGATGGCAAGGCTCTGAGACGCGAACCCGAGCGCGTCCTCGAGCCTCTCGCCTTCGAGTGCCACGGAGGAGCGCGCGGCGAGCGACCGCGACTCCCCATGCCGCTCACCGCAGGCGGTAGCCAGATCCACCGATCGCCGCAGGTAGTCGTCCGCGACGTCGAGCTCGCCATGCAGCAGCGCCACGTAACCGAGATTGAGGAGTGCGATCGCAGCGAGCCCGGGCCGACTGTTCTCCGGGCCACGCTCCGCGGCGTACCTGAAGAGGGCGAGTCCACGCTCTTCCTCCCCCACTGCGAGAAGCGAGCGGCCGAGCGCGCTGGCTCCCTCGAGTGCAGGTCGCTCCTCGCCTGCTGCCTGCCCGAGCGTGACCGCACGCTCACCGTGAGCGATCGAAGCCTCGAAGTCGCCCTGCATCACCGCGAGGAGAGACGCCGTCACGAGTGCCATCGGTTTCGCGGGGTCGTCGTCCGAGAGCCGCGGAAGGGCGTCCTCCGCGATGCGACGCCCTTCGGCGACATAGCCGCGCTTTGCCCACAGGAACCGGAGCGCCACGACGAAGCGTCCGGTCAGCTCCGGCCGAGCCATGGCCTCACGGAGGTTGGCGATGTCGTCCTCGAGCAGCGCGAGCCATTTCGCCTGGTCGGCGTCGTCGAGGTGGGGCTCTGCCCGCTCCGCGAAGGCGAGGAACCACTCGGCATGCCGGCGCTGCAGGGCATCGGCCTCGCCCTGTTCGCCGAGCCTTTCGAGCGCGTAGCCGCGGATCGTCTCGAGCATCCAGAACCGCTCGCCTGAGTGACGGACGAGGCTTTTCTGGACGAGCGCTTCGAGCACATCGAGCTCCGCTCCGGCAACCTCCTCGGCCGCGTCGAGCGTGCAGCCGCCTGCGAAGATGGCAAGCCGCGCGAAGAGCTGCTGTTCGTCCTGATCGAGCAGCTCGTAGCTCCACTGGATCGCCGCGCGTAGCGTCTGCTGGCGAGCATCGGTGTCTCGCGCGCCACGGAAGAGATCGAGGCGCCGCTCGAGCCGGTCGAGGATCTGCGCGGGCGAGAGCACGTCCGTGCGCGCGGCCGCGAGCTCAACAGCGAGCGGGAGGTTGTCGAGCGCGGCGCAAAGCGCGGTCACGGTCTCGTCTGCGCGAAGCCCTGAGCGTTCAGCGAAGAGAGCCGCGGCATCCTCTCCCGGCAGCGGCTCGACCGGGAAGTCGACCTCGTCCCGGAGTCGGAGCCGCTCGCGGCTCGTGACGAGGACGTGCAGGTTCGGGCACTTCGAGAGGACGTCCCCGACCGCCGCGCCTCCTTCCACGACCTGCTCGAAGTTGTCAAGGACGAGGAGCAGCTCGCGCTCGCCGATGTGGCGGGCGAGGTCGTCGCGGACACCGAGCGTGCGGCTGATCTCCTCGAGCACGAGCGCCGGGTCTTCGAGGGGCGCGAGCTCGACCCAGAAGACGCCGGCGCGAAACTCCGGCACGAGCTCGGTGGCGGCTTCGATCGCAAGCCGCGTCTTCCCCGAGCCACCCGGGCCGGTGAGCGTGAGGAGTCGCGCTCCGGCACGGACGTGGGCAACGATCTCCGCGGCGTCCCCGGCACGACCGACGAAGGAGCTCGCGGGTCGCGGCAGGTTCGTGTTCGCGATCGTCTTCAGCGGGGGGAAACTGCGGCTGCCGAGCTGGTAGAGCGGAACGGGATCGTCGAAATCCTTCAGCCGGTGCTCGCCGAGTTCGCTCAGCTCGTGTCCCGGGTCGAGTTCCCGGAACGTCGCGCCGGAGAGGACTACCTGGCCGCCGTGGCCGACGGCCCCGATCCGCGCGGCGAGATGGACGTCGGCCCCGACGTAGCCCTCGCCCGTCAGCTGCGGCTCGCCCGTATGGACGCCGATCCGCACGCGCACCGGCCCGGATTCGAGGAGCTCGCAGCCCTCACCGGCGGCCGCCATCGCGTCGTCCGCCGTGGGGAACACGAAGAAGAAGGCGTCGCCCTGGGTGTCAACCTCGGTGCCGTTGTGCCGCGTGAACGCACCGCGCAGGATGCGCCGGTGGTCGGCGAGCACATCCGCGTAGCTCTCGCCGAGTTGATGGAGGAGCTGCGTCGAGCCTTCGACGTCGGTGAAGACGAGGGTCAGCCGGCCGTCGGGCAGCTCGCCCACGGCACGTTCAGGCCATGACCTCGACGCGCTGCGCTTCCGGCGTGCCCGCCGCCTCGAGGTCGAGAACCTCGCGCAGGGCGCGAATCGAGACCTCGAGCTGGTCGAGCGTAGGCTCGCGCGTCGTCAGCCGCTGCAGCCAGAGTCCCGGGGCGAGAAGCGTCATCAGGAACGTGTTGCCCTGGTGCTTGCCCGCGAACCGGATCAGCTCGTACGCGATGCCCGCGATCAACGGCAGCAGGAGGATCCGCGTCGCGATCAGCCAGTACCAGGCGGGCCGACCGAAGAACGCGAACACGAACACCGCAAGCACCATCACCCAGAGCAGGAACGCCGTCCCGCAGCGCGGGTGGATGAGCGAGTAGCGCTGCACGATCTGCGGTTCAAGCGGCTCCCCGGCCTCGTACGCGTTGATCGCCTTGTGCTCGGCGGCGTGGTACTGGAAGACGCGGCGCAGATCGGGCAGGAGCGAGATGAGTGCGAGATAGGCCACGAACAACGAGACGCGGATCAGGCCTTCGACGATGACGAACCAGCCGCCGCTCGAGATCGGAAGCGCGTCGGCTAGGAGCGCCGGCCCGACCTTGAAGACCATCACGGCGAAGCCGATCGCGATCGCGAAGGCGAAGATCAGTGCACCCCGGGAGAGCTCTGTCTCGACCTCGCCGTCTTCTCCCTCCTGCTGTGCCGCGTAGTTCGCCGAGATCGCCAACGCACGGAAGCCGATGGCCAGCGACTCGCCGAGCGCCATCACTCCTCGTACGACTGGCAGCCGGAAGACGAAATGGCGCGCCATCGCCGAGTCGATCGGCCGCGAGACCTGCGCGATCTCGCCGGTCGGCGTGCGGACGGCGACTGCCCAGTTTCCGGGGGCACGCATCATCACGCCCTCGAGGACTGCCTGTCCGCCGACATTTGCCATGGTTTCGGGTGCCGCTAGCCGCGCCGTGCTTGGCCGGCCCGCTCCTGGCGGCGCCGGAAGCGCTCGACGCGACCGCCCGTGTCGACGAGCTTCTGCTTGCCCGTGTAGAACGGGTGGCACTGAGAGCAGATCTCGACGTGCAGCTCGGGCTTCGTCGAGCGGGTCTGGAACGTATTTCCGCAGGAACACGTCACCGTGGCGATGACGTACTCGGGATGGATGTCGGCCTTCATTGCTCCCTCAAGATAGCAGCGGCCTGTTTCGGTTCCACGTTGCCGCCCGAGACGATCACGGCCGCGTTTCGCCCTGCATCGACCTTGCCCGCGAGCACGGCGCCGGCGGCCGCGGCACCCGCCGGCTCGCACGCGAGCTTGGCTCGCGAATAGAGGAAGCGCATGCCCTCGGCGATCTCGTCCTCGGTCACGAGAACTGTTTCGACCTTGCCGCGGCAGATCTTGAGAGGCAGCTCTCCGGCGAAGGGAGGTGCGAGCCCGTCGGCGATCGTGTCGGTCTCGACCGGAACGCTGTGACCTGCTGCGAGGCCGGCGGGAAAGGCCTGCGCGCGTTCCGGCGCGACGCCGATCACTCGCGCGCGGCCGTCGAGCGCCGTGACGATGCCCGAGATCAGGCCGCCGCCGCCGGCCCCGACCACGACGGTCTCGAGCTCGGGCAGGTCTTCGAGCAGCTCGAGCGCGAGCGTCCCGTGTCCGGCGACGACGAGCGGATCCGAGTGCGGGTGGACGAAGACGCGGCCAGCCTCCTCGACGACCGCCAACGTGCTGTCGTACGCGGCTGCAGGGTCGGGCGAGGACAGGTCTACGGTTGCGCCGAAGCCGCGCGTCACCTCCACCTTGAGCGGGCTCACCCCCTCCCACATCTGCACGAGGCAGTCGACGCCTTCCTCCCGCGCGGCCCAAGCGACGGCCTGCGCGTGATTTCCGGCCGACCACGTGACGACGCCTCGCTGCCGCTCCTCCGGCGTCAGCGCAACGATACGGTTGAGCGCGCCGCGGGCCTTGAACGAGCCCGTCTTCTGGAACAGTTCCGCCTTGAGCGAGACGCCGAGGGCCGTCGAGCGCAACGTGGGCGTGCGGTAGATCCGGCCGTCAAGCACCTCGCGCGCCCGCTCGACATCACCGCGCGTCACGCTTACGTCACGGTGGCTGCCACCGTGTCGGATGTGTGTCGTCACGCAGGCAGCGTCTCACGCGCCGGAACCTTCGGCACGTCGAGACGCACGGTGAAGACCGTGAGCCGGCCCGGACGGCTCTCGACGTCGACGCTACCGCCCATCGCGAGGGTCAGCTCCTTCACGATCGCGAGCCCTAGACCTGTGCCGACCTGCCGCTCCAGCCCGTAGCGCTCGTGGAGATAGAAGCGCTCGAACGCGCGCTCGGTGTCGTCCTCGGCGAGGCCCGGCCCGGTGTCCTCGACGCGCAGCACGCCCGGCGCCGCGACGACGCGAACCTCGCCGCCCGGAGGAGTCAGACGCAGCGCGTTCTCGACGAGGTTCGAGACGACCTGGAGGACCCGGTCGGCATCGCCGACCGCGGGCGCGGGGGCCTCCGTGATCGCGTGCAGCGAGACGCCGAAGCCCTCCGCCTGTGGCTCGTAGCGACGCACTGCGTCCTCGGCGACCTCCCCGAGGTCGATCTCCGAGTTGTGGACGCTGAAGTCGGTGCGGTTCATCCGGGCGAGGTCGAGCAGGTCGTGGACGAGGCGCTCGAGCCGCCGTGCCTCCGAGGCGACGGTCGCCGCCGCCTCACGCGGCTCCACGGCGCCGTCCTCCACCGCCTCCGCGTAGCCGCGAATCGCGGTCAACGGCGTCTTAAGCTCGTGACTGACCGAGAGGAGGAAGTTCCGCTCGGCTTCCTGCGCCTGACGGAGCTGCGCGGCGAGATCGTTGAAAGCCATGGCGAGCGTCGCGATCTCGGCAGCTCCTTCGACCGGGACCGGCTCGGGATGCGTGCCGCGCATGAGGCTCCGCGCCGCGGCCGCGATCCGGTCGACCGGCCGCGAGATGCGGCGCGCCAGGAGAAACGCCGCCAGTGCGGCCAGCACACCGCCCGCTGCCGCCGCCACGAGGATGCCCCAGACGTATGGGGACAGGAACGAGTTGACAGCGCTCTTCGGCCGTAGGAGCACGAGCGTGCCCGGATTGAGGGACTCGGCTGCGAAGTAATCCTCCGTGCCGTTGTAGTTCACCGTCCCCTGAGCGGTCTGACGGTTGCGCAGGAGCTCCTGGGCTTCGGCCGGAAGGAACGCAGGCACCCCTTTCTTGCTCTTCACCGCTCGTTCGTGCTGCCCCAGGTACGGCTGAATCTTCTGGAGGTTCGTCCCCAAGCCCGTCACCTGACCACCCGCGATCAAGCTGGCCTGGTGAGCCAGGTCACGCAGCGTCGCGCGCTCAACCGCACGCCGCGTCAGCACGATGCCGAGCCCGATCGTGAGCGCAACGCAGATGAGCACGACCACCCCGATCGCCCGGAAGAGCCGCGAACGAAGTCCGGTACCGCGCATCGCTACGCCGGAATGAGCTTGTAGCCGGCGCCGCGCACGGTCCGGATCCCCTCCGGATCGCCGAGCTTGCGCCGCAACTGCGCGACGTGCACGTCGACGGTGCGGGTGCCGCCGGGATAGGTCATGCCCCACACGAGATCGAGCAGCCGCTCACGCGAAAGCACGATTCCCGGGTGCTCGAGAAAGCACGCGAGCAGGTCGAATTCCTTGCTCGTCAGCTCCACCTGCGCGCCGGAGACGGTCACCTCGTGGGAGTCGCGCCGCAGGACGACCTCGCGCGCAGCGAGGACCTCATCCTCGGTGCGACGCTCCGAACGGCGCAGGATCGCCTTGATCCGGGCGGACAGCTCACGCGGCGAGAAGGGCTTCGAGACGTAGTCGTCCGCGCCGAGCTCGAGACCGGCCACTCGGTCCGGCTCCTCGTCGCGGGCCGTGAGCATCACGATCGGCACCTTCGAGCCGGCCCGGATCCGGCGGCAGACCTCGAAGCCGTCGATCCCCGGAAGACCGATGTCAAGCACGACGACGCGTACGGGCTGGCCGCGCAGCTCCGTCAGCGCGTCCTCGCCGCTTCGGCGCCAGACGACGCGCCAGCCGTCCTGCTGCTCGAGGTACTGCTTGACGAGGCGTCCGATCGAGTCGTCGTCCTCCACGAGCAGGAGGGCGCCCCCGGTTGCCCTGGCGGTCACGACCTCAGGATAGGCGTCGCAGCGGAGCGCACGATCACCGGCGACCCTGCCCCTTGATCCGCTCGACGTCGACGGACTGCGCCGCTCCGCTCGCAGGCCAGGTGACGAGCACGCGCCAGCGCCGGGAGAGTGAGCTCAGCGGCATCTGGCGACCGCCGTAGATGACTCGGGTCGCGCTCGAGAGCGGAACCGCCTGCAGGCGTCCGTCCGCCTCGCGCAGCGTGAGCTGCGTGGAGTTCACGGAGGTGATGACCCCACGGTCGACGCGCCAGTCGTTGCTGCCGGCGACGGCCGCATTGTTGAACGCCTCGAGCCGAACGAGCCTCGGGCCCAGAAGCTGGTGGACGATCGTCTGCCGGAGCCACGTCGGGAGCCTGCCGACCGCCACGACCTGGGCCGCGCCGTTGGCTCGCCACGTCACGAGCGCGTTCCCATGCGGCGCGAGCCTCGCCACCGAGACTATGCGTCCGAGCCGGACGACCTCGGTTGTGGAGGCGAGCGAAATGGCCTGAATGCGGCCGTCTGCCTCACGCAACGTGAGCTGCGTGCTGCTCACCGAGACGATCGCTCCGCGGTCAATACGCCAGTCCGTGCTGCCGCTGATGGGCGTCCTCTCGATCGCTTCGAGGCGGACGAGCTTCGGGCCGAAGACCTGTTGGATGACCGGTTTCCGCAGGGCGAGCCCGGAAGGCACGACCCAAAGGCCAGCTGCGAGCGCCGTGAGAGATGCGAGGAGGAAGAGATGCCTGCTCCGCATGGGCGAATTGTCCCCGTCGAAGCGCCGTTAGGCGTAAAGGACCTGTAAATCAGGTCCGGGTGTATTCGGGCCCAGACCCGCCCTCGGGCGGCGTGAGCCGTCCGCCCTTCGCGGTGATTGCGCCGCACTGGACGCAGTTCGAGGGCGCAACCTCGACCTTGACCGTCCCGTCGGTCTCCTCAGGCCCCACTTCGTACACCTGCGCCGGGCACATGTGCGCCCAGAGCAGTGCGACATCCCGTGGCACCCGCCGTTCGAGCCGGATGTGGTTCGGCTGGTCGTCGCGCGTCTTGTTTCCGGACGCGAAGACGGACGAGAGCTTGTCGAAGATGAGAGTGCCGTCGGGGGCCGGGTAGCTCTTTTCGCGATCGGTCACGAGGAGCGGCTGGTCGGCGTCAGGCTCCGCGCGCATCTTTCCCACCTCGACTCGCCCCTTCGACATCGTCATCGCGCTCGCGAGCGCGCCGCCGACGAAGAAGCCGCGCCCGAAGACCTGGCGCATGTTCCGCACCTCGTACAGGTCTTGCCAGATGAAACTGTCGCGTACTGCGTCGTCGTAGGACGAGAGCGCGCTTGCGGGGGTCTCGCCACGCTGCAACGCGCGGAACGCCGCCTCCGCCGCCAGGCGTCCCGACTCGATCGCGTAGTGGATTCCCTTGAGCCGCGGGATGTTGACCATGCCCGCGCCGTCGCCGCAGAGGAGGAGGCCGGGTGCGTGCAGCTGCCGCGGCAGCGAGTGGAAGCCCCCGCTCGGAATCGTCTTCGCGCCCCACTCCACGCGCTCGCCCCCGGCAAGGATCTTCCGGATCTTCGGGTGCGTCTTCAGTTCCTGCAGCAGGTCGTGCACCGAGAGCGACGCGTCCCGGTAGTCGAGGCCGACGACGAGGCCGATCGTGATCATGTCCTTGCCCATCGGGTAGATGAAGGAGCCGCCGAACTCGCGGTACTTGCTGCCCGGGCGAAGCGGCCAGCCCATCGTGTGAATGATCCGGTCGAGCGGCTTCGCGACCTTCCAGACCTCCTTCACGCCGAGCTCCCACACCTGAGGGTCCTCGCCGCGCAGGCCGAAGCGGTCGAGGGCAACTCCGGTCAGGTGGCCCTGCGTCCCTTCGGCGAGCACCGTGACCTTCGCGACGAGGTCGGAGCCGGCCTCGAAGTTGCTCAGCTCGCCGCCCTCCCGGCCGCGGCCCTTGTCCCCCGTGCGGACGCCCATGACGCGGCCGTGGGAGACGAGCAGCTTCTGCGCGGAGGTCTCGGGAAGGATCATGGCCCCGCCCTCCTCCGCCCGCTCCCCGAGGAAGCGACCAAGCTGCGAGAGCGAGAAGATCCAGTTGCCGTGATTCCGCATCGGCGGCGGCGGCGGGATCGGCAGCGCGCCGCGGCGAGTGAGGACGTAGACGGACTCGCCCGGGACGGGGCCGAAGGACGGAAGATCCTCCATCCGCAGGCGATCCCCGAAGAGCCGGTGCAGCGCTCTGGGGTTCACGACGGCGCCGGAAAGCAGGTGCGAACCGGGTTGCTTGCCCTTCTCGAGCACCGCGACCGGAACCTCGCCGAACCGCTCCGCGACGTCCGGATGCTCCTCGAGCAGCTGACCGACCCGGATCGCGCACGCGAGGCCGGCCGGGCCGCCTCCGACGATGAGGACGCCGACCTCGATCCGCTCGTCCGGCGGGTCGGTCGGCTCCGCGACGTAGTCGCGTGGCGAGAACGGCGGCGGAAAATTGGACGCGCGGCTCATCCGTTGCGGGTGCGGACGAGCTCGGTCAGCTTCGGCACGATCTCGTGCACGTCGCCGACGACGCCGAGGTCGCTGAACTCGAAGATCGGCGCGTTCGGATCCTTGTTGATCGCGACGATCGTGCCGGAGCTCTGCATGCCGACCTTGTGCTGGATCGCGCCGGAGATGCCGAGCGCGACGTAGAGCTTCGGTGAGACCGTCTTGCCCGTCTGTCCGATCTGGGCCGAGTACGGGTACCAGCCGGCGTCGACGACCGCGCGGGTCGCTCCGACCGCGCCGCCGAGCGCCTTCGCGAGCTCTTCGGCGAGCGTGAAGTTCTCGGGCGCGCCGAGCCCGCGGCCGCCGGCAACGATCACGTCGGCGTCCTCGATCGAGGGGCCGCTCGACTCCTCCGCGCTCTGGTCTACGAGCTTCACATCAGTCGAATATGACTTGTATGACGGCGATATATCAGCGACCTCGGGGTCACCTCCGCCGGTCGGCGTCGCGTCGAACGAGCCGGCACGGAAGAGCGCGAGCCGCGGCGTGTCGGTCCAGCCGACGTCGGCGTAGATGGAATCCTGAAGCGCCGGGCGCTTTCCCACCAGCTCTCCGTCCTGCAGGCCGATGTCGGTGAGGTCCCAGTTGAGACCGGCGTCGAGGCGTGCCGCCAGGCCGGCTGCGACGTCGGCCGCGAGGACGGAGTTCGCGAAGAGGACGGTGTCGTAGCCGCCCTGCTCGATCACTTGCGCGAGGACATCGACGCGCGGCTGCGGCACCGGTTGGGCGACGCCCTCGTCCTCGCAGACCCAGACCTTCGCAGCTCCGTAGTTCCCGGCCTCGCCTGAGAGCGCCTTGGCGCCTGGGCCGGCGACCAGAGCCGCGACGTCGCCGAGCGAAGCGGCCTTGGCGAGCACGCCGAGCGCGCCCCTCTGGAGCTCGTCGCCGTGGTGCTCGAGGAAGACGAGCGTGGCCATCAGACGAGCCTCTTCTCGGCGAGGAAGTCCACGATCGCCTGCGCGCCGTTTCCGTCGTCCTCGATCTTCCGGGCGTCGCCGCGTGCCGGTGGCTCGCCTAGCGCGAGGACCGTCGTGCGCGAGCCCGACTCGCCCACCTCGCTCGCATCGACGCCGAGATCCGCCAGCGACACGACGTCTTGCGGCTTCTTCTTCGCGCCCATGATCCCCTTGAGCGACGGATACCGCGGTTCGTTGATCGCGTCGCTCACCGCGACGACCGCGGGTAGCGGCGCCTCGAGCGTGTCGTACCCGAACTCCGTCTGCCGCTTGACTCGGACGGAACCGCCGTCGACCGCGAGCTCCATCGCCTGCGAGACGACCGGCCGACCGAGGCGCTCCGCAACGGCTGCCCAGAGGACGGCGCCGTCGGCATCGGAGGCCTGCTGTCCGAAGAGGACGAGGTCGGCCTCCTCGCGCTCGAGCGCAGCGGCAAGCAGCCGGCTCGTGGCCACGAGATCGGACCCGGCGGCCGCGTCGTCGGAGACGAGCACGGCGCGATCCGCTCCCATTGCGAGCGCCTTGCGCAGGGAGTCGAGCGCCTTCTGCGGCCCGAGCGAGATCGCGACGACCTCGGTGTCGGAATCTCCCTTGAGCCGAAGCGCCTCCTCGACGGCATTGGCGTCGAAGTGGTTGAGCGCGCCCTCGCCGGAGCGGTCGAGCCGCTTCGTCGACGGATCGAGGCGTGACGGCCCCTCCGGCACGTGCTTGACGCAGACGGCGATCCTCATCCCGGCGGGACTCTAGTGGCGTCGCGACGGGCGCTGGCTCACATGCGATGCTCGAGCGCGAGCACGTCCGCCACGAACGTCTTGCTCACCTTGTACAGCCCGTGCTTCCGCACCGCCCGTTCGCCCTGGTACCAGCCCGCGAGCGCGAGGCGCCTGTCCCCGTGGAACGCGTGCAACAGGTGCGCGAGATAGGCCACGCCAGCCCGGACGTTGCCGCTCGCGTTGTGCCGGACGCGATGCCCGATCAACGAGGTTTCGACGTACTTGAACGTCGTCGGGAGGAGCTGCATGATCCCGCGGGCCCCGACCGACGACACGAGCGCGTTGTTGTAGCCGGACTCCATCCAGGCAAGTGCGCGGACGAGGTGGACGCTGACGCCGTAGTGCTGCGCCCAGTAGTCGATGAGCGACCGGACGGCGGCGACGCTCGTGGTGCGGTATGCGACGGGATGGGTGGTGACGACGTGGCCGGCAACGGGAACGCGGAGCTTCGTCCCGATCAGGAGGTAGTGGGAGGGATCGAGGTGATTGACGCGCGCCAGCTTCGCGACCGTTGTGTGATAGCGCCTCGCGAGCTGCGTGAGTGAGTCACCCGAGTGGACGACGTGCACGAGAAAGCGGCGCTGATGCGTGGCGCGGTGAGTCGTGTGGTGAGTCGCTGCGATCGCGATCGGACGTGCGAGCGGGACCGGCTCACGCGCCACGATCGCGCCGAGCGTGTGCGGGCCGACGATGCCGTCGTGACGGAGGTGCATCTGGCGCTGCAGAAGTCGCACGCCACGCAGCGTCGGGCCGTCGAAGTACGCGTTCACCGGGACACTGATCCCCTGGCGGAGGAGCATGAATTGGAGCACGGCGACGTCCCAGCCGAACGCTCCTCGCCGCAGCGTTCGCGCGCCGAAGAGCGGGCGTCCGAGCGGGCCCAGCGCCTTCCGTGTGCGCGCGTCGGCGATGCCCGTGACACGCAGTCCGTGGATCCGCTGGAACTCGCGGACAGCAGCGACGGTCTTCGGCCCCGAGACCGCGTCGATCGCGCCGCGGTACAGGCCCTGGGCGCGCAGTGCTACCTGCAACCCCGCCGTCTGCGGATTTCCGCCGGAGGCGAGTGCAGGAGGAGCAACGGTGACGGCGGCGGCCGCAACCGCGCCGACGAGGAGACCGCGTAAGCGCATGGGGTCCACGACTACGCGCCTTCCGGCGCGAATCCTCCCTCAGTGGCGTTATCGGCCGACGAAGCGCGGCGGGCGCTTCTCGGCGAAGGCGGCAAGCCCCTCCTTCGCATCCTCGCTCGCGAACAGGGCGCCGAACTCCTCGGCTTCCTGCTCGAGCGCGCCCGGCGAGAGGTTGAGCAGACGCTTGGCGACGCCGAGCGCAAGCAGGCTCTTAGCCGCGAGCCTCTCGGCCACCTCGAGTGCATGATCGAGGACGGGGTCGGCGACGCCGTTCACAAGACCGATCTGCAGCGCCTCGTCAGCCTTGACCTGCCGGCCGGTGAGAATCAGCTCCTTGGCGACGCCGAGCCCGCAGACGCGCGCGAGACGCTGCGTGCCACCCCAGCCGGGGACGATCCCGAGATCGATCTCGGGCTGGCCGAGCCGCGCGTTGCTCGAGGCGTAGCGGAGGTCGCAGCCGAGCGCGAGCTCGCAGCCACCGCCGAGTGAGAAGCCGTTGATCGCCGCGATCGTCGGCTTGGGCATCTCCTCGAGCAAGCGCGCCGCCTCGTGACCGAGGCCGCCCCACTCCCTCGCCTCGTCCGGACCGAGGCCGGCCATGTACTTGATGTCCGCACCGGCGACGAATGCCCGGTCGCCGGCGCCAGTGAGGACGAGGACGTGCACCGACTCGTCGCCGGCGAGCTCGCGCAGCCGGTCGCGGAGCTCGGTCAGCGTCTCGACGTTGAGTGCGTTGAGCGCCTCCTGGCGGTCGATCGTGACAACGGCGACCGCGTCTCGGCGGTCGACGAGAACGCTCACGCCGCGACTGCGCCTTTGACGAAGTCGACGATCTCTGTCGTCGGCACGCCGGGGCCGAAGACTCCGGCGACGCCGAGCTTGCGCAGCTCCTCGGCGTCGTCGTCGGGGATCGTTCCGCCCACGACCACGACGACGTCCTCCACACCGTTCTCGCGCAGGAGCTCGAGGATGCGCGGCACGAGAGTCATGTGCGCGCCGGAGAGAATCGAGATGCCGACCGCATCCGCATCCTCCTGGATCGCGGTCTCGACGATCTGCTCGGGCGTCTGGTGAAGGCCCGTGTAGATGACCTCCATGCCTGCGTCGCGAAGCGCGCGGGCGATGATCTTCGCGCCGCGGTCGTGGCCATCGAGGCCCGGCTTCGCGACGACGACGCGGATCTTCCCAGCCATCGCGCACGGAGGCTACCTCCTAGTAGACGTTCTCGAAGCCGACAGCCCAGAGGTCTGTCGGCGAGACTGCCGCGATCTGGGAGAGGAGAACACCGCTCTCCGTGCTCGGCAGCAGCACACGCGTCCATGAGCTGCCGTTCCAGTGCAAGGCAAGCGAGTCTCCGACCGCCCATGCGTCGGCAGCAGAAAGCGTGACCGCTCCGGCCAGGGCTCCCGAAGATGCAACCGGAGTCGCGGCGATCCGCCAGGACTTGCCGTTCCAGCGCTCGATGAGCGCCTGCCTGCCGTGGCCGGTTCCCCAACTGCCGACTGCCCAGACCTCGTTCGCTCCCGCACCCGCAACACCCGAGAGCGTGCTGCCGTGCTGGACCGGCGCGTGGTTCGGGCTCGCGACGAGCGTCCACTGGGTGCCGTCCCAGTGAAGGATGAACGTCTGATCCCTCACGTGCCCCCTGTAGGCGAGGAACCTTTCGTTCCCTGCCGCCCAGATGTCGTGGGCCGAGAGCGCGGTCAGGGAAAAGAGCCTCACATGCGCCCTCCCGCCTCCGCTCGGATACGGACCCGGTCCGGCCGGGATCGGGAATCCGACGCGGCGCCAGCGCTTTCCGTTCCAGTGGAGGATCACGCTGGGGGAGCCGACCGCCCAGACGTTCGTCGGCGACAGCGCCGCGACACCCGCGAGATAGCCGCTGGAACGTGAGAGCGGGTTCGGCACGATCGCCCACCGCTCCCCGTTCCAGTGCTCGATCAGCGGGGAGGTGTGGGGCGTGCCGAGCTTTCCGGCGCTGATCCACCCCACCGCCCAGACATCTCGAGGTGACGTCCCGGCCACGCCCTCGAGCTCGCCGAAGCCCGACCGCCCACTCGGTACGGCGGTGCCCCGCCACGACGAGCCTTTCCGGTGCTCGGCGACCGGCCGCCGCGAGGAGCCGGCCGGGGCCCAGCCGACCGCCCAGATGGATCCCGCGACCGTGCCTGTCCCGACGAGCGCTGCGTGCCGGTGGGCGCCACGCGCCGACGACCACTTCGTGCCGTCCCAGTGCAGGATCGTCGCGTTCGGGTGCCACATGCCGGCGGCAGGCGACCCGGCCGCAGAGCCGGCTGTCAAGGAGAGAGCGAGCGCCGCTAGAAAACAGGCGTTTCGCGCCAGGTGCCCCAGACCTCGCGTAGCGCGTCGCACATCTCCCCCATCGTCACGTAGGCGCGCGAGGCCTCCATGATCGGTTCCATCAGGTTGCGATCGTCGTGCGCAGAGTCCTCCTTCAGCCGCCCGAGCGCGGCTTCGGCCGCCGCCGCATCGCGCCTCGCGCGCACCGCCTGCACGCGCTCGATCTGCTTCTGCTCGAGCGCGGGATCGATGCGGAGAATCTCGATCGGCTGCTCCTCCTCGACCTCGTACCGGTTGACGCCGACCACGATTCGCCCGCCGCGCTCGACCTCGGACTGGTAGCGGAAGCTCGCCTCCGCGATCTCACGCTGCTGGAAGTTCTGCTCGATCGCCGGGATTACGCCGCCGAGCTCGTCGATCCGCTCGAAGTAGTCGTACGCCTGGCGCTCGAGCTCGTTCGTGAGGTGCTCGACGAACCAGCTGCCGCCGAGCGGGTCGATCGTGTTGACGACCCCGGTCTCGTGGGCGATCACCTGCTGGGTGCGCAGCGCGAGGCGCACTGCGTGCTCGGTCGGCAGCGCGAGCGCCTCGTCGAAGGAGTTCGTGTGCAGCGACTGCGTCCCGCCGAGGGCCGCGGCCATCGCCTGG
>DATFHC010000091.1:0-4260 GCA_035248765.1 Gaiellaceae bacterium
ATCAGCGAGACGCTCTGCTTCCCGGTTTCTGCCGCCTCGATCAGCGAGGGCACGACCGGCGATTCCTCGCTCGTACGGTAGAGCGCCGTCTTCAGTGCGACGACGGACGGATCCTGCGCCGCAGCCTTGAGAAACCCCTCGAAGCTCGACACGAAGGAGTCGAACGGATGGTGCACGAGGATGTCGCTGCGCTTGATCTCGGCGAAGAGGTCCTGCGCCTCGGCTGCCGAGGCGAAGCGCGGATGGACGACCGGGTACCACGGCTCGTCCTTGAGGTCGGGACGGTCGAGCTGCACGAGCTCCTGCAGCTCGGCCAGGTCGAGCAAGCCGGCGATCAGGTACATCTGGTCGTCTGTCGCGCGCAGGCCGCGCTTGAGGCGGTCGAGCATTCGCGTCGAGACCGACCCGGACACCTCGACGCGGACGACGTCGCCGAAGCGCCGGCGCCGCAACTCGTCCTGCACGGCCTCCAGCAGGTCGTCGGCCTCGTCCGACACTTCGAAGTCGGCGTCGCGCGTCACCCGGAACGTGCAGCACTCGACAATCTCCATCTCCGGGAACAGGCGTGGCAGAAAGTGCCGGATCACGCGCTCGAGCGGCACGAACAGCCCACGCTCGCCGACCCTGAGGAAGTGTGGCAGGAGCTCCGGCACCTTGACGCGCGCAAATCGCTCTTCTCCCGTCTCGGGGTCTCGCACGAAGATGCCGAGGCTCAGCGAGAGCGGTGAGATGTAGGGGAACGGCTGGCCCGGGCCGACGGCGAGCGGGGTGAGGATCGGGAAGACCTGTGTCTCGAAGCGGTCCTCGAGCTCCTCGAGCTCCCGCTTGTTGGCGTCGTCGACGTCGCCGACGCTCACGCCGGCGTCCTCGAGCGCGGGTCGCAGCTCGCGCTTCCAGAGCTTCGCCTGCGCAGCGGTGAGCTCGAGCGTCTTCTCGCGGATCGCGGCGAGCGTCTGCCGGGCGGTTCGTCCGTCTGGCGAGCGGACGAGCAGGCCGGACTCCTCCTGCCCCATCAGCCCGGCGACGCGTACCTGAAAGAACTCGTCGAGATTCGACGAGAAGTACGCACAGCTGCGCGACCGCTCGAGCACGGGCAGTCCCGCGTCCGCAGCACGCGCGAGCACGCGCGCGTTGTAGTCGAGCCACGAGAGCTCCCGGTTCAGCAGTCGCGCCTCGTCGGTCACCGGGGCCGTCTCGGCGCGAGCCACGCGCCATCTTCTCCGACTCGACCGCGCCCGTGGGTTACGGACTTGTGACGGACCGGTGTCAGGCGGCGCCGAGACCTGACAGACTCCCGCGCCGTGGCACGCCTCTCTCTCGTCCCGCAGAAGCGCGAGTTCTTCGTGCTCTACAGCCGCGCGGCCCGGAACACCGTGGAGATCGCACGCCTGCTGCTCGAGCTGCTGGAGGAGTTTCCGCGCGGCGACGGGCTGCTCCGCGACATCAAGGCGCTCGAGCACGAAGGCGATCGCCTGACCCGCGAGGTCGTCGACCTGCTCAACCGCACGTTCGTGACGCCGTTCGACCGCGACGACATGTACGAGCTCGCGAGCGCGCTGGACGACATCTGCGACCACATCGACGAGGCGGCGGGCAACATCGCCGGCTACGGCATCACCGAGATCCGGCCGGGTGCGAAGGAGCAGGCGCAGGTGATCCTGCGCGCGACGCAGAAGCTCTGCGAGGCGGTCGAGCGCGTCGACGGGTTCAAGAATTCCGACCGTCAGCTGCACGAGCTGCGCGACCTCGAAGACGAAGGCGACCGGCTGAACCGTGAGGCGGTGTCGCAGCTCTTCAACACCGAGACCGACGCGATCAAGATCCTCCGCTGGAAGGACATCCACGAGCAGCTCGAAGAAGCCGTCGACGCATGCGAGAACGCCGCCGACGTGCTCGAGGTGATCCTCGTCAAGAATCGGTAGCACGGCGTGAACGACGTCCTGTTCGTGCTGGTCGTCGTGATCGCGCTCGGCTTCGACTTTACGAACGGCTTCCACGACACGGCGAACGCGATCGCGACGTCGGTCTCGACGCGGGCCCTCCGCCCGAGCCACGCGATTCTCATGTCGGCCGCCGCCAACTTCATCGGCGCGCTGACGGGCACCGCGGTCGCCAAGACGATCGCCTCCGGGCTCGCGACGACGCCGTCCGGTGATGCCGGCCAGATCGTGGTTGCCGCTGCGCTCGTCGGGGCGATCGCCTGGAACCTGATCACGTGGCGCCTCGGAATTCCGTCGTCGTCGAGCCACGCCCTGATCGGCGGGCTCATCGGTGCCGTGATCGCCTCCGCAGGCCCCGCCGCCCTCAACGGCCAGGGCATCTTCGACAAGGTGCTGTTCCCGCTCGTCGCCTCGCCGATCCTCGGCGTGGTGATCGGCTTCGCGCTGATGGTCGTGATCCTGAACGTCTTCAGGCGAGCCCATCCGAAGACGATGAACGATCGATTCCGGCGGCTCCAGGTGATCTCCGCCGCGTACATGGCGTTCAGCCACGGCTCCAACGACGCGCAGAAGACGATGGGCATCATCACCCTTGCGCTCGTCGCGGGTGGCGTGCTCGCCGACCCGACGGTGCCGTTGTGGGTGATCCTCATGGCCGCGAGCGCGATCTCGCTCGGGACCGCGGCCGGCGGCTGGCGGATCATCAAGACCATGGGCCAGAAGGTCGTGAAGCTCGACCCGGTCCATGGCTTCGCGGCCGAAACGACCGCGGCCACGATCATCTTCGGCGCGTCGCACTTCGGGATGCCGGTGTCCACGACGCACGTGATCTCGTCCGCGATCATCGGCGTTGGCTCGAGCGATCGGTTCTCGGCGGTTCGCTGGGGCGTCGCCGGCAACATCGTGATCGCCTGGGTGCTGACGCTCCCCGCTTCGGCGGCGGTCGCCTGGGTCGCGTGGGAGCTGTTCAGCCGCGTCCTCTAGGAGTCAGCGAGGGACCGCCGCGAGCCGGCCCGGCCGCGGGTTTCCGGCGCGCCGCCTCGGTCCGAACTCGCCGGCACGCCGGTGGGCGAGGCGCAACCACGTGATGGCGTAGGCGAGCCGCAACGGACTGTCGCTCCGCGACTCCCGGAGCCAGGACGACAGCAGTCCGACCCGCGAACGGATCGGCGCGAGCTGGCCGACGATGGCTTCGACCTCCTCGCGGTGACTCGGTCGCTGCCAGAGCAGCGGCTCGGCGAGCTCGCCGCCGCGGACCCGGAGGAGGCGGGCCACCTCGGCGTCGAGCTCGCGAGCGCGGTCCTCGGGCCGGTCCGGTCCCCTGCCGGCACCGAGGTCCGGACCGCCGACCCCAAGGCCAACCGGGCGCCGTGCCTCGTTGACGTCCGGTTCGACTGGGGTCAGCAGGTCCATGGCCGGAGCGTGGGGCTCCGCCGTGAACGCCTCGTGTCTATCGCGTGAACGTTGCCGCCGTCAGGCCGGGCGGCGCATCACGTAGCCGATGCCGCGAACGGTCTGGACCAGCATCGGATTGGCGGGATCGGCTTCGATCGCCCCCCGGAGCCAGTGCACGTGCACGTCGACCGTCCGCGTCTCGCCGGCATAGTCGTAGCCCCACACGCGCTCGAGCAGCTGATCGCGCGAGACGACCTGGCCCGCGTTCCGGAGGAGGAACGCGAGGAGCTCGAACACCTTTGGCTTCATCGGCACCTCGGCGCCGTCGCGGAGCACGCGATGCCCTGCGAGGTCAACGCGAACCGCGCCGAGGTCCAGCAACGGCGGCAACGGCGCGCCCGCCTGCTCGCCGCGTCGCAGGACGGCCCGGATGCGGGCGGACAGCTCACGAAACGAGAATGGCTTCGTGACGTAGTCGTCGGCGCCGAGCTCGAGCCCGACCACCTTGTCGAGCTCGCTGTCCTTCGCCGTCAGCATCACGATCGGAACGCCCGACTGGGCGCGGATGATCCGACAGACCTCGATCCCCGACAGCTCGGGCAGCATGAGGTCGAGCAGCACGAGATCCGGCCGCTCGGCTCGGAATCGCGTCAACGCCTCGCGGCCGTCGCCGGCGGTGACGACCCGGAAGCCCTCGACCTCGAGCGCGTCGGCGAGCGTCTCCCGCAGCGTGGTGTCGTCCTCGACGACGAGGATCGTTCGTGCCATTCGGCGCGAATCGTACCCAGCCGTGTTAACGGCCCGTTTCAGCGTTCGCCGGGAGCGCGAAGCGTCTCGATCGCGGCGTCGATCCGGGCCAGCGTCCGCTCGCGCCCGAGCGCGACCAGCGTGTCGAAGAGCGGTGGTGTCGCCGTCCGGCCCGTCG
>DATFHC010000092.1:0-11313 GCA_035248765.1 Gaiellaceae bacterium
GATCTGGTCGTCGCGGTTGTGCTCCGAGATCTCGTACTCGTTGCCGAGCGTGATCGCGTCGAACGGGCACGCGAGCTCGCAGTAGCCGCAGAAGATGCAGCGGCTGAGGTTGATCTCGTAGATCCGCGCGTAGCGCTCGCCCGCCGAGACGCGGTTGTCCGGCGTGTTCTCCGCGGCGACGACCCGGATGCAGTCGGCGGGACACGCGGCCGCGCAGAGCGAGCAGCCGACGCACTTCTCCAGCCCGTTCTCGTGTCGCCAAAGGCGGTGCCGTCCGCGGAAGCGCGGATACACCGGCCGCTTGTACTCCGGGTACTGCTGCGTGATCGGCTTCTTGAAGATCTGCTTGAAGGTGACCCCGAAGCCCTTCAGCGTCTCGACCGGCTGCGGGCTCATTGAAACGCCACCACGAAGGCGGCCGTGACGACGGCGTTCACCGTCGCGGCGGGCAGGAGCACCTTCCAGCCGAAGCGCATCAGCTGGTCGTAGCGCAGCCGAGGCAGCGTTGTGCGCAGCCAGATGAAGACGAAGAGCACGGCCATCGTCTTGAGCAGGAACCAGATCGGCCCGATGTGCCACGGCCCGTGCCAACCGGAGAAGAACAGCGTCACCATCAGGCCGGAGAGCGTGATCAGGTTGATGTACTCGGCCATCTGGAACAGGCCCCAGCGCATTCCCGAGTATTCGGTGTGGTACCCGGCGACGAGCTCCTGCTCGGCTTCCGGCAGGTCGAACGGCGCGCGGCTCGTCTCGGCGATCCCGGCGAAGAAGAAGACGACGAGACCGATCAGCTGCGGCGCCGCATAGGGCAGGAAGGAGCCCTGGCGCGCGACGATCTCGGGCAGGTTGAGCGAGCGGCCGAGGATGACGACGCCGAGCACACTGAGGGCGAGCGAGACCTCGTACGAGACGAGCTGCGCGCACGTGCGCATCGAGCCGAGGATCGAGTACTTCGACTCCGAAGCCCAGCCGCCGACGATGAACCCGTAGATCCCGATCGAGCCGAGCGCGAAGATCGCGACAAGGCCGATCGAGACGTTCGCGATCTCACCGTTGATCCGCCAGCCGTGCACCGTCCAGCCCGGCCCCCACGGGATGAACGAGAAGGCAGCGATTGCGGTGAACGCCGAGACGACGGGTGCGAGGATGTACGGGAGCTCGATCGCCGACGAGGGCGCGAACGCCTCCTTGCGGACGAGCTTGACGAGGTCGGCGATCGGCTGGAGCAGGCCGTACGGGCCAGCGCGGTTCGGGCCGTACCGGAGCTGCATCCGCCCCATCACTTTGCGCTCGATCAGCGTGAGATACGCGAAGAGGCCGAGCACGATGTTGACGATGACGAGCGCCTCGATGATCGCGATCCACCAGGGCTCCTGAGGCATTACGCAGGCACCTCCGCTTCGGCCTTCGCGATCTCCACGACGCCGCCGAGCCCGTTCGCGTGCTCGAGTGCGACCCGCGCGATCCCGTCGCGCAGGTGCCGGTTCACGCGAACCGGCAGCGTGATCGCGCTCCCGTTCGAGCCGACGGTGACGAAATCGCCGGTTGCAAGCTTGCGGCGTCGTGCGTCGCCGGCCGAGATCTCGAGTTCCGGCTGCGGACGCTGGAACTGGAGCTCGGCCGTGCGCTCGACGGCGGCGCCGGAGAAGAGCGGCTTGTATGCGACCAGCCGGATCTCTCCCCGGCGAGGCTTCTGCTGCGGCTCCGGCAGCGACTCGCGCCCGACGTGCTCCTGCGCCTCGGGGTAGCCGCGCAGCGGCGCGCGCTCGCCGACCTCGCCGAACGCGAGGCCGCCGTAGACGCGCTCCGAGACCTCGGCGAAGACGGCGGCTGCGTACCGGGCCACGTCGACGTCGAACCGGGCAGCGAGCTGGGAGATCCAGTCGAGCTCGTCGGCGCATGGCGGCTCGACCGTGCGCCGCAACCGCTGCAGCCTTCCTTCGAGGTTGACAAAGGTGCCGTCGCGCTCGAGATAGCTCGTGCCCGGCAGGATGAGATCGGCCCAGCCGGCGGAGAGGCCGCCGTACATCGAGACGACGATTGTCGTCTCCGCCTGCTCCGCGAGCGCGCGGACGTTCTCGTCGGCCGCTGCCTCGTCTCCCGAGACGACGAGCAGGCCGATCGACTCCACGGGCTGGCCCTCGTCGTCGCAGCAGGCTGCCCACGCGTCCGCGACCCCGCGCCCGTTCGGCGTCTCCGGGAGGTGGAAAGCGCCGCAGCCCTCGCGGCCGGCGAGCCCGAGCTTCTCCGCGAGCTTTGCGACGGTCGCGCCACCACGGCCGCCGGGGCCGCACCAAACGAGAACGACGCGCCCTGCCTCGGCGACGCCCGGGTCGTCGGCGTCGCTGACGATCTTGGCGCCGTTGCGCCGGGCCGACTTGATCCAGAGGTCGACGACCGGCGCACGCTCGACTACCGGCACGTCGCCGAGCACGACCACGACGTCGGCGTCGCGGATCGATGACAGCGGAAGCCGGTACGCGTCGAGCGCGCCGGAGATCTCCTCGGGGAGCATCGCCTGGTGCGAGTCGAGACCGACCCGCAGCAGCTTGCCGAGCGCGTAGGCCTGCTCGACGGTCTCCGAGCCGGAGAGGACGGTGACGATGCGCCCGCGCGCCTTGCGCAGCAGCCGTGCCGCCTCGTCGATGGCCTGCTCCCACGACACCACCTCGAGCCCGTGGCGCCGCACTCGCTGCAGCGGCTGCGTGAGGCGATCCTCGGCGCGCAGGTGCGTGTAGGCGAAGCGGCCCTTGTCGCAGATCCAGCCCTCGTCGACCTCGAAATGGTTGCGGGAGAGAACCCGTTTGACCTTGCCCTCGCGCACGGTCGCGTTGATGTTGCAGCCGACGGGACAGAGCCCGCAGACGGTCGGCACGTCGACGATCTCCCACGGCCGCCCCTCGAAGCGGTACTGCGTCGGCAGCAGCGCGCCGACCGGGCAGAGCTCCGTCACGTTCCCGGTGAACGCCCCGGTGTAGGGCAGGTCCTCGAAGGTCGTGATCACCGACATCGCGCCACGGTTGGCGGCGACGAGCTGTCCGTCCTCCGACACGCTCTCGCTGAAGCGGGTGCAGCGGTAGCAGAGGATGCAGCGCTCGCGGTCGAGCGAGATGGTGGGCGAGATCGGAATCGGCTTCTCGAATGTGAGCTTCTCGAAGCTCATCCGCGTGTTGCCGGGGCCGTAGCGGAACGTGAGGTCCTGTAGCGGGCACTCGCCGCCCTTGTCGCAGACCGGGCAGTCGAGCGGGTGGTTGACGAGGATGAACTCGAGCGTTCCGTTCTGACCCTGAGCCGCGCGCTCGGAGGTGCGCGCCGTCTTCACCACCATGCCGTCCTGCGCGGTCAGTGTGCAGCCGGTCTGGAGCTTCGGCATGCCCTCGACCTCGATGAGGCACATCCGGCAGGCGCCGACCGGCGCGCCGAGCCGTGGCTCGTAACAGAAGACCGGGATCTCGATCCCCGCGGCGAGCGCGGTCTCGATGATGCCCGTCCCCTTCGGAACGTGCACGTCGCGCTCGTCGATCGTGACCCGGACGAGCTCCGGCGTGCTCATACGAGAGCCTCGGCCGACATCGGCGAATGCTCGTGCTGGTCGGATGGAGCGAGGATCCCCTCGAGCGACGACGTGCCTCCGAAGGGGCAGCCGCCCTGTTCCACGTGCGCGACGAACTCGTCGCGCCACTTGTGGAGGTAGCTCGAGACCGGATAGACGGCGAACTCGCCCAGCGCGCACAGCACCTTGCCGAGGATGTTGTCGTTGACCGAGTCGAGCAGCTCGAGGTCGGCGTGTGTCGCGGTGCCGTTCTCGATCGATTCGAGGATCTGCACCATCCAGCGCGTCCCGACCCGGCACGGCGTGCACTTCCCGCACGACTCGTGCATGTAGAACTTCGTCGAGCGGATGGCGAGCTGCACCATGCAGCAGCGGTCGTCCACGACGATCAGCGAGGCCGCGCCGAAGAACGTCCCGATCGCGCCGAGCGAGTCATAGTCGAGCGGGACGTCGATCTGATCCGGCGTCAGCGCGGGGACCGACGAGCCGCCCGGGATCACGGCCTTCAGCTCACGGCCGTCGGCGATCCCACCGGCGTGCTCGTAGATCAGCTCGCGCATCGGCGTCCCCAGATCGAGCTCGTAGTTGCCGGGACGTGCCACGTTGCCCGAGACGGAGAAGATCGCGGTACCGGGCGAGCTCGAGACGCCGGTCTTCGCGAATTCCTCCGCGCCCATCTCGAGGATCACGGGGACGGTCGCGATCGTGCAGACGTTGTTGATCTGCGTCGGCGCCATGTAGAGGCCCTGGATCGGCGGGAACGGCGGCCGCGGCCGCGGCTGGCCGCGCTTGCCCTCGAGCGACTCGAGCAGCGCCGTCTCCTCGCCGCAGATGTACGCGCCGGCGCCGCGGTGGACGGTGATGTCGACGTCGCCGAAGATGCCCGCGGCGCGAGCCTCCTCGACGGCCGCGGAGAGGATCTCGTACTCCGCGAGGTACTCGCCGCGGATGTAGACGAAGACGTCGCGCGACTCGATCGCGTGCGCCGCGATGAGGCAGCCCTCGATCAGCCGGTGCGGCACCTTCGCCATCACCTCGCGGTCCTTGAAGGCGCCCGGCTCCGACTCGTCGGCGTTGACGACGAGGTACTTCGGCTTCGCACTCTTGCGGTCGATGAGCGAGGCCTTGCGTCCCATCGGGAAGCCGGCGCCGCCACGTCCGCGCAGAACAGCTTTCTCGAGCTCGGCGATCAGCTCGTCCGACGTCATCGCGCGCGCCTTCTCGGCGCTCGCGTAGCCGCCGATCGCGCGGTACTCCGCGAGCTGCGTCAGGTCGCGCTCGTCCGCTCCGGCGAGGAGAACCTTGTGCTCAGCCATCGCGATCGATCCCCTCGAGAATCTTCGGCACGGTCTCCGCCCGGACGTTGTGGTGATACCGGTCGTCCACGGCGACGACCGTTGCGTAGCCGCAGCCGCCGAGGCACTCGACGGCGCGGAGCGTGATCTCGCCGTCCGGGGTCGTCTCGCCCGCGCGGATGCCGAGCTCCGACTCGAACGCCTCGATGACCCGTTGCGCCCCGCAGAGCGCGCACGGGAGGTTCGTGCAGACGTCGACCGTGTGCTTCCCGATCGGCTCGAGATGGAGCATGTCGTAGAAGGTCGCGACGGAGTAACAGAAGGCCGGAGTCACCTCGAGCGCGTCCGCCGTCTCCTCGATCGCCTGGCGGGAAAGCCAGCCGTGCTTCTCCTGCGCGAGGCGGAGCGCGGGGAGCGCGGCCGACCGTGACCCCTCGGGATACCGCGCACGGATCTGCTGCACCTCGTCGTGGAACGCGGTCACCGGTCGGTGTCTCCCATCACCGCGTCGAGGGACCCGACGACCGCGATCAGGTCCGCGACGAGCGTGTTCTCGAGGCAGGTCGCCGTGGCCTCGAGTGCCACGAACGAGGGCGCGCGGAAATGGATGCGCCACGGCTTCGGGCCGCCGTCCGAGACGAGGTAGCAGCCCGACTCGCCGCGCGGCGACTCGACCGCGACGTAGATCTCTCCCTCCGGCACGCGGAAACCCTCCGTCACGATCTTGAAGTGGTGGATGAGGGACTCCATCGAGGTGTGGAGCTCCTCGCGCGGCGGCAGCACGACCTTGCGGTCGTCCGCGATCCACGGCATCCCCTCCATGCGCTCGAGCTTCTCGACGCATTGTCGGACGATGTTCGTCGAGGCCGCCATCTCGTCCAGGCGCACGCGATAGCGGGCGTAGACGTCGCCTTCCGCATAGACCGGGACGTGGAAGTCGACCTGGTCGTAGTGGAGGTACGGCTGGTCGCGGCGGAGATCCCAGTCGACGCCCGAGGCGCGCAGATTCGGGCCGGTCTGCCCGAGCGCGATCGCGTCGTCCGCCGAGAGGACTCCGACCCCCTGCGTCCGCTCGAGCCAGATCTCGTTCCGGTCGAGGATGCCCTTGTAGTCCTCGAGCGCGCGGGGCATCCACTCGACGAACTTCCGGCACTCGGGATAGAAGCCCGGCGGGATGTCCTCCGCGAGCCCCCCGACCTGGAAGTAGCGGGTGTGCATCCGCTGCCCCGTGACGAGCTCGAACAGATCGAGGATCGTCTCCCGCTCGCGGAAGCAGTACCAGAACATCGAAATGGCTCCCAGCTCCAGCGCAGATGTGCCGAGGAAGACGAGATGCGAGTGGATCCGGTTCAGCTCACAGAGCAGCATCCGCATCCAGTTGGCCTTCGTCGGAACCTCGAGCTCGAGCAGTTTCTCGACAGCGAGCACGAAGACGAGCTCGTTGTTCTGGTAGCCGACGTAGTCGATCCGTTCGGGGAAGGTGACGTCCTTCCAGTACGTCTTCGACTCCATCGACTTCTCGAAGCCGGTGTGGAGGTAGCCGATCACCGCCTCGACGCCCACGACCTCCTCGCCGTGGAGGTCGACGATCAAGCGCAGGACGCCGTGGGTCGATGGATGGTTCGGGCCGAAGTTGACCTGGAGGACCTCTTCGCTGTCGCGGAGCTCGGCTGGGACGTCGAGGATCGTCGGGACCCGCACGGGGATCCGTGAGCCTTCGTACTGGCCGTCTGCCACTACGGGCCAGCGGCGTGTCGTGCGGGGTGTGGCAGTCGCGCTCATTCTTCGTCCGTGAAGCGGACCGGCTCGCCGCCGATCGGGTAGTCCTTGCGCAGCGGATGGCCCTCCCAGTCCTCGGGCATGAGCAGCCGCTCGAGATTGGGGTGCTCGTCGAAGACGATCCCCATCAGGTCGAACTGCTCGCGCTCGTGCCAGTCGCAGGTCGGCCAGACCGAGACGACGCTCGGCACGTGCTCGTCCTCGTCCACCCAGCACTGGAGCCGCGCACGCGGCGCGCCGTGTCGCAAGGCGAGCAGGTGGTAGCTGATCGAGAAGCGCTTCGGCTTGAGCTCGGGCAGTGCCTGCAGCCCCTGGGTCATCGGGTGCATCAGGTCGCGCCCGCTCGCGGTGCCGATGTAGCCGGAGACACCTTTCCCACCCCAGCCGAGATAGTCGGTCGCGACGACGTCGACGCAAACGTTGAAGCCGAGCGCGTCGCGCGCGTGCTCGCAAGCTTCGCGGATCCGCCCCGTCTCGATCGTCACGGTCGTCATCTCGGGTCCGTCGCGGTGCGAGACGTAGCCCGGCACGCGCGCCCACTCCGTCACGTCGCGACTCCGTTGCGCTCGTACGCGGGCGGCACGCCGGCGAGATGCGCTTCGTGCAGGCGGATGATCCCCTCCATCAGCGCCTCCGGCCGGGGCGGGCAGAACGGGACGTAGATGTCGACGGGGACGATGCGGTCGACGCCCTGGAGGATCGTGTAGTTGTTGAACATCCCGCCCGAGCTGGCGCAGACGCCCATGGCGATGACCCACTTGGGCTCGAGCATCTGGTCGTAGATCTGTCGCAGCGGTTCCGCCATCTTGTGCGCAACGCGGCCCGAGACGATCAGCAGATCGGCCTGGCGCGGCGAGGATCGGAACGCCTCCATCCCGAAGCGCGCGATGTCGTAGCGCGCGGAAACGATCGACATCATCTCGATCGCGCAGCACGCGAGCCCGAACGTATCCGGCCACATCGACTTCGTCTGGGCCCAGCGAACGGCCTTCTCGAGCGTCGTGATCCCGAGCGCGCGCTCGAGCTCGTCGACGCCGAGTTCCTCCTCGAAGTGCGACGGCCCCTTCGTGGGCCACAGCAGCCGCTCCGACTGGAGGCCGTAGTCGCGCAGGCGTGTCGGTTGCTCGTCAGCCACCGCGCATCACCAGTTGAGGGCGCCCTTGCGCCAGATGTAGACGTAGGCGACGAGGAGGATGACGATGAAGAACGCGAGTTCCGCGAAGCCGAACCAGCCGAGCGCGTGGAGCTGCACGGCGAGCGGATAGAGAAAGACGATCTCGATGTCGAAGACGATGAAGAGCATCGCCGTGAGGTAGAAGCTCACGCTGAAGCGCTGGCGCGGCAGCGGCCCCGTCGAGACGCCCGACTCGAACGGCACGGTCCGCGCCCGGGTGCGGGCCGCGGGGCGCTGCGAGAACTTGAACGACATCACGAGCATCGACAACGGGATCACCAGCGCGAGGATCCCGTAGATCAGAAATGGCAGCCAGCTGTGGAGCATCTACTTCGCGCGTCTCCCCGTTCCCGTTCGCGCATCCGAAGAACTCACCGAACGGCTGACGTTATCAACGGCGCATGGCCTGCACTTGCGGGTACCGAAACCCCGTAGCGGAGCCTGCAGCGGCTGTTACAAAGTCGCGTCTGCGACGCCCGAGCGTGACCGGGTGGGCGGAAGGCACGTTGCTACGATGCGACCCAGATGGAGATCCAGGAGCGCACCGAGAGCATCGTCTCCCTGACGCCTGCGGCGGCGGCCAAGATCCGCGACCTGATGGCGTCGGAGGAAGACGTCTCGGTGCTGCGCGTCGCGATCGAGGGCGGCGGCTGCTCCGGGTTCCAGTACGGCCTCGGCTTCGACCGCGGCGCCCAGGAGGGAGACCACGAGTTCGAGTGCGAGGGCGTCACCGTCGTCGTCGATCCGTTCAGCGCGCCGTATCTCTTCGGCGCCCAGGTCGACTACCTCGAGACGATCCAGGAGTCCGGCTTCAAGATCGAGAACCCGAACGCCGTCTCTTCATGCGGATGCGGCCACTCGTTCCAGGTGGCCGAGGGCGAAGCGCCCGAGGACGCAGCCGGCGGGTGTGGCTCCGGCTGCGCCCACTAGGCTCTCTCACTCGTCTCAGGCGACGAGCTCTTTGAAACGCGGGTCCTCGCGGAGCGTCGCGAAGTCGTCGTCGGCCTGCGCGTTCTCCTTGAACTTCGGCCACTTCTCGATGGACTCGGTGAGCGTCGCGAGCGCCTCGGCGCCGCGCCCGAGCATGCTCTGCATGCACGCGATGTTGTAGAGAATCAGCGCGTTCCCCGGAAACTTCTCGAGCGCCACGTGGCATGCGGCGAGTGCTCCCTCCCAGTCCTTCTCGTTGTAGTGCTGGAAGAAGTCGTAGAGCTCCGCGCCCGGCGACGGCCGGTACGCCTCGCCGCGACGGCCGCCCACGGCAAGCACGATCGTCTCGTCGCTCGTCGCAACCGCTTTCCGTGACGTGCCCGGCCGGACGAAGACGGCGGTGCCCTGCTGCGCATCGACCTCGTCGCCGTCGACCGTGAACGTTGCGCTTCCCTGCACGACGACGTAGAGCTCCTCGTGACGGTCGGCGCCGGGCCCGAGCTCGTCGTGCTCGCCGACGACGCCCTCACCGGCCCTCGCCTGGTAGATGGCGGTTGCGCCGAAGGCGCCTATGTCGAGCGTGCGACGGAGCCCGATGTACACCCGGTCGCCGTCACCCTCGCGTCCCTCCTGGGGAAGCGAAAGAACGCGGTAAGTGGTCTCCCTGGTTGCCATACCTGCCTCCTTGACGGTCGAGTGTTGAGCGCGGCGGCGCGTAGCTGCGCCGCGCGGTCTTCGTGGACGAGCTGGGCGAAGTGCGGGTCTGACACGTACATGCGGCGCCTCCTTCCTTTGTATCGAGTATCTTGATATCGAGAAACTAACAGACGAGGTATCTTGACGTCAAGAGGAATTTCATGAACACTTCGGACATGTCCAGATCACGGAAGAGCGACGAACGGGATCACGTCGACAACTTCCTCGAGGAGATCAGCGCCGACCTGCCCTCCGATCTCGATCTGACGGTCGAGGGAATCGTCGACCGGATCGGTGGCATCAACCGGCGTATCAGGTGGATGCACGACGAGACGCTCGATCAGCTCGGTATCACGATGAGCGACTGGCACGTGCTCACGACGCTGCGCTGGACAGGGGAGCCCTACCGCCGCAAGGCCGGCGAACTCGCGCGCCGTGCGGATCTGACGAGCGGCGCCATGACGAGCCGGCTCGACGCACTCGAGAAGGAGGGTCTCGTCCGTCGTCTGCGCGATCCGGGCGATCGCCGCAGCGTGCTCGTCGAGCTCACGGACAAGGGCCGGCAGAAGCACGAGCAGGGCCTGGATATCCAGGGCGCGAAAGAAGCCCTGCTCGCCGAAGCGCTGACCGCCCAGGAGAAGGAGCAACTCAACGGCCTCCTCCGCCGCGTGATGATCACGCTCGAGGGCCGGTACCCGGGTAAGCACGACTAAAGTCGGCGCAGCAATGCGCGTTGCCGTCGTCGGTTCCGGCCCTGCGGGCTTCTATGCCGCGGGCGCGCTGCTGTCCGCCGACCCGCCGGCCGAGGTCGACATGATCGAGCGCTTGCCCACGCCGTGGGGACTCGTTCGGCTCGGGGTCGCTCCGGACCACCCGAAGCTCAAGTCGGTCTCGCGCGCCTTCGAGCGGATCGCGGAGCAGCCCGGTTTCCGCTTCCTCGGGAACGTCGAGTTCGGCCGCGATCTCGAGCACGCCGACCTGGTCCGCCTCTACGACGCCGTCATCTACGCCGTCGGCGCGCAGACCGACCGGCGGCTCGGGATTCCGGGTGAGGACCTGCCCGGCTCGTGGGCGGCCACCGAGTTCGTGGCCTGGTACAACGGCCACCCCGACTACCAGGAGCTCGCCTTCGACCTCTCGGTCGAGCGCGTGGTCGTGATCGGGAACGGGAACGTGGCGCTCGACCTCGCGCGGATGCTCGCGCTCACGCACGACGAGCTCGAGCCGACCGACGCGACAGACGCGTCGATCGAGGCCATCGCGAGCTCGCCGATCCGAGAGATCGTCGTCGTCGGCCGCCGCGGCCCTTCGCAGGCCGCGTTCACGACGCCTGAGCTGCAGGAGATGGGGGAGCTCGCAGGCGCAGACGTCGTCGTCGACGCTTCCGATCTCGAAGGGGCGCAGCCGAGCGGCACGAACGCCGAGCGCAACGTGGCGGTGCTCAAGGAGTTCGCCGCACGCAAGCCCGAGGGCAAGCCGCGCCGCGTCGTCTTCCGCTTCTTCGAGTCGCCGGTGGCGATCCTCGGTGAGGAGCGCGTCGAGGGAGTCGAGCTCGTTCGCAACGAGCTGGACGCGGACGAACGGGCCGTGCCGACGGACGAGCACGAGACGCTCCAGTGCGGCCTCGTCTTCCGCAGCGTCGGCTACCACGGGGTCGAGCTGCCCGGCGTGCCGTTCGACGCTCGGAGCGGCATCATCCCGAACGAAGGCGGTCGCGTCGAGCCGGGCGTCTACTGCGCGGGCTGGATCAAGCGCGGCCCGACCGGAGTGATCGGCACGAACAAGAAGGACGCGACCGAGACGGTCGAGCTCCTGCTCGCCGACGCACGCGCGGGAAAGCTGCAGGCCGAGGGCGGCGACCTCGCCGAGCTGCTCGCCGAGAAGGG
>DATFHC010000093.1:0-21017 GCA_035248765.1 Gaiellaceae bacterium
TGCAGCCCCATCCGCACCGGCAGCTCGAGCACCTCCTGCGCCTCACGCGCGGCCTCGAGCGCGCCGAGGGCAGTCGGGAACGCTACGAAGAACGCATCACCCTGCGTATCGACCTCGACGCCGCCATGGCGCTCGAACGCCTCGCGCAAGACGCGCCGATGCTCGGCCAACCGGCTCCCGTACGCCTCCGCACCGAGCTCGTCCAGAAGACGCGTCGAGCCCTCGATGTCAGTGAAGAGGAAGGTGACGGTGCCGCGCGGCAACTCGCCCACGCCGCGAGTCTACGGATGAGCCTAGCCGCGCCGGCTGCGGCGCTGCTTCGCGGCCCAGTGCGCCGCTTCGCCGAGCGCGATCACGCAGACGAAGACGCCGCCGGTCGCAAGCATGATCAGCACGACCTTGCTCCCCTCCTGGGCAGCCGTCTCCTCGGCGAAGAGCAAGTGGAAGAGCGCGGCAAGCACGGCGTGAATCTACCTATTCGAGCAGCAAGTCGGCGAAGTTCGCGGAGCTTTTCGCGAACTCCCACCAGCCCTGCACGTGTGGCTGGATGAGGGCGGTGCTCCGTCCGTACACGAGCGGAATCACGGCGGCCCGATCGGCGACCGCGTAGCGGTCCGCATCGTGGTAGCGCTCGAGCCGGACGCGATCGTTCCGCTCCTGCCGCGCGGATTCGACCAGCTCGTCGAAACGCTCGTCGGCGAAATGCACGGCGTTTGTCCGAGCCTCCGAATGGAGCAGGAGCCTGAGCATGTACTCGGGGTCCGGGTACCCCGGCAGCCAGCCGAAGAGTGCCATCGGCGCACGGTCGAGGAGGGATCCCGCAGGCGGCTCGTCCCCCGGCCAGAGATCGAGCCCCACGTCGATCCCGAGGCCGTCGCGCCAGCCGCGCACGACGAGCTCGAGCAGCTCGCCCCAGACGTCCTGCGCCGTCAGTGAGAGCGGCACGTCTCTGACCGAGGAGCGGCTCAAGTGGTCGCGCGCCAGCTCCAGATCGAGCTTCGGAGCGATGTCAGGAGAGTGACCGTAGAGAGCCGGAGGCACGATACCCCCGGTCGCCGCCACGAGGTTGGCCGGTCCGGCTTCCGCGAGCGCCGACCGATCGATCGCGAGCGCGAGCGCACGCCGAAGCTCGACGTCGCCCAGCTGCTCGTGGGTGTGGTCGAAGCCGATGTACGCCAGCCACGTCAACGGCTCCTCCCCGCGAACGTCTGCGCGCACGTGGTCGGCGGTGTGGGGCGTGTAGACCACGCGAGCGAGGTCCAGCTCGCCTCGGACGAAGGTGGGGTACGCGTCGTCCACTGCAGAGCGGATGCACTCGACCCGCGCGACGTTGCCACGGCGTCGCCTCCGGTACCCCTCGTCGCGAACGAGCACAAGCCTTTCCGGCTCCTGCTCCTCGATCCGAAGCGGACCGCTCACGACCTGATGCTCCGGCGACGACCAGGACTCCCGGTGCCGCTCGATGGCGTGCCGGGGCTGCGGAGCGGCATCAGGACGGTTGACGACGCTCATGAAGTACGGAGCCGGGGCCACGAGTCTGAACTCGACCGTGTGCTCGTCGAGGGCGCGCACGCCGACGCTGTCGGCGTCGCTCGATCGGCCGAGCGCGTAGTCCTGCGCGTTCTCCAGCACGAAGTAGACGGCGACCGAGGCGCCCGGGCTCCGAGGATCGAGGACGCGCTTGAGGCCGAACTCGACGTCTCGGGCCGTGAGTGGGGCTCCGTCGGACCAGGTCAGGCCCTCGCGCAAGTGGAAGACGTAGCGCAGCCCGTCGTCAGAGATCTCCCAGCGCTCGGCGAGCGAGGGGACGATCGTCCGCTCCGGCCACGCCTCGACGAGACGGTCGAAGAGCTGCATGCAGAGCTGGATGTCGGGCCACCAACCGGCCCGAGTCGGGTCGTTGACCTGGGGGACATAGCTGACGGCCATCCGCAGCGTCCGGGTGGCCGGTACGGGCGTCGGCATCGGATCCGCCCAGTGCTCGAAGGCACGCTGGTAGGCCTCGTTTGCCTCGGCGAAGCGGAGCGACGTGTGAAGCGCGAGCGCGAGCTTGAACAGGACGAGCGCGATCTCCTGGCGCTCCCCCCGCCGCTCGAGCAGCGGCAGGAGGCCGCGGTAATGCTCGATCGCCTCGTTGAGCGCATGCTCCTCCCTCGCTTTGTCCCCGGCGCGGAGGAGGTATTCCGCGGCCTTGTCCTCGTCCGCCGCACTCAGCCAGTGATGGGCGAGCAACCCGAGCACCTCGCTGTCGCGGTCGCTGTAGCGTTGCTCGAGCCACTCGGCCGCCCGCCTGTGGAGGCGCGTCCGCTGATCGGCGAGCAGCGTCCGATAGGCGGTTTCCTGGATTAGTGCATGTCGAAAGCCGTACTCGGGCTGCGGCCAGCGCCTGCTCTGGCGGAGCAGCCCCAGCCGCTGCAGCTCGTGGAGCGCGTCGGCGTGGACTTCACCGAGCACGCCCTCGAGCAGCGGCAACGCGAAGGTGCGCCCGAGCGCGGACGCCGCCGTGACGAGCTCGCGGGCCGGAGCCGACAGCCGGTCGAGGCGGGCGAGGATCGCCTTCTCCACGGTCGGCGGGACCTCGACCTCGACCGCATGGTCGAACCGCCAACCCTCGTCGACGCGGACGAGGGCGCCCACGTCCGCGAGCGAGCGCACCAGCTCTTCGAGGAAGAACGGATTCCCCTCGGCAGCTTCGAGGACGCGCCGCTCGAGCTCGGCCGGCAGCGTCGCTGGTGCGACAAGAGCGGCGAGCAGCTCGCCGTCGGCGTCGCGAAGCGGGCCGAGATCGATCTCGCGCAACAGGTGCGGGAACTCGCGACCCGCATGTTCGCGCAGGGCCCAGGAGCCGTGGTCGCGCTCCGGGCGCAGCGAGAGGACGAGCAGCACCGGCGCCTCCTCGGCGAGCGAGAGAAGCTGCTCGAGGAGCAGCACGGACGTCGCATCGGCCCAGTGGAGATCCTCGAAAGCGAGCACGAGCGGCGCCGACTCCGTGAGGCGGGCGAAGAGCTGGCCGACGACTTCGAACGTCCGCCACTGCAGAGCCTCCGGAGACAGCTCCGACGTGCGCGCCGCGGCTTCGTGCTCGAGCGCTACCTCGAGCAGGCCGCCGAGGTATGGGTAGAGCTCGTCGGCCTTTCCGTCGAAGAGCTGCTCGAGACGCCGGCGGAGGCCGACGCGGACGCGGAGCTCCGGCTCCTCGGCTCCGGCGCCGATCCACTCGCCGCGCAGCAGATCGCGAAACGGCCAGTACGGCAGCGTCTCGCCGTACGAGACGCAGCGGCCCTCGAGCCACGAGCTCCCTTCCTTTTCGGCGAGCTCGCGGAGCTCATTGAGGAGGCGCGTCTTGCCGATCCCGGCGTCTCCCGAGACGACGAGGACGCCTCCGCGGCCGGAGCGAAGCGCCTCGAGTGCCTCCCGGCCGAGACCGAGTTCGCGGGAGCGGCCGACGAGCCGCGTCTCGACGCCCGGCAGGCCGCGTTGCGTCCGCCCCTCGGCCGCGACACCGCGCACCGGCCACGCGGTGACCGGCTCACTCTTTCCCTTCAGGTCGAGCTCAAGGGGCTCCTCCCAATCGAAGAGGCGCTCGACCGCGCGGTGCGTCGCGTCGTCGACGAGCACGGAGCCCGGCTCGGCCGCCGACTGAAGGCGGGCGGCGACGTTCACCGTCTCGCCGAACGCGGCGTACTCGACCCGCGAACCGGCGCCGACCTCCCCCACGACGACCGCGCCGGTCGCCGCGCCGACCCGGACGCCGAAGCCCTCGGCGCCCCAGCCGCGTCGCACCTCTCGCGCGTACTCGTCCATCTCGCCGACGATTCGCAGCGCGCAACGAACGGCGCGCTCGGCGTCGTCCTCACGCGTAGTCGGCGCGCCGAAGAACGCAAGGACGCCGTCGCCCGCGAGGTCCTTGACGTGACCGCCGAGCGATTCGATCTCGCCGACGATCCGCGCAATCGCCTCGCCGACGACGAGCTTCACGTCCTCCGGGTCGAGCCGCTCCGCGAGCGCGGTCGAGCCGACGACGTCGGCGAAGACGGCCGTGAGGACTTTGCGCTCCTCGCGAACGGACGTGGTCATGCGCAGAGGTAAGCGAACGCGGGCGCCGGGTTCAAGCCCGCCGCTCGGCGTGGGCCGCGAGTCCAGCGTCCACTGCCTCGTCGCCGGCAGCCGAACGCGCCGCCGCGTCGAGCGGTTGCGGATCGGAATGCAAGCGGAGCACGGTGCGGACCTCGTCGAGCGCGCCGCGGCCGAGCAGAGCCGCGGTCGCCGCCCAGAGCGGTCCGTCCCCTGCCGCCTCCTCCGCCCGCAGCTGGCTGCAGAGCGAGATCAGCTCCGAGAGGTCGGCGACGGCCTCGACGTCGTGCAGCGCGGAGATCCGCGCGACACCGTGCGCATAGAGGTAGTCGCCGAGCAGGAGCGCCGTGTCGTCGTCTCCCGGCGCGAAGAGGCGCGGCCGGCCGTAGTGGACGAGGTAGCCCTCGTAGATCGTCTCGAGCCCGAGCGCGTAGCGGGCCTCACCGAGCGGCGAGAAGACGGGACTGCGGTCGCGGTCGGCGTCGGGCAGGAGGCAGTCGGCCCAGAGTGTGCTCTCGGCGACCGCGTCGACGGCCATCGTCTCCCAGACGTCAACGAGCAAAGCTCTCCAGCGCGGAGATCGTCCGCTCGATCTCGTCCTCGCCGTGCGCCGTCGAGGGAAAGAGCGCCTCGAACTGCGACGGCGGGAGGTAGACGCCCTCCTCCAGGAGGTGCCTGAAGAGGGCGGCGTAGCGCTCGGTGTCGCAACGCTGGGCGTCCTCGAAGTTGCGCACCGAGCCGTCGGTCATGAACAGCGTGAGCAGGGCTCCCACCCGCTGCACCCGGCCGAAGTCGGC
This sequence comes from Gaiellaceae bacterium, assembly GCA_035248765.1. Classification (GTDB taxonomy): domain Bacteria; phylum Actinomycetota; class Thermoleophilia; order Gaiellales; family Gaiellaceae; genus Palsa-739. Next base: position 4,872 of record DATFHC010000093.1, read on the forward strand.
GAGGCATTCCTCGAGAACGGCGGCCTGCCGGTCGAGCTCGGCGTAAACGGCCGGGTCGCGGAGCCGCCTCAGCACCGACAGACCGGCGGCGGTCGCGAGCGGGTTCCCGGCGAGGGTGCCCGCCTGGTATACCGGCCCGGCCGGCGCGAGCAGGTCCATGACCTCGGCCCGGCCGCCGAAGGCGGCGAGAGGCAGCCCTCCGCCCACGATCTTCCCGAGCACCGTCAGGTCGGCCAGGACGCCGTACCGCTCCTGCGCCCCGCCCCGAGCGACGCGGAAGCCGGTGATCACCTCGTCGAAGATCAGAAGCGCCCCGGACGCGTCGCAAAGCCGGCGCAACGTTTCGAGGTAGTCCCGGTCGGGCGGGACGACGCCCATGTTCGCCGCGACCGGCTCGAGGATGATCGCCGCGAGGCCCTCACCGTGGCGCATCACCGCCTCGGCCGCGGCGTCGGGATGGTTGTAGGGGACGACGATCGTGTCGCCGGCAGCCCCGGTCGGAACGCCCGGCGAAGCGGGAATACCGAGCGTCGCCAGGCCCGAGCCGGCACTCGCGAGCAGCGCGTCGGCGTGGCCGTGGTAGCCACCCGCCGCCTTGAGGATCCGGTCGCGCCTCGTGAAGGCTCGGGCGAGGCGCAACGCGCTCATCGCCGCCTCGGTCCCCGACGACACGAGCCGCACCTTGTCCACCGAAGGCACCGCGTCGACGATCTCCGCCGCCAGCTCGACCTCGCCCTCAGTCGCCGCGCCGAAGCTCGTGCCCCGCACTGCAACGTCGCGCACGGCCTCGACCGTCTCGGAGTCGGCATGGCCGAAGAGAAGCGGCCCCCAGGACATGACCCAGTCGAGGAGTCGGCGGCCGTCCTCGGTTTCGATGTACGCGCCGTCGCCGCTGCGAATGAAGAGCGGCTCGTCGAGCCCGACCGCGCGCATCGCCCGGACCGGCGAGTTCACGCCGCCGGGGATCAGCTCGAGCGCGCGCTGGTAGAGGTCGCTGCGCGCTGTCAGAGCCACGCGGGAAGGTCGCGTGTCCAGTAGCTGACGATCAGGTCGGCGCCGGCGCGCTTGATCGCCGTCAGCGTCTCGAGCGCCGCGGCCCGCTCGTCGAGCCAGCCGGCGCGGGCCGCCGCCTTCACCATCGCGTACTCGCCGGAGACGTTGTAGGCGGCGATCGGAACCTCGAACGCGTCGCGAGCGGCCCGGATCACGTCGAGGTACGGCAGCGCCGGCTTGATCATGATCGCGTCGGCTCCCTCGGCAAGATCGATCTTGCACTCACGAATCGCCTCTCGGACGTTGGCGGGATCCATCTGGTAGCCGCGGCGGTCGCCGAACGCGGGGGCGCTGTCGGCCGCCTCGCGGAAGGGACCATAGAAGGCGGAGGCGTACTTCGCGGAGTAGGCAAGGACCGGGGTCTTCTCGAAGCCGTAGTCGTCGAGCGCCTCGCGGATCGCGCCGACCCGGCCGTCCATCATGTCGCTCGGCGCAACGACGTCTGCGCCTGCCTCGGCGTGGCTCACCGCGGTGCGCGCAAGCAGCTCGAGGCTCCGGTCGTTGTCGACGTCGCCGTCGACGACGACGCCGCAGTGACCGTGGGACGTGTACTCGCAGAGGCACACGTCCGTGAGCAGAACGAGCTCGGGGAACCGCGGGCGCAGCGCGCGCAGCGCCTGCTGGACGATCCCGTCTTCCTCCCAGGCGCCCGTCGCCTCCTCGTCCTTCTCCGCGGGAACGCCGAAGAGCAGCACGGAGCGGACACCGCTCGAGACGAGCCCCTCGACTTCGCGCAGTAGCCCGTCGAGGTCGAGACGCACCATCCCCGGCAGCTCCTCGTTGGCAAGCGGCTCCGGCGCGACGAACAGGGGCATCACGAACTGGTCGAGCGAGAGCCGCGTCTCGCGCACGAGCCCACGCAGCGTCGCGGTGCGGCGGAAGCGGCGGAGCCGGGTGACCGGGAACGGGCTCACACCGAAAGAGTACGCCGCGCGGGAGGGGCCGACGGAACGGTGCTCGTCGCAGGGGCGCGATGGGCGTCGCGAGGCAAGGACGCAGGGCGCGTTCGTAGCCGGAGGCTATGGGCGCGACCGAGGACGCAGCAGCCGGCGTAGCCTGCCGACGAGCGAAGCGAGGAAGTCGCGGCGCTCAGCGCGGCCCTGCGGCACAGCCACTGTTTCGTCGGCCCCTCCCAGGCTCAGGCCGCGGGCGCCGGGGGCGAGTCGGGCGATGGGCCCTGCTTCGTCTCGACGCCGATCTCCGCGAGCGGATGGGCGGCATCCCAGGGCGCGAGCTCGATCCGCTCGGCGAAGAACTCCCAGGCCGCGCGGCCTGCCGCAAGTAGCGGCAGCGCGACGAGAATCCCGGGGAAGCCGTAGATCTCGCCGCCTGCGAGCAGGCCGAAGATCACGAGCAGCGGATGCAGGCGGAGCGAGCGTCCCATGACATTCGGGACGACCACATGGCCCTCGAGCTGCTGGATGCCGAGAAAGAGGAGCACCACCCACAGCGCCGACAGCGGGTGCTGCACGAGGGCGTACAGCACCGGTGGCGCAGCGCCGAGCCAGGGCCCGATGTAGGGGATCAGCTCGGTGACACCCGCCCAGGCGCCGAACGCGGCGGCGTAGCGGCCGCCGTGCGGCATCAGGCCCACGATGCCGAGGATCCACAGCCCGACCCCGGAGCTGATGCCGATGATCAGCGAGAGGAGCAGCTGCCCCTTGACGTAGCTCGCGACGGCCTGCTCCATCCGCACGATCAGCCCGCCGCGTCCCCGCGGCGGAAATCGTCGGTCGACAGCTTCCGTCAACCGCTGCATGTCGAGGAGCATGTAGATCGAGACGACGATCACGAGGAAGGCGTCGAAAAGAAGCGTGACCACGGCGACACCCGCGCCTTCGGCCCAGCGCAGCGCCTTCGATGTGTACTTCTGGACGTCCTTCGTCCCGACCTGGTTGAGGAACTTCTCTCCCCGGCGCTGCACGTGCACGCTGCTCAGGTGGTGGCGGTTGAGGAAGCGTTGGAACCGCGCGAGATCCTGCTCCGCACCGGTCCGTCTCGGGTGTCCGGACTCGACCGTAAAGTAGTTGTCCACCCGGTGGGCTGCGCTGCGCGTCTCCTGCACGACCACCGTGGCTAGAGCGAGGACTGCCAGTGCGACAGCTGCTGCAAAGGCGAGATAGACGAGCGCGACTGCCGGGCCCCGCGGGATCCAGACTCGTCCGAGCCCGCGAACGAGCGGATTGAGGAGCAGGGCGATGAGCAGCGCCACGAGGAAGAGAAAGAGCACGTGACGCACGGCTCCCGCCACCGTCCACAGCAGCAACAGCAGCAGCGGCAGCGCCACCAGTTGCACCCAGCGTGGGATCTCGATCCGCACGGAGGCGGGCCGCGGCATGCGAGCGATGGTACGGGGGCCGTCGTACGGACTCAGGGCGCGCTGGCTCTGGACTGGTTGGAAGATCCCCGGTACTTCGATAAGGTGCCGCGCGACATGCCGTCCTCACGCCCCAATCGGAGGCGGCGGGTCGAACGCAAGCAGGCGCGTGCCGCGCGCCGTGCGCGCCGCTTGGCCCTCCTCGTCCTCCTCGCCGCGGTTTTCCTCGTAGCCCTCGGCCTGACCGCGTTCGGCGGCGGAACGGTGCGGACGGCGGCGATCGTCCCCCAGCGAAACCTGGCGACCGCCGCACAGACTCGGCCGTCCCCGGAGATCGTCGCGCAGCGGGGATCGCTGAACCTGCAGATGCCGATCTCGAAGTCGCGGCTGACAGCGATCGGCTACCACACGGCGCACGACGGAGCGCTCTCGCTCAAGCCGCTCGGCCATCAGGGGAACGAGGGGGTCGTGCAGCGGGTCATCCACGGAATCTTCGGAGGCGGCGGCGGATCGCCGAAGTGGTACGAGCTGAGCGGAGGCGGCAAGTCGGCGATCGACGTCGGTGCGCCGGTCGGCAGCGACGTCTACTCACCCGTCGACGGAAGCGTCGTCGCAATCCGGCCGTTCATCGTCGAAGGCAAGACCTACGGCTCCGAGATCGACATCCAGCCGCAGACCGCTCCGTCGCTCGTCGTCGCCGTGACCCAGCTCGTCGCCGACCCGGCGCTCACGGTGGGCACCTCGGTCGTCAGCGGCGCAACGAAGCTCGGCCGGGTCGCCGACCTCGCCGCGGTCGAGCAGCAGGCGCTCGCGCGCTACACCAACGACGCGGGGAACCACGTGACCGTCGAGGTCCGCACCGCGCCGGTGCTCACGACCGGCTAGAGAGCAGCCATGGGCCCCCGTCCGACAATGGTCAGGGCGTCCCTGGCGGCTGCAAAGGGTCGCGCTGCGTTGTCCTCAGTCGCGCCGATAGCAACGGCGATCGACGCTCCCTGCGTCCGCGCATCGTTCGCTTTTCGCGCGCCAGGAACGCGAGACCATCACCGGACGAGGGCCCGCGCTTGAAGATCCTTTTCCTCGCGGACGTCTTCGGCGTCCCGGGGCGTCGCGCCGTCGAGGAGCGCCTGGCCGAGTTGCGCGAGAGCTACCACGCCGACCTCGCGATCGTCAACGGGGAGAACGCGGCGGACGGCGCCGGCATCACGGGCAAGCTCGCCGAGAAGCTGCTCGCGGCAGGAGCCGACGTGGTGACCCTCGGCAACCACACGTACCGCCGCAGCGGGATCGCCTCGTACCTCGCGACGAGCGAACGGGTGATCCGGCCCGCGAACTCCGGCTCGGAGGCGCCCGGGCGCGGCCTCGCGGTGGTGGAGGCACGAAACGGTGTCGCCGTCGCCGTGATCAACCTGCTCGGGCAGCTCTTCCTCCCAACGCCGATCTCTCCCTGGGAGATGGTCGACGAGCTCGTGGACGAGGCACGCGCGGCGGCGCCCGTTGTCGTCGTCGACTTCCACGCCGAGGCGACGAGCGAGAAGGTTGCGCTCGCGACATGGCTCGACGGACGCGTGACCGCCGTCATCGGCACCCACACACACATCCAGACGAACGACGCGCGCATCCTCCCCGGCCGCACGGCGGCGATTACCGACGCCGGGATGACCGGCCCGCACGACTCGGTGATCGGAGTGAAGTCGGAGCTCGCGATCGCCCGGATGCGGACGCGCCTACCCGTCCGGTTCGAGCCGGCGGAAGGCGACGTGCGGCTGGAGGGCGTCCTTCTCACGTGCACCGGGGAGGGGCGAGCCGAGGCGATCGAGCTCGTCCGCGTCTCTGCCTGAGACGGTCACGAGCTTGCGCAGCGGCAGCGCCGGCGCGAGGAGGGCAAGCGCGGCGAAGGGATAGAACCACGGGATGTACGTGTAGAGCCAGTAGGTCATGACGAGTTCGAAGCCGGCGAGCAGCGCTGCCGTGAACGCTGCGAGCTGCAGCGGCGACTTGCGGCGCGGGAAGAAGGCGGCCACGACGGCCCCGACGACGAGCAGACCCTGAAGCACGCGTTGCAGGACATGGAGGTCCGGCAGCCCGCGTGCGTGGTACTGCCTCCAGTCCCAGAGCGACCACGGCGCGGAACGCCCGACCTGGAACTCGACCGTCCTCTTCCAGAAGACATACGCCTCGTGCAGCGGATGCGGTTCCAGCAGCAGGACCGAGAACGCCGCGAGCGTGGCCGCGGCGAAGCCGAGCGCAAAGCGCCAGCTCGGCCTCCGCCCCGGATACGTGAGCCACAGCGGCGCGACGATCAGCGAGGCGAACTTCGTCAAGCCCGACAGCGCCGCCGACGCTCCGCGGGCCGCGGGTGCCGAGACGAGCCAGAAGCCCCAGACGAGGAAGCACGCCATGATCGCGTCGTTCGTGTTCGAGTTCGAGACGTATTGCGTGAACGGATACGCGGCCCACGAGAAGCCGAGCACGGCCGCGAGCCTCGGCCCTCCGAAGCGGAGCCCGACCAGCCAGAGGCCGAGCAGCGTGAGCAGGTCGAAGGCGATCGCGGTGAAGTGCACCGCCGGCAGGTCGTCCCACTTTCCGCTCCACCCGAGCGCGAGGTAGCCGGGGATGTACGACTCGTACGCGACCGGCCCGTACGTGTCTCCTTCGGGGTTCGCGCTCTCGCAGCGGCCGTTCGTCTGGATCCAGTTGCGAATCTCGCCCGAGGCGTCCGCGGGCCCGCAGGCCTTGAGCGCCTTGCCGTTCGGGGTCGTCTTCTCGACCGGGAAGTTCCCCCACGGCGCTTGTCCCGAGACGATCCGCTGCGCGCCGATAACGCCGGAGTAGCCGACGTCGATCACGTTCGACTTCTCGACGTTCAGCCCGATGCGGAAGCCGGCGAGGAAGACGGTGGCCGCGAGCAGCACCCAGACCGGCCACTGCGGCGCACCGGGCGTGCCGCGGTTACGAGCGCCGATCCAGATCCCGCGCAGCACCACCCAGATGAGCAGCGGATAGAAGAGCGGCACGGCCGTGAAGACGTCGCCGTGGTTGAAGAACCACAGCGACGCCGTGGGCGACAGGAGAAAGAGCAGATCGAGGTTCCGGAGAGAGAAGAGCCGCCGGAAGTCCGCGAGCCCGACGAAGAAGACGAGACAGAACGCTCCCCAGACCCAGGGGTTGTTGATCGCCGTACCGCCGAACGCGCCGGGCGAGCCGCGCGCCATTCCCCAGGCCACCTGCGGACCCGTCCACGCCTCGGTCACGTCGCCGGTCGCGTCGACAACCGTGCCCTGGGCGATCTCGCCGGCCGAGACGTTCTTTCCGCTCCACCAGACCTTGATGCTCCACTGGCCGGACTTCGCGTCATACGTCGCCTCGTCGCTGAGTCCCGAGCGCGGGTAGCGCTTCAGCCATGCGGCGACCTTCGGGTAGCGCTCGAACGTCGCGATCGCCTGCTGCTGCGTGAGCGACGCCGAGGGCGCCCGCGGAATGAACGGCGTCTGGACGAGATGGCCCTTCCCGTCGAAGACGGGAACTGTCGGAGTTGTGCGCGTCGAGCCGAACGCAGGCGACGCCAGTGTTGCGGCGACGAGCGCGGCGAGGGCGACGGCGAGGAGACCCCTCACCGGGGAAAGGCTACTCAGCCCGCGCCCTGCGAAAGGACCAGAGCTTGTTCCCAACGAAATTGAGCGGGGTCACGAGGACGATCGCGGCAGCCTGCGCCGGGAGCTTGCCGAGGTTGCCGTACGCGATCAGAAGGTGGAGCACGACGAGGTTGGCGCCGAGGGCGGCCAGCGAAACGAGGAAGAAGCGCATCCCCTGGATCCCGATGTGGCCCCGGTGCTCGCGAAACGTCCAGAGCCGGTTCCAGGTGTAGTTGCTCGTGACTGCGACGAGGAACGAGCACGTCGCGGCGACGAGGTAGTGGACGTCCTCGTGCAGGAGCGCGTCGTAGACAGCAAGGTTGATGAGGTACCCGACCGCGCCGACCGCACAGAACTTGCCGAGCTCCTGCCAGTTGCGGACGGAACGGAGCGACGCCGACATTCGCCGGCGCTGCATCGAACGCGGGGCGGCCGGGCGTTCCACGGTCGCCCGCGAGAGTAGCGCCTCCGGCAACTCAGGCTGCGGAGACATATTGGACTCGCGCGCTCCCCGGCTCGACGTCGCGCATGGCGCCGTCCTGCTCGACCATGAGCGCGGCAACCGTGCCGTCGGGCGCGATCAGGAGATCGCGCAGCACCCCCAGCTCGTGGTGGGCGTTCGCGACCGTCCCGCCTAGAAGTGCCCGCAGCGAGCGCGAGCGCCCGCGGTAGAACTCCACGTCGTCGAGCAGTAGGAGAGCCGAGGTCACCGCGATCTCGGCCTCTCGCGGGTCGGCCGCCGCGTAGACGAGGAACCGCTCGCTCTCGTCACCGCAGAGCACGACGAAGCCGATCACCCGCCACGCCTCGGTATCGAGCAGCACGTCTACCGGGCGACCCAGGCGGATCTCCTGGAGACGCACAGGAAGCAACAGCAGCTCGATGGCGGACCTCGACCCCATGCGCCCCATGCTTCCTAACCGATCGGCTGCCGCGGAAACTGGCCGGCGACTAGGGGGACGAAGCGACATGGCACGGTTCGAACGACGGCCGGTCCTTCCGGGGTTCGCACGACGACCTCGAGCCACTGCCCTCCCGAGCCTCCAACCGGGACGACGAGCCGGCCGCGCGGCTCGAGCTGCTCGTAGAGCGCAGGCGGGGCTTCGAGCGCGGCGGCTGCGACTGCGATCGCAGCGAACGGTGCGTGTTCCGCGACGCCGCGGGTCCCGTCGCCGACGTGGAGCTGCACCCGGCGCTCGTAACCGGCCGCCGCGAGATTCGCGCGCGCCTTCTCCGCGAGCTCCGGGATCCGCTCGATCGTGTGCACCTCGCCGGCGAGCTCGGCGAGGACCGCGGCCTGGTAGCCCGATCCGGTGCCGACGTCGAGGACGCGCTCGTCCCCACGAAGCGCGAGCCGCGCACAAATGAGCGCGACCATGTAGGGCTGCGAGATCGTCTGCCCACCTGCGATCGGCAGCGCGGCGTCGGCGTATGCCGCCTCCCGCATCTCCGGCGGCGCGAAGAGCTCGCGCGGCACGCGCTCCATCGCCGCGAGCACTCGCTCGTCGTCGATGCCCCGGCGACGCAGCTGCCGCTCGACCATCCGAGCGCGTTCGTCAACCCACACCGGCGAGTGCCTCCATCGACGCGGGCACCGTGACGCCGAAGTGCTCGAGCACCACGGGCGCGACGTCGGTGATGCGTCGCGGCTCCGCTCTCAGGCCGACTGTGACTAGCGGCACGAGGGAGTCGCCCGCCACGAGCGAGCCGTGGCTGCCGCCGCCGGCGTGATGACGGCCGCCGAGGTCTGCGAGCTCCCAGCCCTCGGCCGCGGAGACGAGCAGCTCGCCGGCGTTCGGGTTCGCGAGAGCGGAGCGCGCCCGCCAGGCGGCGTCGGGATGGTCGAGCTTCTCCGACGGTGCATCGGCACCCTCTCTGCGAGCAACCACCTCGTCCCCCTCGCGGCGAAGCGTCAACTCGACCGCGGGGAAGCCGTCGAGCCGCCGTGCCAGCTCCGCCGCATCCGTGCGCGCGCCCGGAAGGAGGTAGACCTGCGCGGCGCGATTGGACGCCGTGACGACGACGTCGCCAGAGACGTCCTCGAACGGCTCCTCCAGCCTCGCGACCTGCTCGACCGGCGTCTGGCCGTGGTCCGAGAGGAGCATGACGGCGTAGCGCTCGAGGAATTCGTCCGGTCCCCCGGCCGCCTCGAACAGCGCGCCGATCGCCGCGTCGCACTGCTCGAGCGCACGAACGGCCGCCTCACCTTCGGGGCCGGCAGCGTGAGACGCGAAGTCGTAGCCGGAGAGGTAATAGGCCATGAAGTCGAAGCCGTCGCGGGTGACGAGCCACCGTCCGACGGCGGCGGCGTACGCGTCGACCGAACCGCCACGGCGGCTGCGCACCGCGAACGGCGCTCCCGTCCGGTCGGACTCGAAGAGGCCGTAGAAGAAGAAGCGGCGCGGCCCGTAAGCGGCCCGGTGGAGGCCCGGAAGCGTCGGCAGGTAGCGATGCCGGCCGCGATAGCACGTGATGTTCACCGCCGCCGCGACGAAACCGGCGTCCTCGAGCGCCTCGTAGACGGTCACCGCGTCGCGGGAGAGGTGGTGCGCGTTCATGTTGAAGATCGGGTCGAGCAGCGACTGCGAGAGCCCGGCCGCGCGCAGGGCCGCGAACGACGATCCGTACTCCACGATCCGGCGTTCCCGGCGGTTCCACCAGACGAGCGAGGGGATGTGGTGGACACCCGGGCCGGCGCCGGTCGCGATGGAGGTGAGGCAGACGGGCGTGAGCGATGGGAAGACCGATGTCGCCCGCCGGTACTCGCCGTGCTCCGCGAGGAACGACAGCGCTGGCGCTCGGCCGCTCTCGACCGCGCGCTCGAACGCAGCCGGGGTCATCCCGTCGATGACGATCAGGACGAGCTTGCGTGGCATGCCGCGGGGTTACTCGTCTCGCGCGAGCGTCCGCAAACCCGCGTACCTCTCGGGCCGCGCCCGCCTGAGCCGTGCAGCGAGAGCGGGCAGCGCCAGCGCTTCGAGGTAGCCGACGACCGGGATCCAGGCGGCGGCCGCGAGCACGAGAGCCGCACCGCCTACCAGCGTCGCGGTCCCGCCGCGCGTCCCTCCTCGCCTGAGCGCTCCGGACACGATCTGGCCCGCGCCGAGGCTGCCGAGGAGGCCGCCGACGATCCCTCCGAGACGGTCGATCCAGCCACCCGTCTGCCAGGACGCGATTGCGAAGCCGAGCGCGGCACCCACGCCGCCGGCGGCGATCGCAGCGACGATCAGCGCGGCCCGCCTGTTGCCGGTGAAGCTCGCGAAAAGCACCCCGGCCGCAGCGCCGCATCCGACCGAGACGCCGATCCAATACCACGATCCCACGGCAGAACCGTAACCGCGCGCGCCTCCTGTCCGTTGTTCGCGCAGACCAGGTCCAGGAGGATTCGCATTGACCCCAGATGAACGCCCGTTGCTCGTGTTTTTCACGTCCCGCCGCTCGGGACCGGCTCGCCGCATGGAGAGCCTGCTCGCGCACATCGCGCGCAAGGAACGCGACCGCCTTCGAGTCAGCAAGGTCGATGTCGAGGACCGGCCCGACCTCGCCGAGCGCTTTCGCGTGCAGCAAGTGCCGTCGTTGACGCTCGTTGTCGGAAGCCGTGTCGTCTCACGGATCGACGGCCGCGCGACCGCGCCGCGGATCGAGTCGATGCTCGAGCCTCACCTCGACGACGAGCAGGTCGCGGTCTAGGCCTCGAGGCGCGCGATCACGGCGAGCCCGAAGTCCGCGGCCCGCTTGCCGTCGATGACGCGGTGGTCGAACGTGACCGAGATGTTCCCCATCCGGCGGACGACGACCTCGCCGTCGCGGACGACCGCTCGCTCCTCGATGCGGTGCACCCCGAGGATCGCGACCTCCGGGTGGTTGACGAGAGGCGTCACGAACAGGCCGGCCGCCTTCCCCGCACTCGTGACCGTGAACGTTCCGCCGCGGAGCTCTTCGGGTGTGAGGCTCGCCGCCTGCGCGGCTTCCGCCAGGCGCCGAACCTCGGCGTCGAGCTCGTCGGGCGAGAGCTTGTCGGCCGCATGCACGACCGGCACGACGAGTCCCTGCTCGGTCTGCACCGCGACCCCGATGTCGTAGCGGTCGAGCAGCACGAGCTCTCCGTCTTCGACCCGGGCGTTCAGCTCCGGGTACTCCCGCAGCGACTCGGTGACCGCGTGGAGGACGAGTGGCACGAGCCGCTTCAGATCCACGTCGGTGAAGTCGCACTCCTCGACCCAGGTCACGGCGGGGATCTCCCGGTGGGCGCGCGTCAGGTGCTCGAACATCTGCCGGCGGACGCCGCGTAACGGGACGCGCTCACCCTCACTCTTGGGCGCGGCGCCGCCCGCGCTACGGACGTCCTCCTCCGTGACGCGCCCCTGCGGACCCGAGCCGGAGATGGTCGCGAGGTCGACGCCTAGCTCGGCCGCGACCTTGCGGACGAGCGGGGTCGCGCGCACCTTCTCGCCGGCAGGCGATGCGGTGGCCTGCTGCGCCTGAGCCGGCGACTTCGTCGCGTTGCCGTCACCGCCGATCACCACGAGCACCGTCCCGACCGGCACGACCTCGCCTTCGGCGACGAGGATCTGCGAGACCTTTCCGCCCGTCGGCGACGGGATCTCGACCGTCGTCTTGTCCGTGGCGATCTCGACGAGTGGCTCGTCCTCGGCGATCTCCTGCCCCTCCTCGACGAGCCAGCGCGCGACCTCGCCCTCGGTCAATCCCTCTCCGAGATCGGGCAGCTTGAACTCGTAGGCCATGACGGATTCCTAGCGGATCGCGTCGTCGCGCAGCAGCGCGTGGACGCCCTTGACGCCGTTGACGATCTGCGTGATGCGGAGGTCGACAAGAAGGCTGGCGAGCGCGAGTGCGTCGCGGCGCTCCAGGTCGAGCTCTCGCTCCATTAGGCGCAGCACGCCCTCGACCGCCTGCGCCGCCGCGACGTCGAGGTCCTCGTCGAAGCCGAACGCGAGCCACGCCCCGTCGATTCGCGCGACGGGATTCTCGAGCTTGGGGCCGTCGACGAGTGTAGGCGTCAGCCGTACTCGCTCCATCGGCGCTTCGATCGCGACCTGCGAGACTTCACCGTCCCCCTGCCGCGCATGGCCGTCGCCGGCCGAGAGCAACGCGCCGTCAACCGGGATAGGCAGGTAGAGCGTCGTCCGCTCGACGAGCTCGGCGCAGTCGATGTTCCCGCCCCAGCGACGCGGCGGACCCGTCGGATGAACGCCGGGCTCGACCGGCGGCATGCCTACGACACCGAGGAACGGTCGCAACGCGATCTCCCGCCCGTGCTGGTCGCGTCCGACGCCGCCGTCGGCGTCGAGCGTCCACCGAAGGAAGTGCGTCTCGCCCGCTCCGACGCCGAGGAGGTCGTTCAGCTCGGTCGACCAGCCTCCGGCCACGGTGTATCCGGCTGCTCCCACGCGGAGCTCGTCGAATGTGACAGCGAGCGTCCCGCCTGCGCGCGCACCACGGACCTCGATCGGCCCGACGAGCGCATGACCCGCGTCCAGCGTCTCGTCCCGGGGCTCGAAGCGTGGCGAGGGCGGCTCGTCTGCGAGCTCGAGGTGCCAGCCAGCGTCCAGCGTCGAGAAGACGACGGAGTCCCCTGAATCGACAGTGAGCACCGGCTCGAGGTCGGCCGAGAAGTGTCCGTGCAGCGTCCGGCGCTCTAGCGGCAGCTCGTGGATCACGACCGAGGATCCTGCACCCAGGCGTCGGCCGGTGCGAGGAGGATGCGCAGACCGATCCGCTGCCCGCCCTCGCCACGGAACTCCCAGAGCGAGACCGCCTGCTCGTCTCCACGGAGCTCGGGAGCGACCTCGGCGGGAACGTACCCCGCCTGCAGGCGCCGGTCGGCGTCGTAGACCGCGACCGCGTTCGGGTCGTGCTCGTTCTCCGGTTCCCGGACGAGAGCGAGCCGCCGGCCCGGCGAGAACGCGTCGTCCTGCAGCGCGTTGGCGCGATACGACGCGCCTGCGAGCTTGACGACCCGCAGGCGAGGGTCGTCCCACTTCATCGCGTCTCCGGTCGCGGCGTCGCGCAACCAGTAGCCCGAATCGCCGCGCTCGAGCCAGATTCGCAGTCGTTCAAAACTCGAGGAGTCGCCTGCAGGCACCAACGACCCGCTCGACTGACGGCATGTAGCGATCCTCGATCTTCCAGTACGGATAAGGGACGTCGAAGCCGGTCACGCGGATCACCGGGCCTTGGAGGTCGAGGATCGCCTTCTCCGCAAGGATCGCGGCGATCTCCGCGCCGAAGCCGGCCGTGCGCGGCGCCTCCTGCACGACGACCACCCGTCCCGTCTTCGCCGCCGACGCGAGCAGCGCGTCCTCGTCGAGCGGCCTGAGCGAGCGGAGATCGAGCACCTCGACCGACGCCTCGCCCTCGAGCTCGTCCGCCGCGCGCTCGCACACGGGCACCATCGCACCGTAGGCGACGAGCGTGACGTGGGTCCCTTCCCGCGCAAGCCGCGCCTCGCCGAGCGGGACGACGTGCTCGCCCTCCGGCACTTCCTGCTTCTCGCCGCGGTAGATCAGCTTCGGCTCGAGCACGACAACCGGGTCGGGGTCGCGAATCGCCGCCGCGAGGAGCCCCTTCGCGTCGGCGGGCGTCGACGGAATCGCGACCTTCACGCCGGGCGTGTGGACGTAGTACGCCTCGGGCGAGTCGTCGTGGAGCTCGGGCGCGCGCACGCCGCCGCCGTACGGCATGCGCACGACGAGCGGGAACTCCATCCGGCCGCCGGTACGCCAGCGGTAGCGGCCGACGTGGGTGATCAGCTGGTCGAGACAGGGATAGGAGAACGCGTCGTACTGCATCTCGCAGACCGGCCGCCAGCCGGCCATGCAGAGGCCGACCGCGCTGCCGAGGATTCCCGCCTCGGCGAGCGGCGTGTCGACGCAACGGTTTTCGCCGAAGCGCTCGCGCAACCCTGCGGTCGCGCGGAAGACACCACCGGCGCGACCGACGTCCTCCCCCATCACCATGACGCTCTCGTCGCGCTCGAGCTCGACGTGCAGCGCGTCGTTCACGGCCTCGACGAGGAAGAGCTCAGCCATCCCAGCCCTCGCGCAGGTTCCGCGGCGGGAGGACGTAGGCGTTGTCGAAGACGAGCTCGGGATCCGGTTCGGGCTCGGCCTCCGCCTCCGCGATTCCCTGCCGCATCGTCTCGAGCGCTTCGTTCTTGATCTCCTCGGCGGTCGCGTCGTCGAGGACGCCGAGCCGCCGGAGGTAGGCGTCGTAGCGTCCGACGCACTCGTTGCGCTTCTCCTCCTCGACGCGGTCGAGGTCGATGTACGCGCGCGGGTCGTCCGCGGTGGCGTGCGGGGCGGCGCGATACGAGACCGCCTCGATGAGCGTCGGCCCGTCGCCGGCCCGCGCCCGCTCGACCGCCTCGCGCGTGGCCTCGTAGACGGCGAGCACGTCACCCCCATCGACTCGAACGCCCGGCATCCCGTAACCGACCGCCTTCGCCGCGAGCGACTCGGCTCGCGTCTGCGCCTCGAGCGGCGTCGAGATCGCCCACTGGTTGTTGTTGCAAAAGAGGATCAGCGGCGCCTGCATCACCGCCGCGAGGTTGGCGCCCTCGTGGAATGCGCCCTCGCTCGTGGCGCCGTCGCCGAAGTACGCGATCGCGACGGTCGAAGAGCCCTTCAGCTTCTCGCCCCACGCGAGACCGGCAGCATGCGGGACGTGCGTACCGATCGGCACGCAGATCGACGCGACGCGGTACTCCGCCGGGTTCCACCAGCCCGCCGGGTGCCCGCGCCACCAGTGGAGGATGGTGCTCGCCGGAATGCCGCGCAGCAGCCCGATCGCCGACTCGCGGTAACTCGGGAAGATCCAGTCCTCGTCGGCGAGCGCGTGGACGGAGCCGGCCTGCATCGCCTCGTGGTTCCAGAAAATCGCGTACGTCCCGATCCGGCCCTGGCGGTGATAGACGACCGAGCGCTCGTCGTACGTCCGGAGGAGGATGAGCGAGCGGTAGATCGCGAGGAGCTCGTCCGCGCCGAGGCCGTCTACCTCGCGCTCCTGCTCGAGGACGCGACGCAGCTCGTGTTCTTCCGGCGCCACCTTCGCCACGGGCGCGAAGCCTAGATCAGACGAGCACGGAGACGGCCGACCGCTCCGCTTCGAAGGTCGCGTCCTCGACGTCGCCGAGGTCCTCGCCGTCGACATGCAGGGGTAGCGGGCCGTCGCAGCGGATCTCGATCCGGTCGAGGTCATGCGCGCGGAGGAACCGTTCACCGCCGACGTGGCCGGTGAGGACGCGCACGACCGCGAACGGAACCGCGACCGGAGTCACGTCCACCGGCGCGACGATGTCGAGTCCCTGCTCGAACGCCGCACCTCGCGCGATCGGCAGCGACAGCCGCCCGGCGTAGGTGTACGGACTCGTGTTCGCGACGAAGGCGGCGGTCGCGCGGCCCACGCCGGCGATCTCGAGCTGCGGCTCGAGGCGGCCGCGTCGCGCGGCGATCGACCGGAAGACCGCTCGTGCGAACGCGAGGTCGCCCGGTCGCCGACCGTCGATGCGGCGGCCGAGCTCGTCCACTCGCCGGACAACCTCCGCGGGGAGGCCGATGCCCGCGCCGAACCCGAAGCGGCGGCCGTTGACGCGGCCGACCGAGATCCGGCGCGAGTGACCCGAGGCGAGCGCGTCCGCCACCTGGCGAGCAGCCTCCACTGGATCCCGCGCGACTCCGAGCGCCCGCGGCAAGACGCTCGTCCCGCCGCCCGGCAGGAATCCGATCGGTACGTCCGACTCCAGTCCATTCAGCGCCTCGTTGAAGCCGCCGTCTCCGGAGAACACGACGACTGCCTCGGCGCCGCTACGGCCGGCGTCGGTCACGAGTTCGGTGGCGTGACCGGGCCGCTCCGTCAGGACGACGTCGAGCTCGGCCACGCGCTCGAGCTCCGCGCGCACGTGCGCGAGCCGCTCTTGGCTGACCCGCGACGCGAACGGATTGACTACCAGTGCGACCTTCATGGCGTTGCGTAGCCGCGCATCCCGTCGAGCAGGAGCGCGGTGAAGCGGTCGGCGAGCGCGTCGGTGTCCACGCCCGGCCGCAGCCAGGTGTAGGCCCAGTTCGCCGCCGACAGCGCGAGCAACGCGGCGGTCGCGTCGTCGAGGTCCGTGCGCAGCTC
>DATFHC010000094.1:0-7632 GCA_035248765.1 Gaiellaceae bacterium
ACGAGGAGAGGAGGTGAACATGCACCACCGTCATTCCCATGGCTGGGGCCGTGGCCCGCGGATGCTCTTTCGCGGCCCGTTCCCGAGCCGTCCCGAGCTGATCGAGCGGCTGGAGTCCTTCCAGCGCGACCTCGAGCAGCAACTCGCCGACGTCGCGGACGTACTCGCGCACCTGCGCGACCGCGACGACGCACAGCCTCAGCAGTAGATGTGATCGAGCCGCGCACGGCGGGCTGGCTAGTGTCAGCCCGCCAGAGCGCCGGCGACGAACTCCTCGATCGCGGCCGTGAACGCGTGGCGGCTTTCCTCCCACGCGTAGAACATGTGCCCGCCTTCGAAGTGGCGCACCGTCAACCGTCCGGCTGTGTCCGGATCGAGCCGCATCAGGTTGCGGAGCCGGTCGCTCGCGTAGTACGGCGTCGCCATGTCGTACCGCCCGTGCGTAAGGAAGGCGCGCATGTGCGGGTTGAGTGCCATCCCGTAGCGGAAGGAGTCGGTCGCGCCCTCGGGCGGCGCGAAGAAGTGCCGCTTCGTGTCCTCCTTCCACGCCTCGTTGACCTCGAGGCTGAGGAGGCGGTACTCGCGGTCGGTATGGACGCCGATCTCGGAACGGAGCTGCCGGTTGATCGCCGCCGTGTAGGCAGGCGAGATCCCGGCGAGGGTCGGATCGGGCGCCGAGTACTCCGGACGGTCGGGGAACGGGTCGGTCGCCGTGATCGAGACGTCGTAGAAGCCGAGCACCCTCTGCTTGTCGCGCAGCAGCTCCCGCGCGAAGACGATCGGTGAGACGCGCCCCTCCGCCCGCGTGACGAGCTCGACCGGGAGGCCCAGCAGATCGGCGAGGCGCGCGAGCGTGCGTTCGCGCTCCGCGGTGCCGAGCGAGGCGCCTCGGATGAGGAAGGCTGCGTAGTCGGTGCCCGCGAACTCCTCGGCTCCCGCGAGCACCTCGGCGAGTGACGACCCAGCGGGAAAGGCACGCGAAAGGCCATGGAACGCGGCGCCGCCTGCCATCGTCGGCAACAGGTCGACCCACTGCACGACCCCGTAGTCGTCCCCGGCCAGCGCCGTCAGCTCCAGCGCCGGCGAGATCAGGATCGCGCCGTTGAGGCCGATGCCCGTCTCCTCCTGGAGCATCCGCACGAGCCGGCCGACGCGGTAGCCGCCGTAGCTCTCGCCTGCGATGAACACCGGCGAGCCCCAGCGATCGTTCTCGGAAAGCCAGCGCGCCATGAACTCGCAGAGCGACTCGAGGTCGCGCTTCTGGCCGAAGTACTCGTCCGGGTCGGACTTCTCCCCTCCTCCCGGGCTCGGCGGCCCATCCGGCGTGTCCGGCTTCTCGTTCTTCTTGTCCTGTTCGATGATCCGGCTGAAGCCGGTGCCGACCGGGTCGACGAAGACGAGATCGGCGAACGCGAGCCACGAGGACTCGTTCTGGACGAGCTGCGGCGGAAGCGTGGGCAACGTCCCGTCGGCCGGGAACGAGACGCGCTGCGGGCCGACGGCGCCCATGTGGAGGAACGCCGAGGACGCGCCCGGGCCGCCGTTGAAGACGAACGCGACCGGCCGGCTCCGGTCGTCACCGTGCGCGACGTACGAGACGGAGAAGATCTCCGCGGCAGGCTTTTCCTTCTTCCGCAGGACGAGCCACTTCGCCGTCGCGGTGTAGTCGAGCGGCTTCGCCCCGCCCGTCCAGCGGGCGGTCGTCTCCGCGCCCTGCGGCGGCTCGTGGTCCGGCTTTGCCTGGGTTTGCTCGTCGTGGGCCACAGAGAAAGGAGGCTAGACCTTCGCCTCCTCGCGCTCCTTCTTCGTCTGCTCGATGATCTTCTGCGCGACGTGGGTCGGCACTTCCTCGTAGCGGAGGAAGTGCATCGAGTAGTCGCCGCGGCCGCCCGTCATCGAGGTCAGCGCTTGCGAATACGTGAGGATCTCGGCCATCGGCACCTCGGCCTGCACGGTCGTCATCCCGCCGGCGGGTTCCATTCCCTGAAGCCGACCGCGCCGTGAGTTGAGGTCGCCGTTTACGGCGCCGACGGTGTCATCCGGAACGGTTACCTCGAGCTGCATGATCGGCTCGAGGAGCACCGGATCGGCCTTCTGGTACGCCTCCTTGAACGCCATCGAGCCGGCGATCTTGAACGCCATCTCGGAGGAGTCGACGTTGTGCTCCATGCCGTCGACGAGCAGCACGCGCACGCCCTGGATCGGCGCGCCCGCGAGCTCGCCGTGCTCCATCGCCTCCCGCACACCCTTGTCGACCGCCGGGCGGTAGCCCTGCGAGATCACGCCGCCGACGATCTTGTCGACGAACTCGTAGCCCATCTCGCCGTCCTCCGGCGGCAGCGGCTCGATCCGAAGTGCGCAGTCGCCGAACTGCCCGCGGCCGCCGGTCTGCTTCTTGTAGCGGTGCCGGGCGGTCGCTTCCTTGCGGATCGTCTCCTTGTACGGCACACGCGGCGGATGAAGCTCGACGTCGACGTGGAAGCGCGTCTGCAGGCGGTCGACCGCGACCTCGACCTGCATCTGCGAGAGACCGGAGAGAAGCTGCTCGCCGGTCTGCGGATCGCGGCGCAGGATGAGCGTCGGATCCTCCTCGCTGAGGCGCCTGAGGCCGGTCGCCATCTTCTCCTCGTCGCCCTTCGCCTTCGGCGTGACGGCGAAGCTCATGACCGGCTCCGGGAAGTCGATGTGCGGCGGCTCGACGGCGACCTCGTGGTCGACGAGCACGTCGCCGGTGACGACGTCCTTGAGCTTGGCCACCGCGCCGAGGTCGCCGATCCCGAGCGCCTCGACCGTCTCGGAGTCCTTGCCCTGCAGGAGGAGCACCTGGCCGAGCCGCTCCTTCGCGTGCGTGCGCGGGTCGACGAGCGTCGTGTCGCCCGAGACAGGGCCGGCGAGGACGCGGAAGCAGCTGATGCGGCCGGTGAACGGGTCCGCGATCGTCTTGAAGACGAAGACGGCCTGCTTCGCGTCGCCGAACTCGATCGTCGTCCCCTTCTTGGCCGGCGACGGAACGCCCTCGACGAGCAGGTCGAGCAGCGCCGTCGTGCCGAGGTTCTTCGTCGCAACACCGCAGCCGACCGGGTAGAGCTCGTCGCGCGTCACTGCCTGCTTGAGCGCGTCCGCAACCGCCGCGGAATCGAGCTCCTCTCCTTCGAGGTAGCGCGCCATGAGGTCCTCGTCCGTCTCGACGACCGCGTCGAGGAGCTTCTCGCGGTGCTCCTGCACGAGGTCGGTCATCTCGTCCGGGATCGGCTGCGGGCCGCCCTCGCGCCCGCCGGAGGGATCCATGTACGCGCACATGTGGAGGAGATCGACGATCCCCTTCAGCTCGTGCTCGGCGCCGATCGGAAGCTGGATCGCCACGCAGCGGTCGGAGAGCTGCTGTCGCGCCGCCTCGAGCACGCGGAAGAAGTCGGCGCGCTCGCGGTCGAGCATGTTGACGAAGAGGACGCGCGAGAGCTCCTGCTGCTCGGCCCGCTGCCAGACGCGCGAGGTGTTGACCTCGACACCCATCACGCCGCTGAGGACCATCACAACCCCTTCGACGACGCGCAGCGCCGCGTACGTGTCGGCCTGGAAACCCGCATCGCCCGGCGTGTCGACGAGGTTGATCTTGCGGTCTTTCCACCCGAGGTGGCAGAGCGAGCCGGAGAGGGACATCCTCCGCCGCTGCTCGTGCTCGTCCCAGTCGGAGACCGTCGTTCCCTGTTCCACGCTGCCGAGCCGGTTCGTCTTTCCGGCTTCGAAGAGCAGCGTCTCCACGAGTGACGTCTTCCCGACGCCGCGGTGTCCGGCGACGGCGATGTTGCGGATCTTCGTGGGCTCGGTGGCGGGCATCGGCGGCGTTTCCTCCTCGGTCGCTTCGGCCACGCATCGTATCGCCGCGTTTCGCGGCGGTTTGCAGCTACAGCGCAGCCGCGGCGCCGAAGGATGCGATGTGTGCCTTGAGCCGGAGGATCGCCTTCGTGTGGAGCTGCGAGACGCGCGACTCGGTGACACCGAGCACCTCGCCGATCTCGCGGAGGGTGAGCTCCTCGTAGTAGTAGAGGGTGACGACGAGCTTCTCGCGCTCGGGGAGCCGAGCGATCGCGTCGGCGAGTGCTTCCTTCTGCTCGGTCACCGACAGCGTGCCCTGCGGGTCGGGGGCGCTCTCGTCCTCGATCGTGTCGATGAGCGCGACCTGGTCGCCGCCGCCGGAGCCGGAGACCGTCCACAGCTCGTCTAGGGCAGCGATCGAGGAGCGAGAGATCTCGCTCAGGCTCTCTTCGAGCTCGTCCTCGCTGATGCCGAGCTTCTTGGCGATCTCCTCGTCGGTCGGGGCACGCCCCAGCCGAGACTCGAGCTCGCCGATCGCACGCTCGATCTGGCGCGCGCGGGCTCGGACCGAACGTGGCACCCAGTCCATCGACCGCAGCTCGTCGATGATCTGGCCCTTGATCCGCGCCATCGCGTACGTCTCGAACTTCACGTCCCGTGCCGGGTCGTATCGCTCGATCGCGCCGATCAGGCCGAGCAGGCCGTAGGAGACGAGGTCCCCTTCGTCGACGTGGGCGGGCAGACCGGAGCCGAGCCGGCCTGCGACGTATTTCACGAGCGGTGCGTACGTGAGGATCAGGCGGTCGCGAAGCTTCTGGTCCCCGGTCCGCCGGTACTCGAGCCAGAGCTCCTGTGTCTCGTCCGCCCGCGCCACGTCCGAGAGAATACGGCGTTCTGCGGCCGATTCCTCAGTGTGGTCAGTGGCGACGGCGGAATGCGCTTGCCGAAAGCGACGCCAACCAGACCGCTATCGCGAGCGCTGCGGCGCCGACAATCAGGTGGCGGGCACTGCTTCCGCCAGCGAAGGCGAAGGCGGAAATCGCGGTCAGCGCGGCCGCTAGAACGGCGAACAGGATCCCGAGCGCGTCCCGCTGCACGCGCCGAGCGTACTGCTACTCGGAGTCCGGCTCCTCGTCCTCGCCGTCGTCCTCGGGGGACAAGATCTCCTCGTCCTCGGACTCGTTCGCGAAGCCCTCGGGCTCTTCCATGAGTTCACCCATAGGCGCCGCATGCCCACGCCATTCGCGCCGAAACTCGCTGGGTACACTGGCCTACCGGCACAGGGGCGTAGCTCAGTTGGTAGAGCGGCGGTCTCCAAAACCGTAGGTCGGGGGTTCGAGTCCCTCCGCCCCTGCTTCGCCCTCTCTACGAAAACCGGGCGGGCGAGCCGGCGGTCTAGACCCGCTGGTACAGGCGCCCGCCGAGGCGAAGCCAGCGGACGGCGCCGTCGTCCCCTCGGATGAAGTGGCCGCGTGTGCCCTTCAGCGGCCCCTCCTCGATGTACCAGCGCTCCGGCGGAAGAACGCTTCCGCGGGAGGCACCTGAGGGCCCGGCGGGGAGTCCTTCTTCGGAAAGCCGCCGAGCGACTCACTCTCTACGCGCATCCGGCAGCCGTCCAGGAGTGTCAGCGTCACGCGACCGACAGCAGTCCCGAAGACACCGCCGTACTCGGCATCCACCGCCCCGTCGATGGGTCGCGGCTCCTCCGCCGCCAGTCCAGCGGCTCGAAGCATCGCGTCCGTCACTTGGATGCCACCCGGCGAATGGTTCGTGAGCAGGGCGATCGCGTACGACCGCGCGGGCACGAGGAGGAGCAACGCGATCTGGCCGTTCGTGCCACCTCCGTGGCGGATCGTGCCGAACCGATCCTCGCCGTACCAGGTCAGGCCGACCCACTCGCCATCCTCCCCGGCCGCCGCCTGCGGCTCCTGCATCGGCGCGAGCGCCGGTGGCGGCTCGAGATGGAGACGCGCGTAGCGCAGCAGGTCCGGGATGGTCGACGTGATGCCGCCGGCCGGGTGCCGCGGAGCGTCCGACAGGCCAGGGGCGTGCCACGCCGAGCTCGTCGCCGAAACCGACGTGGCCGACAGCGAATCGCTCGGTCATCACCTCCCACGGCCAGTACGTAGTCGCAGTGAGGTCGAGCGGATCGAGGACGAGCTCCTGCACGACGTCCTCGAAGCGCTTGCCGGTCACGATCTCGAGCACGCGGCCCGCGATCGCGAAGCCGGCGTTGTTGTAGGCCCACAGCTCGCCGACGGGCGTCTGCTGGGGCAGATCGCGCATTCGCTCGACGTAGATGGCCACGGCGTCGTCGCCCCAGCCCGTCTCATCGAAGTAGTCGCCGAACCAGCCGCCGGTGTGGGCGAGGACGTGGCGAAGCGTGACACGTTCCGTCGCGTCGGCGTCCGCGAGCGAGAGCGCCGGGATGTACTCGCGGACGGGGCGGTCGAGATCGAGCTCGCCGCGCGCTACCAGCTCACAGATCGCGGTGCCCGTGAATGTCTTCCCGATGGACCCGACCTGGAAGCGGGTCTCCGGGGTCACCTCGAGCGGGTTTGCGACGCTCGTCACCCCGTAGCCCTCATGCCGCTCGACGCCCTCCTCCAACACGCCGACCGCGACTCCGGGCACGCCGTACTGCTCGCGCGCTGCCTGCACCGCCTCGAAGACGTCCATCGAGCTCACTCTACGACCCCCTCGTCAGCCGATGACTCACATCGCGGTCAGCCGGTCTCGAGCGCCAGCTGGCGGAAGTCCGCGAGGCCTGACACGCCCACGCCGACCAGCCGCAGCGCGCCCGGCCGGTCGCTCAGCCCGCGGTCGAGCTGCTGGCAGGCGAGAGCGCCGATCGTGTCGGCCGCGTCGATTCCGGCTTCGAGGGACGTCGAGCGGCTGCAGATCGAGAAGTCGGCGTAACGGAGCTTCGTCGTCACGGTCCGCGCCACCTGGCCGCGGCGTTGCAGGGCCTCGGCCACCTCGACCGCCATACCGCGCAGCTCGTCGTGGAGCCGCTCGCGATCCCCGATGTCCCGCTCGAATGTGTTCTCGACGCTGATCGAGATCCGCTCGGTGCCGAGCTCGAGCTCGCGCGGGTCGATGCCGCGCGCACGGTCGCGGAGCATCGTGCCGACGCTGCCGGGGAGCAGACGTCGGAGATCCTCGTCCGTGAGAGCGGCGAGCTCGCCGATCGTCGCGATGCCGGCGCTCTTCAGGCGCTCTTCCGCCTTCGGGCCGACTCCCGGCAGCCGGCGCACTACAAGCGGTGCGAGGAACGCCGCCTCCCGTCCCAGCGGAACGACCACGAGCCCGCCGGGCTTGCGTGCGTCGCTCGCGATCTTGGCGACGACCTTGCACGGCGCCACGCCGAGGGAGCAGGTGAGGCTCGTCGCCGCGCGGACGGCGGTCTGCACAGCCTCCGCGACGGCGCGCGCAGCGAGGAAGTCGTGCGCGACTTCACCGACGTCCAGGTAGCCCTCGTCGATGCCGGTCTGCTCGACCGTCGGCACGACGCCGCGCACCGTCTCCCAGACGTCCCGCGAGTACTCGCGATAGACCGAGTGGCGCGGGCGGACGAAGACCGCTTGCGGGCAGCGGCGCAACGCCTCGGCACAGCTCATGGCGGAGTGGATTCCGAAGCGCCGCGCGACGTAGTTCGCGGTGGCCACGACCCCGCGGCCGCGCGGATCGCCGCCCACCACCAACGGCTGCGTGCGGAGCTCCGGGTTCTCGAGCTCCTCGACGCCCGCGTAGAACGCGTCGAGGTCCAGGTGCGCGACGATCACGCGAACAAATGTACGGGGCGCCGTTGACGGC
>DATFHC010000095.1:0-9578 GCA_035248765.1 Gaiellaceae bacterium
AGAGCCTTGCGTTCTCGATCGCAATCGCCGCGCGGGCGCTCAACTGCTGGCCGAGCGCGAAGTCGGCGTTGTCGAACTCCCGTTCCTCCGCGATGAGCGTGAGCGCTCCGAATGTCCGGCCACCCGACCGCAGCGGCAGCGTGATCACGCTCCGGATGGAGATGTGGGCGAGCGCAGCCGCCGCCTCGGGGTCTCGCTTCGCCGCCTCCTCGATCAGCTCGGGCGGAACTTCGCGGAGGAATTCCGGCTCGCCCGTCCGCATCACCCGAGCGGTGAGGTCGAACTCGTCGTCGATCTGCGTCGGCCGCGTCCTCGTCCGCACCTCCTCGGCCCACCGCCGTCGCTCGGGATCCGGGTGGGCGACGACGAGACCCTCGATCTCACCCGTCTCCTCGACGAGAAGGTCGATCGCGCACCAGTCCGCGAGCTCGTGGACCGCCAGGGCCGCAAGTCGCTCGAGTGTCTGCTCGAGGTCGAGCGATGACGTGAGCAGGGCCGTTGCCTCGTCGAGGAACGAGAGCCGCTCCCGCAGGATCCGCTCCGCCGCCGCGAGCTCCACCCGTTCGAGGGCCAGCGCCGCCTGCCGCGCGAGCGCGAGCTTCAGGGCGCGACGCTCGGGCGGGAACTCCTCGTCCGTGGAGAAGGAGAAGACGAGCCCGCCGATCGGACCATGCTCGCCGGCGAGCGGCAGGCAGACGAGCCCGTGGCCCGGCTGCGACTGTCCGACGAGCTCGGGATAGCGCCGGTCGCGTTCCTCCTCCGAGCCGATGAAGATGCCCTCGCCGGTTCGCACGGCCTCCGACAGAGGGTAATCGCCTGAAACGGGGAAGCGGCGGAACGGATCGATGTACCGGCTGTCGTAGCCGCGCGTCGCGATCACCTCGAGCCACTCGCCGTCGGAGCTCAGGGTGGCGATCAGCCCACCACGGGCTTCGGCGGCGCGCACGCCCTCGACGAGAACTGCGTCC
This sequence comes from Gaiellaceae bacterium, assembly GCA_035248765.1. GTDB lineage: Bacteria > Actinomycetota > Thermoleophilia > Gaiellales > Gaiellaceae > Palsa-739. Next base: position 969 of record DATFHC010000095.1, read on the forward strand.
AGCACCTCCTGCGGCGTCCGCGCCGAGACGAGCGCGTCGGCGACGAACTGCAGACGGAGAACCGTATCGAGCGCATGCGTCCGCGACGAGGCCTCCGCCTCGGCGCGCGTCCGCGCCCCGCGCTGGCGGGCGAGCACCTCGCCGCCGAGCACGCCGGTCAGGACGAAAACGGCGAGCGCAACCGCGCCCTCGGACTTGAGCGCCCACGTGTGGTGCGGCACGAGGAAGAAGTAGTAGAACGGGACGATCGAGACCGTCGCTGCCACGAGCCCGGAGCCACGCCCACCGAGAGAGGTGGCGAAGAGCACGGCGAGCACGTACAGGAGTGCCGGCAGCGCCTCGTGCGGACGGCCGAAGGCGAGCAAGGTGACGGCCCCAGGGCCGGCGAGCGCGACGAGCCCTGCCGCTGCAGCGCGCAGGGCGGGTCGTTGCAGTCGCTCGGCAGCGTCTCCGAACGCGATCGCAGCGGGCTGGTCGGTCATCCCTCGCTCGAGAGCTCGCGGTTGAGCTGCTCGCGCTCTCCCCTGGCGATCCGCTCGAGCACGTCCCGGACGACCTGGGCGAGACCTATCGGGTCGAACGGCTTGACGACGTAGCCCACCGCGCCGAGCTGCTGGGCACGAAGGCGATCCTCGAACGCGGCGCGCGCCGACAGGAAGACGACCGGGATGTCCCGCGTCGCGGCGTCGGTCGCGAGCTGCTCCGCCACACCCCACCCGTCGACGCCCGGCATCATCACGTCCAGGAGCACGAGCGAGGGCCGCTGCCGCCGCACCTCCTCGAGGGCCTCGGCGCCGTCCTTCGCCTCGCGCACGCGCAGTCCGTCGCCCTCGAGATTGACGCGGCAGATCGCGCGGATCGACGGCTCGTCGTCGACGAGCAGGACGGGCGCCGGTGTTTCCGGTGCCTTGCCTCCGCTGGAACCGCCTCCCGGCTCCGGCCGATGCCGAACACGGCTGCGCCAGGTCCCGTGTGCAAGATGCGCCGGACGATGCGCACGCGAGGCCGGGAGAGGTTGAGACCTCCTCGACCTGATTCGCTGAACAGCTGTCACGTTCCCCCCGAACGCCGATCCTCTGGACTGAGAGTGTGCCCGAAGGTACCTGCGGCCGCTAGCCCTCGGTGTGCTCCCGATTCCACTCGTCGGCGAGCTCGCGGAGTCCGGGGCCCCGGACGCGGATCGCGTCGCGCGCGTGCAGCCGCATCCGGCCGGCGAAGTCGCGGTCGCGCGACCCGAGCAGCGCCCGCGCGGCGTACTGCGCGCCGGTGAAGAACGCAGCGACGCCGACGCCCGCTGCGGAATGATGCTTCCGCCAGTAGCGGTGGCGGCCGCGCCACATCTCGTTGATCCGCCGCTCGGGGATCCCCACGCTGAACTGCGACTCGTGGTGCACGACGGTCACCCGCGGGAAGTACTGCGTCCGCCAGCCGGCCCGTCGGAAGCGACGGGAGAGATCCGTCTCCTCGGAATAGATGAAGAACTCCTCGTCGAATAGGCCGACCTCGTCGAGCGCCTCGCGCCGGAGCATCAACGCTGCAGCCATGGCCCAGTCGACGTCGCGCGTATCGCTCCCGCCCGACTGGAGGATTCCGACGCGGCCGAGCGTGAGCAGACCGAACGCGGCAGTCGCGGGGGTCGGAAAGCGCCAGGCCGACGACTGCAGCCGCCCGCCCGGATAGACGAGCCGCGGGGCCAACGCGGCGACCCGGGGGTTCGCGTCGAGGTGGGCGACCATTCGCTCGAAGCCCCAGTCCTCGCTCGTCGTGTCCTCGTTGAGCACGAACACGTAGCGGCCGGTCGTGGCGCGTATGACGGTGTTGTGGTTGGCACCGAAGCCCGCGCGGTGACGTTGCTCGATAACCCGGACCTCGGAGAACCGCTCTCGGACGGCCGTGGCGGAGCCGTCCTCGGAAGCGTTGTCGAGCACGACGATCTCGGCCTTGACGCCCTGCAGCGACTCGAGGCAGGCGAGCAGCAGCTCCCGCGAGTTCGTGTTGACGAGTGAGACGGAGACGTCCGGGACGGAGCTCAACGCGCGAGGCCGCGGGCGACGAGCGCCTCGCGAGCCGAGTCGACGGCGTCAACCGCCTCCTGCCCCTCGAGCCACGCGAGCAGGTCGCGCATCCCGTGCTCGAACGCGATCTCCGAGCGGAAGCCGAGCAGCTCTTCCGCCAGCCTGGTGTCGGCAAAGCAGTGGCGGATGTCTCCGGCGCGGTACTGCTCGACGATCTCCGGCTCGATGTCTTTGCCCAGCCCGGCCGCGATGGTGTGTGCGACCTCGATGATCGACGTGGGCCGTCCGGTGCCGAGGTTGACGGTGCGCCCGTCAGCCCTATCTGTCGTAAGCGCGAGAGCGCACCCGCGCACGAGGTCGCGGACGTCGATGAAGTCGCGCGTCTGCCGCCCGTCCTCGAAGATGAGCGGCGGACCGTCGTTGAGCAGGCGCGATGAGAAGATCGCGGCGACGCCCGTGTACGGATTCGAGAGTGCCTGCCGCTCGCCGTAGACGTTGAAGAAGCGGAGCGCCACGGCCGAGATGCCATAGGCGGCGCCCACCGAAAGGAAGAGCTCCTCGTGATCGCGCTTGTTCACCGCGTAGACGGAGGTCGGGCGCAGCGGCTTCGTCTCGGCGGTCGGCTCCCGCTCGAGCGGTTCACCGTCGTCGCCCAGCACCTCCCATTGCTTCGCCGCGAGCTGGCTCTCCGGCCGGAGCCCGGGCGCGATTCCCGATTCGCCGGTACGCGGGTTCCGGTACTGGCCCTCGCCGTAGATCGACATCGAGGAGGCGACCAGGAGCTTGCGGATCGCGTCTTTCCGCTCCAGAACCTCCTCCAGGACGACGGCCGCTCCGATCGCGTTGACGGATGTGTACCGCTCGATCTGGTACATCGACTGACCGACGCCGACGGCCGCCGCGAAGTGGTAGACAGCGTCGATGCCGTCGAGGGCGCGCCCGACCGCGTCGCGGTCACGGACGTCGCCGACGTGCAGCTCCACGTGTGGGTCGAGATAGCTCGGGCTCTCACCGTCCCGGTGTACCTGTGGGTCGAGATTGTCGAGCGCACGCACCTCGTGTCCGTCCGCCAGGAGCCGATCGGCGAGGTGCGACCCGATGAAGCCGGCTCCGCCGGTGATCAGGACGCGCATCGGAGCCTGAGGCTAGCCGTTTCGATGCGGGGGCGGGCGGGTAGCCGCCTTGCAGGGGAAGCAACGGGACGGCCCCGCGGGCGAGGGAATCACGGTTTCCTCGCCCGCACTACGCTCCGGGTCATGCGGCGTCCGAGCCGGGCTGTACTCCGCGGCGCGCTCGGCGTCGCGCTCATCGCAGGCGTCTTCGTCGCCGTCGTCCCGCGCATTGCGAGCTACGGGACGGTCGCTCACCGGCTCGGCACGGTGTCCGCACCGTGGCTGGCCGGCCTCGCTGCGGCCGCGCTCGCCGACGTCGTGACGACGGCGCTCCCCTGGCGGGCCGTGCTGCCGCAACTCTCGTGGCTCGGCGCGCTCGGCTTCACCCAGGCATCGACCGCCATGACCCTCGTCCTCCCGGGTGGCGCCCCGCTTGGAATGGCTCTTTCGTTCGGCCTCCTCCGCCGGCTGCGCGTGAGCGCGGGAGCTGCCGGCTTCGCAGTGGCTCTCACCGGGATCTGGAGCCAGGCGATGATCTTTCTCTACCCCCTCGTCGGGGCCGTGCTCGTCTTTGCCACCGGTCAGCTCTCCGGCTCGACGGCTTCGATCGCCGGCGCCAGCGCCGGGGCCGGAGCCCTGCTCGCCGGAGCCGCCTTCGCCGTCCTGAGAAGCCCGTCGTCGGCGCGGCGTCTCGGCGACCTCGCCTGCCGGATCGCGACCGGGCTCGCGCGCCCGCTGCACCGCGAACCTCCCACCTGGAACGGCGAAACGCTCGTGCAGCTCCGCGCAGAACGCCTCTCGGACCTCCGTCGCCGCTGGCCGTCCCTCACATTCGCCACGCTCTTCAACCAGCTAACCGCCTACGTCATCTTCGAGCTCTCGCTGCGAGCGGTTGGAGTCTCGGTCGCGGAAATCCCGCCGAGCGAGGCCTTTCTCGCCTGGGCGATCGGCCGTGTCATCAGCTCGTTGCCTCTCACACCGGGCGGGATCGGGGTCGTCGAGCTCGGGATGATCGGCACGCTCGTCGGCTTCGGCGCTCCACATGGACACGTCGTCGCCGCCGTGCTCCTCTACCGCGGGTTCGTCATCGTGCCGACGCTCGCCGTCGGGGCGATCGCGCTACTCGGATTCCACCGACGGCCGTCGGCGCGGACGAGCTAGGACAACGCTTCCGCGATCTCCTCGCGCGGCTCGTCGAAACGCAGCCGCTCCTGTACCTCGTCGACGATCGCTTCGAGCCGGCGGAAGACGAGCGAGTCGTGACGCTCTGCCTCGAGGCGGCGGCGCGTTCGGACGAAGCCGCGGTCGATGTAGCGCGGCGAAGCGACCGGATAATCGGGATAGAGCCGCCGAAGCGCGCTCTCGAGCGGTTCGTGGCCGAGCACCGCCGCCGCGTACTCGACCGTCTCCCCGGGCAGCGCGTCGAGCGCGGCCTCGGCACGAACGAGCCCCTCGACAAGCGTCCACGGGTGGGCGTCGAAGACACTCGCGGCACGAGCGGGATAGAGCCACTGCCGCTTCAGCATCGTGTAGGCGACCTCCGCCACGTCTCGACGCACCTTGAGAACCTTGAAGTCTCCGAGCCCATCCCAGCCGCCGACCACGAAGGGCTGGACGACGTCCTTGTAGGCAAATCCCCGACGCAGCGCCGTGCGGTCGAGGTAGCGCGTCATGTCCCCGAAGGCGTCGGGGGTCGAGCCGAGCAAGGTGAACCGCTCGTCCGCCGGCGCGAGGCGCTGCAGGCGACGCGGCACACGGTCGCGGTTGAGGATCTCACCGTCAGTCGTCCAGCCCGGCTCCGCCAGCCCGACCGAGCGCGCTGCCGCGGCGTAGAGCAGGCTCGACAGCGACCGAGGCAGGGAGACGACGAACAGCGAGCAGAGCTCCCCGTACATCCGGCCCGAGTCCCGCCTGAGCAGTCGGAGCCTGTTCATCCAAGCAGCCTAGGGACAGCGATCCGGAGATTCATGTGAGTGAGATATGAATGCCGGGCGCACAACGCTGCCCGGAGCTACCCGCCCCGACGAGGCGAAATCAAGCCACGATGCGCCGCTCGCGCGTTCGGTTCGCGTGCCAGCCCAGATCCATCTCTTCGAACGCCTGCGCCGCGCGCTCGACGAGTGCGTCGTCCTCGCGGACGAGCCCGAGCGCGCGGAGCGCGAACGGCTCGACGTAGGTTCCGGGCCGTAGCCAGTTCGGTGCCTCGGCTTCGATCCGCTCTCGCTCGCCCAGCGCGACGAGCGCATCAAGGAGCGCCGCCGGCGGCTCGATTGCGTCCCACGGGCTGTCCTCCACGAGCTCGGGCAGGGCGTCGAGATCGCCGCGGGCGAGAGCAAGCCGGATCCGCGGGGGGTCGAACCAGAAGCGGTACCCCTGCATCCCAATCGCCTCCGCCTTGTGCTCCAGGCGGCGCGCCTCCCGGTCTTTCCCTCGCATCACTGCGCCCAGGGAGCAGTGCAAGAGCGCCGTCACGTTCTGTGCGCAAGGCGTGTCGGCGTTCTCCTCTACTGCACGCTCGGTGCGCTCGGAGAGCCGCTCGAGCGAGTCCCAGCCGCCGGCGAGTGCCGCGACGAGGACCTGCTCCGCCACGCCGTGCAAGCGATGATGCGGCGTCAGCCCCCGTGCCAGCTCGACGTTGAGTGTCGCCACCTCCGCGGCGCCGCCGAGATCGCCGCTGCGAATGCGATTCACCACGATGTCGATGAGCGGCCTGGTCTGGTCGTCGGGATCGGTCAGGCGCGGCGCGAGCTCGGCGAGCCGGTCGGTCAGCGCGCGGAACTCGTCGACATCCCCGGCCTCCCAGGCGCGTTTTGCGAGTTCCTCCAGGGCCAGGGACTCGATGTCAGGCTCGCCGCGTCGCCGCTCGGCAAGTGCCGCCAGCGCCCGGGCGGCGTCAGGATCCTGCTTCCAGGCCGAAAGCGCGTATAGCGCCAGCGCCTGGTTGCGCGATCCCTCCGCCGCGAGCTCGAGCGCCTGCTCGATCCAGCCGTCGATGAGCGCAGTCTCGGGCTGCTTCTTCCACATTCCGAAGCGGCGCGTGGTCTGGAAGGCGAGCTCGGCATACAGGTCGGCGGCCGGCCCTCCGAGCTCGATGGCCTCGTTCGCAGCCCTCCAGAACGCATCGCCGTCGAACTTGAGCGCATTCGCCCGCGCGATCCGGTGCCACAGCTCCGCCTGGCGGGTCGGGTCAGCCTCGAGCTCGAGCGCGCGGTGGTAGAGCGCCAGCGCATCGTCCATCTCGTAGCGTGATCGCGCGAGCTCGGCGGCGCGCGTCAGCCACGCAAGTGCCTTGACGCGGAGCTGCTCGGCCTGGTCCTCGCGGCCGGACCACGCGAGATCGAGGAGCTCCGGCCGGACTGCCTCGGCGTAGTGGTGGGCGAGCATGGACGCGTGTTCATCTTGGCCCTCGGCGCGACGCTCGAGCCACTCGGCGAAACCTGCGTGGAGCGGCGCCCGCTTCGCCTTGAGCAGGCTCTCGTAGGCAACCTCGCGCGTGAGCGCATGCTTGATCGCGTACTCCTGCTCATCGGCGATCGAAGAGCCGGCACGGCGGAGGATGAACTCGCGCTCCTCGAGCAGTTCGAAGTCCGGCGAACCTTCGACGAGATCGGAGACGGGTCCCATCCAGAAGACGCGCCCGATCACCGCCGCCGCCTGGAGCGCCGCCTTCTCGGTCGGTGGAAGCAGGTCGATGCGGGCGGCGAGGACGGCCTGAACCGTGTCTGGCACTGAGAACCCCGGCGGCAAGTCCCCGAAGGACCAGCCGCCGTTCGCGCGGCGGATCACGCCGCGGTCGGCGAGGGTCGCGATCAGCTCCTCGACGAAGAACGGGTTTCCCTCGGCGCGGTCGAGCACGAATGCCCGGTGCGGAGCCGGGCACTCCGCTCCGAGAAGCGCGTCGACGAGCTCCCCGGTGCCGCGCGTGTCGAGCGCCTCGAGCCGCACGAGCGCCCCGCCCCAATCCGGCTCTCGGTCGAGCAGCTCGGGGCGCGCCGTGGCCAACACGAGCAGAGGCCCTCGAACGCGGTCGACGAGCGTCTCGAGCAAGCCGTAGAGCTCGGCCTCGGCCCAGTGCACGTCCTCGATGAGAACTACCGTCGGACGCCGGCTCGCCAGCTCCTCGAGGAACTCGGCCCAGGCGTCGTGAAGTCGCTCGCGCACCGTCAGCGGATGCATGCCCTCGGGGGGCGCCAGGCCGAGCGTGAAGCCGAGCCCCTCGAGGCCGATGCGGTCGGCGACGCTCTCCGGCGCCTCGCTCTCGAGGATCCCGAAGTGCTCCTTCAGCACCTCGCCGAGCGGCCAGTACGTGATTCCGTCGCCGTAGGCGAGGCACCGGCCGGTGCGGAGCAACGGCGGAATCTCGTCGTCGCTCAACACCTGCCAGAGCTCCCGGACAAGCCGTGTCTTGCCCAGCCCTGCGTCTCCGATCACCGTCACGAGCTCGGGTGTGCGTGTCGCGGCCACGCGGGCGTACGCGGCCCGCAGCTCGGCAAGCTGGGCGCCGCGCCCAACGAACACCACGTCCAGGCCGGCCAACCCGCGTGGGCGCATCAGCGAGAGCGCCCGTACGAGGCGCTGCGCGACGATCCCGTCCGGTTTTCCCTTCGCCGCGACCGTTACAGGCTCGGCGAGCTCGAACGCCCCCCGCACGGCGGCCGCCGTCCGCTCGCCGACCAGGATCTCCCCCGGCCCGGCCGCCTGCTCGAGTCGCGCACACACATTGACGGTGTCGCCGGTCACGAACGAGCTGCCTTCACGCGGCCGGCCGACGACAACCTCTCCCGTGTTCACGCCTATCCGGAGCGCGAGCCGACCGCCGAACAGCTCGCCGAGGCGCCGTTGCATCCCGAGAGCGACGTGGAGCGCACGCTCCGCGTCGTCCTCGTGCGCAGTGGGCGCGCCGAAAGCTGCCATCACCGCGTCGCCGACGAACTTCTCGATCGTGCCCTCGGCGCGCTCGATCTCCGCAGCCATCGCATCGTAGAAACGATCCAGCGTGGCCCTGACTCGCTCAGGATCCTCGTCTCCCGCCAGTGCGGTCGAGCCAACGAGATCGGCGAAGAGCACCGTCGCCAGCTTCCGCTCCTTCGCGGGGTCCGGACGATGTTCGACGGGCGCGGCGCAGGCCGGGCAGAAACGTGCGTCAGGCGGAAGCTCAGCGCCGCATTGTGCGCACGGGCTCACCTGCGGGGCGCGCGCTGGGCCTCGGCCTCGGCGCGGACCCGCTCGAAGCACTCGGGACAGATACCGTGCGTCGACTGCCGGACGATCTGTTCCGCGGTCCGCAGCCGCCCGCCTGCGCGCGCCTCGCGCAGAACCCGTGCGAGCTGCGTTACGCGGGCCGCGTCGACGGTCAGCGCACGAGCCCGCTCCTGCGCACCGAGTGCCCTTGCGACGAGATCCTCGTAGAGCCCCAGAATGGCCTCCTCGCGGATCAATATCGCACCCGATCGCCCGGGCTACAACCTCTCGCTAGCCCAACG
>DATFHC010000096.1:0-7835 GCA_035248765.1 Gaiellaceae bacterium
CTGAACGCCTTCGCCTTCGTCTTGCAGCGGTTGGCGACGGTGTTCTGCACGGCCTGGGACCCGACTGCGGTCGCCACGGCCGAGGGATTCGTCTGGATGTTCTGCACGAGCGCGCCGCCGGTCGGCGTGTATGGCTGGCCGAGGTAGATCGTGGCGGTCGCGGCGTAGACCTGCGTCCCGCCGAGCGAGACGAGATACCCGATCACCGCTCCCGCGACCACTCCAGCGGCGAGCAACCACCAGCGGATCGCGAGCAGGCGGACGTACTTCGCGAAGTCGACCTCCTGCTCGGCCTCCGGGTCGAAGCCGCGCGAAGGGGGAGCAGGCGCAGTCACGAGGGGCGACGATAGCCGACGCGGATGAGGGCGTTCTTAGGAAACGCCGCTCAGCGAGCCAAGCGGCGGTGATGCGAGCGCCGCGGTTCGACGGCGTAGATCCGCGAGAAGCCGTTGAGAAGCAGCCGCATCCCGTTGCCCGAGACCGGAACGTACTGCCCGTGCGGGAAGGTCAGCACCCGCGCGCCGGTGCGCACGTTCACGCCGAAGATGCGGTGCGAGAAGCTCCCGACGTACGCAACGCCGTCCACGATCACGGCCGCCCCCGAGATCGGGCCGCCGGTCGGGATGCGCCAGCGGATCTGCCCGGTCGCTGCCGAGGCGCCGTAGAACCAGCCGTCGTAGGAGCCGAAGCAGACGACGCCGTCCGCCACCGCGGGCGAGGAGTAGACGTAGTAGCCGGCGGTGACGCGCCAGAGATAGCGCCCGCTCGTGGAGAACGCGGTCAGCGAGTTGCCGGTGGAGGACGGGACGAAGACGCGGCCGTGCGCCACCGCCGGTGTCCCGTAGATCTTTCCGTTCACCGTCCCGGTCCAGCGGGTCGAGCCGGTCGCCGGCGAGAGCGCCCAGAGCCGGCCGGCGTAGTCGCCGATGAAGAGGCGGCCGTGCTCGATGGCTGCGCTCGAGGTGATCTTCGCGCCGAGGTAGCGGCTCCAGCGGACCTTGTGCCTCCGGAGGTCGAGCGCGTACATCTGGCCGCTCGCCGTGCCGAAGTAATCGATCCCGTGCACGACGACCGGCGAGGACTCGATCGCCGAACCGGCGTTCCAGCTCCATTTGACATGCCCGTTCAGGCGATCGAGGACGTAAACGCGGCCGCCCATCGTGTGGTAGACGACCTCCTCGCCGTCCACGGCCGGCGAAGACGCCATGCGCGGCGCGCCCGGAGTATCGTGCCGCCAGGCGATCTTGCCGGAGCGCATCGAGACGGCCTGGACGGTGCCGTACTGGCTGCCGATGTACGCGAACCCGTTCCAGACGACGGCGGGAAACTCGATCAGGTGTCCGAGGCCGCGGCTCCAGATCAGCCGGAACGGCGGCCGCAGCCGGATGTCCGTCGGCGCCTGCGTGCGTGCCTTCGTCGCGCCGTAGACCGGCCATTGCAGGTCGGGCTGGTAGATGCGAAGCGTCTGCCACTTGCGATGCCGGAAGTTGACGCGGAAGGTGGCCGGCGAGTAGCCCTTTGCCGAGACGGAGACCGTGAAGCGGCGCCGCGGAGCCTTGAACTCCGTGTCGCCGTGCCGGTCGGTGCGCTCGCTCTTTCCGTCGAGGCGCACACGGGCGCCGCGGACGCGCTTGCGGCGGTCGCCGTCGAGGATCGTCACCCTCAGCTTCCCGTGCGGACCGTTCGAGTGGTGCGGCTTCGGCTTCGGTTTCGGCTTCGGCGGCGGCGGAGCGGCCTGGTGTCCGCTGCTGCCGCACCCGGCGAGCAGCGCCACGAGAGCAGCCACGAGGAGAACGCGCGCGATCACGCGTGCTCCCCAACCGCGAGCTCGCGGTAGTCGGTGAGCCACAGGGGCACACCGTCGATGTCGCGCAGGATCATGTTGTCGTCCGGGAAGTGCGGGACGGGCTCGCCGATCTCGTCGAGGCGGCGGAGCGTCGCGAGGACCTGCGCTTCGGCCATGTTGGCTCCCCCGGCCGCAAACGCCGAGGTCGCCGCGACGTGGCGCACGTTGATCTCGGTCACCTTGAGCGCGCCGGTGCGGTCCTCGCGCAGGTCGACGGTGAGGAGGCCGTGCGCGAGCTCCCCCGTAAGGCCGCCGAGGAAGCGCACCGCCTGCTCGGCGACCTTCCGCGCCCGCTCGTCGTTGATGAGGCGGCCGCGGTTGATGTTGCCGGTGATCCCCGAGACGGCGAGATGTCCCATGAAATACTCGAGACGCTCGTAGCAGCCCGCCTTGAGCAGCTCGTCCTCATGGAAGAGGAGCGAGCACGCGATGTTCCGGCCCGGTAGGTGCTCCGCGACCATGAAGCTCGGAATCCCCGGGTTGAGATAGGCCCACGCGTACGCCTCCTCGGCCTCAGTGACCTGGATCGAGCCGATGCCGCTCGACGAGCCGTCGGAGTAGTCGCGAAGCCAGACCGGCCCGCCGTCGAGCTCGAGCTCGTGCCGCTCGAGGAGCTCGTCGCGGCTCACGATGCGGTACTTCGGCACGAATCCCGTCTCGCGAAGCGCGTCGTAGAGCTTGCTCTTCGAGATCGCGACCTCGACGAACCCCGGCGGCGGCAGGAGCGCCGGAACCGGGAACTCGCGTCCGCTCCAGAACAGCACGTGGGCCTCCGGACCCACGATCGCGACGTCGATCGCCTCTTTTCGGCAGATCTCCGCGACGAGCTCGGGGTAGCCCGGATCGCTCGGCTCGGAATCGCGGTACACGCGCTCGTAGAGGCCCTCGTAGAACCCGTACCAGTTGCCGCCGCGGTCGGCTCCGACGAGCCGCGCGTCGCCGAACAGGGAGCTCGCCCGGAGAGAGCGGGCGATGGCCCTGGGCGTGACACCGCAGGCACCCGTGACGAGGATGTTCAGCGGCGCCACAAGCTTCGAGGATAGCCCGCCCAGGTTACGGCGTTGTATGCCAGCCGCCGGTATCGCCCTTGTACGTGCCGCTGAAGAGGACGAACGGCGTGCGGGCGAGGATCCGCAGGTCGAGGAGCGGCGAGCGGTGCTCGACGTACCAGACGTCGAGCTCGATCCGCTCCGCCCAGGGCAACGCAGCGCGGCCGTTCACCTGCGCCCAGCCGGTGATGCCCGGCTTCACGTCGAGCCGGTGCCGCTGTCGTTCGTCGTACTGCTCGACCTGATATCGGAGCGTCGGCCGCGGGCCGATCACGCTCATCTCGCCGCGAACGACGTTCCAGAGCTGCGGCAGCTCGTCGAGCGAGAGCTTGCGCAGGAGCCGGCCCGTGCGTGTGATCCGGGTGTCGCCGCGGTTGACCGCGAGGCCGGCGCCCATTCCCTCGGCGCCGACGACCATCGTGCGCAGCTTGAGCAGCTCGAAATCGGCGCCGTCCCTCCCGACGCGCGTCTGGCGGTAAAGGACGGGGCCGCCGTCCTCGAGCTTGACGGCGAGAGCGGCGAGCGCGAGGAGCGGGGAGGCGAGGAGCAGCGCTCCGCCGGCGATCGCCACGTCGGCGCCGCGGTTCACGCGAGCTCCTCCCTCTGCGGAGCCCACGTGGCCGGCACGCCACGCCGCAGGTAGTTCCAGAGCGCGACGGCCGTCGCCCAGGTGATCAGGATGTAGTAGCGCGCGATTCCCACTCCGGCGAGCGCTGCCGCGAGCAATCCGAGCTGCAGACCGAGAAGGACCGCGTAGACGGCCCCGTGCCCGAGCAAGGCGACCGAGCTCCCGAGCAGGATCAGATGCAGCAGCCCGCTCGCGTAGCGCAGGTGACGGTGCGAGACGAGCGCGAGGAGATAGCCGGGCGGCTGCCGGCGCAGCATCCGCCCGCGGAGCACGATCAGCCACGAGTGCTCGAACATCCGCACCTTGCGCCGGTACTCGCTCTCGTTCGTCGGCGTCGGGCGCTCGAAGGCGAGAGCCTCCGGCTCGTACACGGCCCGGCGGCCGTGCTGCACCATGAGGTACGGGAGCGAGAGGTCGTGCCCGAACCGCGGATCGACCTCGACGTAGTTCGACCGGCGAAGCGCGTAGATGGCGCCGTTCCCGGCGGTGACCGAGCCGAGCCTCGACTCGCCCGCACGGGTCAGGAGCTCGTAGCGCCAGTAGACGCCTTCCTTGTTGGAGCCGTCCGGCGTCTCGAGCCGCAGGCGCCCGCAGACATACGCGACACATGGATCGGCGAAGTTGCGAACGAGCTTCTGCAGCGCGTCGGGGGCCCAGGTCGCGTTCGCGTCGGAGAACGCGACGACCTCCGCCTCGGTCGCACGCACGGCTGCGTCCTGCGCCGCGACCTTGCCGCCTCGCGGGTTGCGAATCACCCGCGAACCCGCCGCCTCGGCGAGCTGCTCGGTCCGGTCGGTGGAGGCGTCGGACGTGACGACGATCTCGAGCAGCTCAGGCGGATACGCAAGGGCGTGCAGGTTCTCGAGCCGGCGCTCGATCGCGTCCTCCTCGTTGTAGGCAGTCACGATGACCGAGACGGTCGGAAGGAAGGCGTCGTCACGAGCGATGCGTCGCGTGCGAACGCGCGCCGCGAGAGCCACGGTCACCGGGTAGAGAGCGTGCGTCCAGGCAAGCGCGGCAAGCGAGCCCCAGAAGAGGACGACGGCCGCGATCACGGCCGCAACGCTAGCGCCGAGATCGGCTCAGTTGCCCCAGGGGCCGTAGCGAAGCTTGGCCGACGGCCGCGTGAGCGAGAACCCCAGGGAGTTGCCGGAGCCGGCTGCCGATGCGCGGAGCCAGTCCTTGCCCGAAGCCGCGAGCTTGAGGTTGGCGCGGAAGATCCCCGTTCGGTTCGACCGGACCCTGGCGACCGTGCGCCAGTTTCCGTGCCTTCCATGGCGGCGCTGGATCCGCACGACCTGCGTGTCGCTCGTCGCGTCGCGACCCCACACGCTCACCTTGCCGTGGCCGAGATACGCAACGAACGGGAAGCGGAAGGCCGTCCGCACGGGCTTGGCCTTCGCGCGCGCCAGCGAACTCGCATGGAAGAAGAGTCCGCTCTGGTACGGGCTCTTTCCACCCTTGTCCTCGAGACCGAACCAGGTCACGAGGGACACTCCCGAGCGCCACATCTGGTACATCGCCTCGGCAGTCCAGCGCGACGCGAGGCCGACCGGCGCAGCGTGGCGGCGCGGGGGCTTCGTGTCCCAGCTGAACTCGGTGACCCAGAACTGAACCGGGTGAGTCGAGACGATGCGGTGGAACTTCACGCCCGCACGGAGCAGAGTGCGCATCTTCGGTAGGTCGCCCAGCGAGACGTCGTCGCGCCGGGTCGCATGGCCGAACGGCCCGTTGAAGGTGTACGGGTGGTGCGACCAGATGTCGAAATGCACTGTGTTCTTGCACGTGCGATGAGGATGCGTTCCCTTCGACAGGCAGAGCAGGGAGCGCATGTAGGCCAGAGGCGATTGGGAGTGCCAGGCCTTCGTCTTGTTCCCGAACGGGTCGAGCCCGCCCGCCACGACGAGGTTCGCCTTGCTGACTGCGTGCACCGAGGTCGCGACCGCGTTCACCATGCCGCGGTAGGCAGCCGCGCTCACAGGAGAGAGATCCTGGCTGAGGTTCGGCTCGTTCCAGACCTGGAAGACGTGTACGGCCGGGGCATCGTGCTTGCCGTCGTAGTGGAGTGCGAGCGCCTTGGCGAACTGGCCGAGCGCGGCAGTCGTAGGCGTGTTGACCCGCTTGCCGTGCTTCTTGGCCAGAGCCCAGCCCGGGGCGCGAGCGATGTCGAGGATCGGGGTGAGCCCTGCTTTCACGGCCGATCCGACCGTGTCGTCGTACCAGTTCCAGTCGTAGCCGCGCGACGTCGGGTCGGCGGCGTCTGCCGGCGGCGTGCTCGATGTGACCGCATTCCAGGCCACGACCATCCGGACGTACGAAGCCCCGGCCGCCCGCGCCTTGACGAAGCCCGCGGCACGCTGAGCGCCGGTGAACGTGAACGGGTCGTCCACCGACGTGCGCAGCGGAAGCGTCCCGTGCGTCGAGTACGTCCTGACCGAGCTCGCGGCTCCGGAAGACGCCGCCACCGCGGCGAGAACCACGATCGCGAGCACTGCACAGATGTTGCGGCTGGTGACCCCCACCGACGACCACGCTATCGGCGAACTCCGAGCGGCGCCGAGATTCTTGCGAAGCCTTTACAGCTCGTTCGCGTTCAGCTTTTTCTAGTTGCCCCAGGGCCCGTAACGCTGGTTCTTCGGCACCGTGAGCGAGAATGCGAGCGAGTTTCCGGATCCCGGCGCCGTCGCTCTCAGCCAGTCGGTCGAGACCGCGCTCAGCTTCAACGTCGCGCGGAAGATCCCGTACCGATTCGCGCGCACACGGGCCACCGTGCGCCATGCGCCTTTTGCGCCATGGCGTCGTTGAATCGTGACGACCGTCTTCTTGCTCGTGGCGTCGCGCCCCCAGATCGGCACCGTGCCCTTCCCGAGGTAGGCGACGAACGGGAAGCGAAATGCCGTTCGCATCGGCTTCGCCCTGGCTTGCCGCAAAGACTTCGAGTGGAAGAAGAGCCCCGACTGATACGGACTCGGGCTCGCCTGATCCTGCAAGAGGAACCAGGTCGTAAGTGTGACCCCGGAGCGCCACATCTGGTACATGGACTCGGCCGTCCAGCGGGCTTCGAGGCCGAGCGGGACCCCGTGCTTCCTCGGCGGATTCGTATCCCACCCGAACTCCGTCACCCAGAATTGGACGGCATGCTTGGACGTGATGCGGTGCAGCTTGACCGCCGCCTTGAGCAGGGCTTTCATCTTCGGAAGGTCGCCGAGCGAGACGTCGTCCGTGCGCTTGGCCTTCCCGAATGGACCGCCAAACGTGTACGGGTGATGCGACCAGACGTCCATCTGCACCTTCGTCGAGCACGTCGCTTTCGGGTGCGCACCCTTCGAGAGACAGAGGAACGAGCGCATGAACGCGAGCGGGGCTTGGGTGATGAACGTTTTCGCGAGATTTTCGAACGGATCGAGAGCTCCCGCGACGACGAGGTTCGAACGATTCACCCCGTGGACGGCCGTGGCGAACGCGTTCACCATCCCGCGGTACACGCTTGCCGCCTTCACCGGGGAGAGGTCCAGGCTGAGGTTCGGCTCGTTCCAGACCTGGAAGGTGCGCACGACAGGCTCGCCGTGATGCCCGTCGTAGCGAAGCGCGACAGCCTTCGCGAAGTCGGCCAGTGCCGAAGCGCTGGGCGCGCCGGCCGTCTGGCCGTTCCCGGGCCGAGCAATGGCCCAGCTGGGAGCGCTCGTGATGTCGAGCATGGGCTGCATCCCATCCGCCTCGATCGCCGAGACACTCCTGTCCAACCAGCCCCACGTGTAGTAGGGCGAGTTCGGATCCGTGGAAACGAAGTCGCCCGGCCTACTCGCCGGCGCGATTTCGGACCAGGGGACCACGAGGCGGACGTAGCTCGCGCCCGCGGCATGCGCCATCTGGAATGCTGTCGTCTGCTGGGAGCCCGTGAACGTGTACGGGTCGAGGAGGGAGGTCCGGAACGGCAGCGTCCCGGGGGTCGAATACGTCCGGACTTGCTGCGCCGCGTGGAACCGGCTTCCAGCGCTCGCAAAGCTGGTCGCGCCATGAACTAGGGCGAGCAGGCCGGCGCAGGCACCTGCGACCACGACCCACAGAAACCTCCGCGAGACCCTCAACGGCACGACGGCACACGCTAGCGCACGCGTCGGCCAATCCTCGCCGTTGCTAACGAAGGCTTCACAACCTTGGCTTTCCTGGGCGCGGCTCGCCGGAACGAGGGCTACACTCGTCCATCGTGAGGGCTGACGAGGGTCTCGCGTCAGCCGCCGTCGTGGCCGACCGCCCGACTCGCGGCATCCGGCTTCGCAGCACCATGGGAATAGCAGCCTTTTGGCTGCTC
>DATFHC010000097.1:0-4453 GCA_035248765.1 Gaiellaceae bacterium
CTCCTCGCCGGAGGCCGTGTCCTGGTCAGGCGCTTGATCGGTCTCGACCCGAATCGGCGGGACGGCCGTCGCCGCCAGGCGAAGCTTGGGCAGCCCGACACCGGTCTCTCCGGAGTCCTCGGCTTGACCCGAGCTCACGCCCAGCGCGAAGCCGTACTCGGTCCTCAGAGCTCCTCCGCTCTGCATGGCCAGGGCGTGCGCCACCGCCGCACCGGAGGCAAAGCCGAGCTCAACGACGATCTGCCCGAGTGGCCGCTGCGAGCGCTGCTGCACCTCGAGGACCGTCGCGAGCTGCTCTTCCGTGATCAATCCGAGCTCGGTCATGAGCTCGCCGATCTGCCGCTGAGGCGACTGGGGCTCGAAGGACGCGCTCATGGTCTTGGATCCACCTGCCGCAGTGTCACGGCGTGTGTATCGGCATCCAGAACGGCTGACTTGACATTCGGCTCTGCGGGCCGCTCCTCCGGCGAAAACGCCAATTCGAGGGATGGCGGGCGGCTCGGATCGTGCCGAGGATTCCGCCCAAGGACATCTGCGGCGTCCGAGTACCACCGCGACTGGAGAGGAGCGCCGCATGTCCAGCACCATCGAGGAAGTGATCGGGTACCGCGAAACCCTGCTCGAGGTCGAACACGACGTCGCCCGCCGGGAAGCCGAGCGGCAGGAGCTCGCCCGCGAGATCGAGGCGCAGCACGAGCGCCTGCACACCCTCCGCTCGACCGTGCTCGAGGAGCTCACGAAGCAGCGGCGGGTATCGCTGCCGCGCTGGCCCAGCGGGCCGAAGGTCACGGCCTCGCTCGTCGACGAGGACGAATGGTGGACGAAGATGCTCGGGAGGAAGCGGGCCGCTTAGGTTCTAAGCCGCGCCCAGCGGTGGGGGAGCCTGGAGGCGCTCCGGGCTCCTCCGGCGCAGGCGTCAGGGGCCGCGCGGGGTCGCGGCCGTCGTCGTTGTCCTGGTCGTCGCAGTTGTTGTTGCCGTTGTTGTCGTCGTCGTCGTTGTTGTCGTCGTTCGCGTCGTTGTCGTGGTCGGGGGCGGGGCGGTGGTCGTGGGCGGTGGCGCCGTGGTGGTCGGGGGCGGAGCGGTCGTCGTCGGCGGAGGTGCGGTCGTGGTCGGCGCGGGCGCGGTCGTCCCGGGCTGCGTCGTCGTCGTGAAGCGCGTCGTCGTGTGAACCGTCGTCGTCTTGTTGCTCGTCGTTTGCTTGTGCTTCTTGTGCTTGTTCTTGTGCTTCTTCTTTTCGTGCTTCTTGCAGGTGCCGTCGTGCTTGCGCGCGTCGCGGAAGGTGCGCGCGAACTCGTACTTCCCGCACCACGGCTTGTACGGCGGAGCTCCCGGGTCGTCGAACTGCTCGACCGGTTGTCCCTGCAGCGTGGCGGTCATGTACGTGTGCCAGATCTGGGCGGGAAGCGTGCCGCCGGTGACACCCGCGATGCCGTGCACGTTGCGCAGCGGGCGCTCCTTCTTCGGGTCTCCGACCCACGTCACGGTCGTGAGCTGTGGCACGAAGCCGGCGAACCAGGCATCGGTGAACTTGTCGGTCGTCCCCGTCTTTCCGGCTGCCGGTCGGCCGGCGAGCGCGGCAGCCGTCCCCGTTCCCGACCGGACATTCGCTTCGAGGATCTTCGTGACGACGGCGGCCACCTTCGAATCGACGATGCGCTTCCCGCGTGGCTTGGAGGCTCCCTCCGTGTTTCCGCCCGGGAAGACGACCTTCGAGAGGATCGTCGGCTGGTGCAGAACGCCGCCGTCGGCCAGCGTTGCGTACGCAGTTGCGAGGTCGAGCGGGCTCACTGCGTTCACGCCGAGCACGATCGACGGGACCGGCTTCAGCTGAGACCCGATCCCCATCTGCTCCGCTAGATCCGCAACCGGCTTCGGCCCGATGTCGAGCGTGAGGCGCGCGAAGACCGTGTTGTCCGAGAGGAGGGTCGCCTGCGTGAGTGGGATCCGGCCCGAGTACGTGTTCTCGAAGGTGTGGACCTTCCAGTTGTTCGGCCCGACGAAGGGGGCCGAGAGGTACTTGGTCGTCCAGGGGTTGATCTGCCGCTGCACGGCCTGAGTGAGCACGAACATCTTGAACGTCGACCCCGCCTGCCGCTGCCCGTCGGCTGCGATGTCGTAGGCGATCTTCTTCCCGTGCTGCGCCACGGCCATCGCGCGAATCTCGCCTGTCTTGGGGTCGATCGAGACGATTGATCCCGCCGGATCCTTCTTGCCGTTGAGCGTGCCGAGGATGGCGTGCGTCGCCTGCGTCTGCGCCTTGGCTTGGAGCGTCGTGTAGATGCGCAGACCGCCTGCGCGGGTCCGCGCCGCGCCGTACTCGTCGACGAGCTGTGAGGTGATGAAGTCGGAGAGATAGGTCTGGCCTCCGAGGCCCGGCGCCGCTCGTGGGTGCAGGCCAAGCGGGCTGTTGACCGCCCGTTTGTAGCGGGACTCTGAGATGTCCCCCGCCTTGAGCATCGCCTGCAGCACCTCCGTGCGACGTGCGAGCGCGGCACCCGGGCGTGTGATCGGGTCGTAGGCCGACGGCGCCTGGGGAAGGCCTGCGAGCAGCGCCGCCTGTTCGAGCGAGAGATTCTTTGCGTGCACGCCGAAGTACGCGTTGGCAGCGGCCTCGATCCCGTACGCCTGCCGACCGAAGTAAATGTCGTTGAGGTATGCCGTGAGGATCCGATCCTTGCTCCACTTTCGGTCGAGCTGGACGGCGAGGCAGGCCTCTTTGATCTTGCGGCCGAGCGTCTGCTGCGGACTGAGATAGAGGTTTCGGACGAGCTGCTGCTCGATCGTCGAGGCCCCCTCCGCGAACTGGCCCGACGAGACGTCGGTCTTCAGCGCCCGCAGGATCCCGATGTAGTCGATCCCGTTGTTCTCGTAGAAGCGGCTGTCCTCGGTGTCGATGATCGCCTTGCGCAGGACCGGATCGACCTTCGGCAACGACACGGGCACTCTCGCGCCGCTCGCGCCGAGCATGCCGAGCCGCGTGCCGTCGCTGGCGAGGATGACGCTTGCGCGAGTCGGGCCGTGAACCTCGAGGCCGTTGAGGCTGCACGAGTACCAGAAGAACGGGCCCGCGACGGCCGTGCCGACGGCGTACGCACCAACGAACACGATGATGCAGGCGGCCACGATCTGCAGCCCCCGAATCAACCGCGATCCGTTTTCGCGCCCGCTCCCATCTCCCATTGGACGTCGGGTAAACGCCCCAGGAGGCCTTTGGATACGGGACTAGCGCCCGAACAAGCGGTCGAGCAGGCCGCGCTTGGGAGGATCCGGCGGCTCCGGAGCCTCGACTACTCCATGCGCCGGCGGCGGCTCGTCCTCTGGCGGAAGCATCGACCGCGGCACCGCGCCCCGTTCCCGCTGAGCGCGGATCGCCTCGTTCATCTCGTCGCGCTGGGATTCCTCTTCCGTCACGCGCTCGATGGTACGACGCGGGGCGGGCGTCGGTCTCGTACGCTCCGGTGCGATGTGTTTCGAGCTCGACTCGGAGCCACCGGTCCCGCGGATCTCCGGCGCGGCGGTTTCGCACGACGACCTCGTCCTCGAGAGCGAGGACGGCAACCGGTTCGCCGCATTCCAGGCGCTTCCGGAAGGAGACCTGTCGACCGGGGTCGTGATCCTGCCGGACGTCCGCGGGCTCTACCGCTTCTACGAGGAGCTCGCGCTCCGCTTCGCCGAGCGCGGCCACGCGGCCGTCGCTTTCGATTACTTCGGCCGCACCGCCGGCGCCGACAAGCGGCCGGACGACTGGGACTACATGCCGCTGGTCCAGGAGCTCACGCTCGAGCAGGCGATGGAGGACACCGGGACGTGCATCCGACACCTGCTGGCGCAGGGCTGCACGTCGGTCTTCACCGTGGGGTTCTGCATGGGCGGTTCGTACTCGTGGGTGGCGACTGCGTTCCACGGCGAGCTGAACGGGGCGGTCGGCTTCTACGGGCGGCCGTCGCGCGCGCTTCCGTTCGTGGCCGAGATGCGCGCGCCGATCCTCGCGCTCCAGGGTGGCGCCGACCAAGCCATCAGCCACGAGGACAACGTCGAGTTCGAGCAGGCGCTGCGCGACGCGGGCAGGGAGTACGAGCTGATCGAGTTCGAAGGCGCACCGCACAGCTTCTTCGACCGCAAGCAGGAGGAGTTCCAAGAAGCGTCCGACGACGCCTGGCGGCGCACGCTCGCCTTCATAGACGCGCACTCGTAGTTCCAGGCCGCTCTTGACGGCTGCCGCCGGCAGAGACCCATGTTCCGTGCGACGTCCCGTTCGAAGCCATGCTTCGGCGAGCTGTCGCGTACCTCCCGCGTTTCCCGTTCACTCTTGGCGTCCACAACTCGTAAGAGCAACTCCGAGGAGGAACGGCTATGGGCGAGCTTGTCGCCGACTACATCCTGAAACGCCTGCGTGCGTGGGACGTCCACCGGATCTACGGCTATCCGGGTGACGGCATCAACGCATTCCTC